>NC_009668.1:1060000-1360000 GCF_000017405.1 Brucella anthropi ATCC 49188
CATTGATCCGGCTGACGCCAAAGATCATGACGACGCCGTTTACGCCGAGCCGGACAAGGATCCTGAGAATCCGGGCGGCCAGATTGTCATCGTGGCTATCGCTGACGTCGCCGCCTATGTCCGTCCAGATTCCGCGCTTGATCGTGAAGCACAGAAGCGCGGTAACTCGGTCTATTTCCCGGACAGGGTCGTGCCGATGCTTCCCGAACGGATTTCAAACAATCTTTGCTCGCTGCGCGAACTGGAAGATCGCCCTGCCCTTGCGGTCCGTATGATCTTTGCGGCTGACGGGCGCAAGAAATCGCACAAGTTCCATCGCATCATGATGAAATCGGCGGTTAAGCTTGCCTATTCGCAAGCCCAGGCTGCCATTGACGGCGCGCCGGATGACAAGACCACGCCCATTCTCGACGGCATACTAAAACCGCTGTGGGGCGCCTATGCTGTGCTGAAGCGTGGGCGCGATGCTCGCGAACCGCTGGAACTCGATTTACCGGAAAAGAAAATCCTGCTCACGCCCGATGGCAAGGTAGACAAGGTTATCGTTCCTGAACGGCTCGATGCACACAAGCTTATCGAAGAGTTCATGATTCAGGCGAATGTCGCTGCTGCAGAAACATTGGAAGCGCACCGTCAGCCGTTGATTTTCCGCATTCATGATGCTCCGGCTCTTGCCAAACAGGAAACCCTACGTGAATTCCTGCGTACGCTTGATCTGAGTCTTGCCAAAGGCGCGGAGCTGCAACCCGCGCAGTTCAACCGGATTCTTGAAGCCGTTGAAGGCTCGGATCATCAAGAACTGGTCAATCAGGTCGTGCTGCGCACACAAAGCCAAGCGGAATATAACCCTGATAATATCGGACATTTCGGCCTGCATTTGAGCCGCTATGCGCATTTCACCTCGCCGATCCGCCGTTATGCCGATCTCATCGTTCACCGCGCTCTGATCAAGGCCCTGAACCTTGGAAGTGACGGACTAACGACAGAGGAGGAAGCGCATCTCGAAGAAATCTCCGCGCTCATCTCCTCGACCGAACGTCGCGCCATGCTGGCCGAGCGTGAAACTGTTGACCGTCTCATTGCACATTTTCTCGCCGCACATCTTGGAGACGAATATGAAGGGCGCGTGACGGGCGTAACGCGGGCCGGTCTTTTCGTGAACCTTGCGACATATGGCGCGGATGGGCTGGTACCCATTTCAACTTTAGGTCATGAATACTATTTATATGACGAAGCGAACCATGCGATTGCCGGTGAACGGAGCGGTAAAGGCTTCCGGCTTGGTGATACAGTGACGGTTCGGCTTGTAGAAGCGCTCCCCGTTGCGGGCGCGCTTCGCTTTGAGATGGTTTCGGAACCGCATCCCCTGCCGATGGCGACCCGCTCGCATCATAAGGCAAGCCGGACGATGCGTGGGCGAAGGGGTAAACCCGCGGGTATTCCGCGTCAGAAGAGAAGAGGTCGCTGATGAGCACGCTAGAGGCCAATTCCGCGCAGAATGTTCAGGTTTTCGGTGGCGAAAGCCCCAAGGCCGCTCACCCGAAACGCCCTTTGGGTGAAGCTATGTGGCGCGGCTTTCGCGGACGTTGCCCGCATTGTGGTGAAGGAAAGCTTTTCCGGTCGTTTGTGAAGCCAGTGGCGCAGTGTTCCGTGTGTGGCGAAGACTACACGGAACAACGTGCCGACGACCTTCCTGCATACCTCACCATTCTGATCGTGGGGCACGTGGTTGTAGGCGCTTTCATGGGTGTGGAAGCAACCACCAATCTGCCACTCTGGGCTCATATGGCGATCTGGGGACCGTTGACTGTGATCATGTCGCTGCTGCTGCTTCAACCTATGAAGGGAGCGACCATCGGCCTGCAATGGGCGCTCTACATGCATGGTTTCGGAGGTAAGGGCGAAGGTGAATATGGCGACGTGACCTGAAGGTCACCATGACTGCCATGGTTCAGCCCCCGTCCACTTCAACTAAAGCCGTGAAAGCTTTGCGACCGCGTGATGCCGCATCCCTTTTGCTTGTCGACCGGTCGGGCAGCAAGCCGCGAATTCTCATGGGCAGACGCCACGCCAGCCTCGCCTTTATGCCCGGAAAGTTTGTTTTTCCGGGTGGTCGTGCCGATCCTGTAGACGGCGCTATCGCTGCCGCGGCTGAACTGAATAGTAATGATGTTGCCAAGCTGCTCGCAGGCATGGGGGCTCGTGCATCGATGCGTCGCGCCCGTGCACTCGGCCTATGTGCCATTCGCGAAACCTTTGAAGAGACTGGCCTTCGCATCGGGCAAGCGATCTCAGCACCGGTTGCTTTGCCCACACATCACGACTGGTCGACCTTCCTCGATAAAGGCATGATGCCGGCTTTGGACAGCCTGCGCTATTTTGCTCGCGCGGTAACGCCCCCGGACTATGTTCGCCGTTTCGACACCCGTTTTTTTATCGCATTTCGCGATCATATACCGGAGCTCGATCAGCAGCCACTCGTTCCCAGTGGCGAACTGGAAGACCTCGATTGGGTTTCCATTGATCAAATCGATACACTCGACGTCGCTCATATTACTCAGGCGATCTTGAAAGAAGCGCGCGTGCTTCTAACGGATACCGAATTTGAACTGCCAGCCACCTTGCCGGTGGTACAATATTGGAAGCGGCATGGCCGCTTCATTCGCGAAGTGATCTGAACCCGATGAATAAAGAAATCCAACCCGCCGATCTTGTCCCGCAAGAACCTGGCGGCAGGCCGGCTGAGGGCCAGATGCACTGGCGTTCGCTTGCAGCAGCCATTGCCACGATCAGTGCAGTTGGTGCAGCAATTGGGCTGGGCATTCCGCTGTTGAGCGTTCTTCTGGAAAGCCGCGGTCATTCCGCCAGTCTGATAGGCGCTAACACTGCCGTGGCAGGACTGGCATCCATCGTTGCGGCTCCCCTTGCCGCCCCCATCGCCGCACGACTGGGTGTGGTCAAGGCGATCTTCCTTATGCTCATCATCGGAAGCGGAGCCTTTCTCGGCTTCCACTTCTTTCAACCGCTCTGGGCGTGGTTTGCGCTGCGCATCGTCCTGCATTTCGCGTTGACCGTGCTTTTCGTTTTGTCCGAGTACTGGATCAACGCCTCCGCACCACCTGAAAAGCGCGGGCTCGTGCTTGGAATCTATTCAACATCACTTTCGCTGGGCTTTGCGCTCGGACCGTGGTTGTTCTCGAAAATCGGGAGCACGGGCGGACTGCCTTTCTATGTCGGCTTCGTCATCATCCTGATCGCCCTCATACCGGTTGCATTCGCATGGCGCGACAGTCCCGATTTCGAAGAAGGCGAACACGTACCGTTCCTACCCTTCATCTTTGCCGTTCCGACTGCAACCATGGCTGTCTTTGTTTTCGGCGCTGTGGAAACGGGCGGCTTTGCCCTCTTTCCAGTCTTCGGAGCGCGTATCGGTTATCCGGAAGCAGACGCAGCACTTCTGCTTACGATGATCGGCCTCGGCAATGTGTTGATGCAGATTCCATTAGGCCTTGTCAGCGATCGCATTTCGGATCGCCGCAAACTTCTGCTCTTCTGCGCCACGACGGGCCTGATCGGTATGATCGCCCTGCCCTATCTCATGCAGCACTGGTATCTCATGGCAGCCATTCTGTTCCTGTGGGGTGGTGTAGTGGCTGGTCTCTATACGATCGGCCTCGCGCATCTCGGCTCCGAGCTGACGGGACGTGAGCTGGCATCCGCCAATGCCGCTTTCGTGTTCTGTTATGCCATCGGCATGCTTGCAGGACCGCAAGCCGTTGGTGTCGGTATGGACATGCTGGGACCAAAAGGATTCCCCATGACTCTCGGTGTGTTTTTTGCCGCATATGCACTCTTTGCAGCAGGAAGGCTGCTTTTGAGGAAGAAGCGGGCTTGACTTTTCGCCGCCAATACGTAGTGTCGCGCCAAATTTCCGCTGCCGGATGAGATTACCGGAATCGCTGGAGGTTTCCATCCATTGAGCATGATCCCGAGAATTGGGAACCGATTTTCGGCAAGATCATGCTCCGGCAAAGATACAGAGCAGGTAATTCGATATGGCCAAGGCTACGACGATCAAGATCAAGCTTTTGTCGACCGCTGACACCGGCTTCTTCTACGTAACGAAGAAGAACAGCCGCACGATGACGGAAAAGATGACAAAGACCAAGTACGACCCGATTGCGCGCAAGCACGTCGAGTTCAAGGAAACGAAGATCAAGTAATTCGTTTTCGGTCGTCATCGACAAGATGATTGAAATAAAAAGCCGTCTCTTTCGAGACGGCTTTTTTGTTTCCAGCTTCGTGGATTCTTCAGGCTGCCGAAGAGACAATGCGGTTGCGACCACCTTTCTTTGCCTGATAGAGCGCAGCATCTGTCCTCGAGAAAAGAGCGTCAGCGCTATCCCCCATCAGCCTCAGCCCTGCAACACCCATACTGATGGTCAAGTTGACCTTGTGTTTGCCGTTGGCAACCGCAAAGGGCGTGTCTGACACAGCAATCCGGATTCGCTCGGCAACAGCCTTCGCAGCCTCCACATCGCTATCCGGCAGAACGACGACAAACTCCTCCCCGCCGTAGCGACACATGAGATCCATCCCACGAATATTCTTGCGCAGGCGCGTCGCAAATTCGCGAAGAACATCGTCACCAGCATCATGCCCGTACTGGTCGTTGATCCGTTTGAAGTGATCGAAGTCGAGCATGATGACTGACAATGGCCGCTCGCGCCCCATGGCGCGGGTCAGCAGGACAGGCATATGTGTATCGAGATAGCGGCGGTTGTGCAGCCCTGTGAGACTATCCGTCACCGCCATGGTGATCGTACGGTTCAGGCTCTGCCGCAGTAAATCGTTATAACACTTCCGTTTGATCTGGGTTCGCAAGCGCGCAAACAGCTCCAGCTTCTCAAGCGGACGCATCAGATAGTCATTTACGCCAAGCTCCAGCGCACGCACCACGAGCGCGCCCTCATCTTCCCGAACAACGAGAATGATCGGCACCAGCCTTGTGCGTTCAATGGTTCGCAACTGCGAACAAAGGCGCAGCGGATCGTAATAAGTGAAGTTGGCTGAAACAACGATACTGTCGTAATCCGTATCTATCGCCCGGATCAAAGCCGTGTTGGCATCGCTGGCCACATCGACACGATAGGTCTCTCCAAGAATGAGACGAAGGCGTGCAGCCGCCAGTTCGTCCTCATCAACTATGAGAATGCGGGCGACCTCATCCTTATCGGCATAATTCCCGCCCATCTTGCTTGCCAGCAGCGTTTCCACTTCAGCGTCCGCAACCGTGCCCGTTCGCTGGAAAAGCTCATCAGAGACCAGTTTCAGCCGCGCCAGGCTCTTCACACGCGACAATAACTGAAGATCGCTGACGGGCTTTGACAGAAAGTCGTCGGCGCCAGCTTCAAGGCCGCGAATCTTGTCATCGACACCATCGAGCGACGTCACCATCACAACAGGAATATTGGACGTACGTGGATCATCTTTCAATCGACGACACACTTCAAAACCGTCCATCTCCGGCATCAATATATCTAGAAGAACGACGTCAATCTGGCCGCCCAGACAAAGCTCAATGGCTTCAGGACCGCTATAAGCCGTAATAACCTCATAATATTCGGAGAGGAGCCTTGCCTCGAGGAGCTTTACATTGGAATCCACATCGTCAACGACGAGAATTCGTGCAGTCATGATGCCCCTCGCCCTGATTTCCGCTAAGCGTCGCCCAAATAGGATTTGATTGTCTCTATGAAGCGCGGCACCGATATCGGCTTGGATATATAGGCTTCACAGCCGCCCTGCCGAATACGCTCCTCGTCGCCCTTCATTGCAAAAGCCGTCACGGCAATAACCGGAATGTGCCGCAACTCGTCATCGTCTTTCAGCCATTTTGTGACTTCCAGTCCCGACACCTCGGGAAGCTGTATGTCCATGAGAATCAGATCAGGTCGATGTTCGCGCGCAAGATCGAGCGCCTCAAGCCCGTTTCTCGTCCGGATGGTCTCATATCCGCTGGCTTCGATAAGATCGCGAAACAACTTCATATTGAGTTCGTTGTCTTCGACAATCATCACGCTTTTCGGCATCGAAAATTCCTTGGTCTTATTCCCTGCAGCAACCCGGCATTTGCTCGATTTTCTTATCCGCCAGAGAGTCCCCACTTCTTAGACTGCGGGTAGTTTAACCTCATTTCATTGATGAAAGGCAAATAATTCCATTGTTCCTCGACTGAGCGACCGTTACACATTCGGCAAAGCAACAGAAAAAGCGGAGAAACCACATGAAAACGCTGATGAGCCAGGCGGATGCGGAAGCGATCGCCATTGAAGCGTTGGCGTGGTTGGCTCAGGACAAGGACCTGCTGCCTCGCTTCCTCGCCCTGACAGGCATTGAAGCTGCGTCGATCCGGCAGGCAGCACGTGAACCTGGCTTTCTGGCGGGGATATTACAATTTTTTCTGACACATGAGCCGACGCTGCTGCGCTACTGCGAAGAGGCCGGCCGTGATCCGGCAACAATTGAGAAAGCCTTGTCATATCTGCCCGGCGGGCTGAACCAGCACCTTTAGAAAAGACTTCGATCCGCAAATTAAAAGCCCGACACTGCCGGGCTTTTTGCTAACTATTCAGCAGCAGGATTTGCTGCAGAAACCTGGGCTTCATTCGAAACCGACAATACGTTCAACTCGTGCTGCTTGCCATCGCGTGCCGTCCAGGAAATCGACTGGCCGGGTGCAAGGCCGATCAGCGCAGTACCGATAGGCGTGAGAATCGAAATTTTGCCCTGCGCGATATCCGCTTCGCCCGGATATACCAGAGTCACCCGACGCTCCTGCCCGTCATTGGAGCGAAACTCCACAGTAGAGCCCATGTGAATCACATTCTGCGGCAAACGCTTCGCAGGAACGACTTTCGCGCGGTCAAGTTCAACCATCAACTCCTCGGCGATCTCCTCGAGACGTTCCGAAACGTTTGTGGCCAGCCCCATCAGACGTTCATAGTCGATTTCGCTAACAACGATATTGGGCTTCTTGCGATTCTTTCCGCTCATGGCGAGTGCTCACTGCTGTTGAAAGGTAATAAGTCTCCGTGCTGTTTCTGCACGAAGCCGTTCAGATTGATTTTAATGAAAGCGCTTATTTGAAATCCGCTTTTGGACAAGCGGCGTACCGTCCCCCGGAGTTCCCCTGCGCTAGGCAGAACTCGAGGGTAGCTATCCCGTGATCGGATAAACCCGATGAAGTATGGATGCAAAACGGTTGTTCATATTGCTAAACTTGGTGATATTCCCGGCAATGTCAAGTGTAAGACCAACCGGGATGATATATCCCCATGGCACTTCGGCCTTTCGATGCTATAAAAGGATGTTCCTTTTATGTTCATCAGACGGTTCGTCCTCATGGCTGACACCATTGCACCTAACAGTTCGGAAAAAGGTGTATGCCGCGACTGCCTTGCGCCGCAAAAATCGCACACTGGCAGACGATGCCATGCATGCGGCAGCCCTCGCCTTCTCCGTCACAGCGAGCTTTATAAGCTCTCTCTGGCACACATTGATTGCGACGCTTTTTACGCATCAGTTGAAAAGCGGGACAATCCGGAACTGCGGGACAAACCGCTCATCATCGGCGGCGGAAAACGCGGCGTGGTATCGACGGCCTGCTATCTTGCCCGTATTCATGGCGTGCGATCTGCCATGCCCATGTTCAAGGCACTGGAAGCCTGTCCCGACGCCGTCGTCGTTAAGCCAAACATGGAAAAGTATGTTCGCGTCGGTCGTGAAGTGCGGCAAATGATGCGTGACCTGACGCCCCTCGTTGAACCTCTTTCCATCGATGAGGCTTTTCTGGATCTGAGCGGCACGGAACGCTTGCATAAGGCTCCACCCGCAATCGTTCTCGCAAGTTTCGCCAAACGCGTAGAGGATGAGATAGGCATTTCCGCCTCGATCGGACTATCCTATTGCAAGTTTCTGGCCAAGGTTGCATCAGATATCGAAAAGCCGCGCGGTTTTTCCGTTATCGGTGAAGCAGAAGCCCTGACGTTTCTGCGAGACCGATCCGTCAGCACGATCTGGGGAGTAGGCAAGGCTTTCGCAGCCAAACTGGAAAGTGATGGAATCAGGTCGATCGGCCAACTCCAGACGATGGAAGAAGGTGCACTTGTGAAGGCGTATGGCACTATGGGGCAGCGTCTTTACCGTTTGTCACGAGGACAGGACAGCCGCAAGGTCGAGCCGGACCATGATATGAAAAGCGTTTCGGCAGAGACAACCTTCAACAATGACTTGTCGGATGCCAACGATCTCGTTCCTGTTCTTCGGGCGCTCGCCGAAAAGGTCTCGCGGCGACTGAAAGCAAGTGAAATAGCCGGGCGTACTGTCGTTTTGAAGCTGAAAACACACGACTTCAAATCGCGTACGCGCAATCGGCAGCTTTCCGATCCGACCCAGCTCGCGGATAGAATCTTCCGCCACGGATTGCAGCTTCTCGAAAAAGAACTCGATGGTACACGATTTAGATTGCTAGGGATTGGGGTTAGCGAGCTTTCTTCAAGTGATCGCGCCGATCCGCCCGATCTAGTAGACACTCAGGCCACCAAACGCGCCGTCGCCGAAAATGCCATCGACAAGCTGCGAAACAAATTTGGATTGAGTGTTGTCGAAACCGGCTATACCTTCTCCAAGGGCAATCTGGCGCGCCCGCAAATGCCGCCAGATCGAGACGACCAGCATTGAAATTACAAAGCGCGAAGAAACCTTTGTAGAAATCTTCTACATTTGGCTCTAACGGCTTGACGAGACCGATCTGTATCAATATTGGAACGGGCCAAGGCGCTACCAACTGATTTGGCAACTGCCTTACGGAAGGCCTCGTGGCGGAGTGGTTACGCAGAGGACTGCAAATCCTTGCACCCCGGTTCGATTCCGGGCGAGGCCTCCAATATTTCCATATATAAAATCAATAGACTATTGAGATCAGCGTCGAATTCGACATGGCAAGCCTTGTTGCATCATGTTGGAAGTTAATGCCTATAAATTACAAATGGTTACGCAAAAATTGGGCGAACCCGTGTGACATCGAGCGGAACATACTTGGCTCTGTTTGTTGTCGTGAACAAAACAAAAGCTTCGGCAGGTGAAGTCTAAAGAAATTGCAGACATGTTTGGTGGTATTTGTGTTCGTGTAACGCGCAATAAATACGTAATTTGGACGCTTTGTAATTTCGACAGAATTGGCAAGCGCAATCCCGCTATTGCCAGATGAGAAATATTTCAAACACTTCTGAACTCCAACGGCGCAAGAACAAGACTTTGCGGCCACTATTCATATCAGCTGACTAAGAATCACGCCCGTACCGGCACTACAGAGCGCAACAAGCACCAAGAACCTCGGTATCGAAAGTTGCTCGATCCATTCAATCGCTCGTATACGAGGCGCTTCTATGCCTTTCTTATCAAACATTATCCCCTCCCACTATTTTTGTATATTTTTATCATACGGTCAAAATTTGTCACCCGTCACTTTAGTTTAGAACGAGATCAGCTATTTACCGATGTGTAAGAGCACCAAGCACCGCGAGAAAAAATTGAGAAACCATTGAAAAAAATGACGCATGTATTGTATGACTGATTTGATGCATCGGGCGGGACATAAACTATACTTGGCAGGAGAGCCAGCTATGTCACCGAAGCTTAAAGCTGCCCTTGTGGGTGCAGTCATCGCAGTTGTTGTCGGCTTTGCCGCATCGCAAGGACTGATCAGCCAACAGACAGCAGAAGACATAAAAACCAAGACAAATGAGGTCCTTGCAGAAGAACCCGCACCAGTACCTCAACAGCCTGCTCCCGCGCCTGCCGAAGCTACTCAGCCGCAAGAAAACGATACGCCGGCACAATAAGGCTCAAGGCGACTTCAACCCGTTGCTTCCGTCAGCATCGAAACCCGGATCAACCCGTACGAAGCGCCCAAAGAAGCGTCCGGTCAGAACTGTCGGTACAAAGATTGGCTCTGCGGGATAATCGTGGCCACAGTTTGCTTCGCTTGACCGAGGCCATATTATTCAGCGTCCGACCGTCTTCCGCCTGGGTACACAGAACCGCAGCTCAGCAAACGAGATATCCTGTTCAAGTCAACGGCAACAATCTTATCCGCCACGGCATCGGACTTGACCACCTTGGTGTGCGGACCAACGTCTATCAGTGCAGCATGAATGCCACTGCGGAAGCCATCGTTGACACTAACGCCAGAGCATCTCTCCTAGATTCAGCAAAAGCGGGCGATATGGAACCAGAGGTAGGTCACAAGTACGAGGTTGCCAGCAGGTGCTTAGATTACCCCTCAAAATTCGACTTTTATCTCGTATGGCAAGTCCAGTGTAGTGTAAATTTCGTTCGTTTTAGCGCGGAAGAGCTCAATAGAATCGGAGAAGTTATCCGTCCCGCGCCTCCCACAATAGTGAGGCGTTACAAGAACTTTTCCTGGAATCAACGACAGCTGAAACTAAGAGTTACGATGATTTCATACGGCATACTCACCAAACTTGATCATATCAAGTTGGTCTTCTCGACAGATCACCCAACCTTCAGTGACCTCTCGAAGAGATCGTGAACCAACGCTCCCCCACACGAGTGACTGGCCATTCAATTGACCTGCCATTACTGACTATCAATGTTACCTAATGTTTGTAACACGCCGAATTGTTATCGGATCAACTGAACAAACATGTGGGCGCAGACCGCGATTACAAAGACTGCGGCGAAGCCGGATTCGAGACGAAAATACCAAGGCATTGCCACTCTCCAATCATGGTTAACAGACAGCTAACCAACGCGCGAAGAACGATTTGGTTCAAAATGCTTCAGCAAGAATGAATATCGTCACCCGTTAAAGGGCGCATCATAGATTCATCGCTATCTATCCGCTTTGAATTGAGATGATGCCGGCGAGCTCACATGGAGGGATTCTGATCGTTCGCGAAGGTAATGGCCAACCGTACAATGCCTGCGCTCTCAAGCGCTTAGCTACGCCGTCCCGACAAACTCGCTAAATCGTTAGCGTGCCCTTACACCGCAATCAATAGAGTGTCCAAGTAGTTCGGTCACGCACCAAAGTGCACTGCGCCAGAAACTTCGTTTTGAATGCAGTGGAAAATTGAGCAACCTCATGAAATGAAGTGGCTCCCCGGGCCGGATTCGAACCAGCGACCAACCGGTTAACAGAGGGTTGCGATCGATATTTCAAGAGATATTCTGAGACGCTGTGAAAGTTTAATTCACAATGAATACAGCTATTTAGATGCATCTCCTCATGTCAAGCTCTGTCAACACATCTCGACATAGCTCGCAAAATTCCGTAGATCATTCCGTAGATCATAGTAACCGGTTGGTCGAGGGACACAATGCCGAAGCTGGAACTCACGGACAAAACAATCAAGGCCGCGAAAGTATCGGAAGGTACTCGTAAGCTGGATTTATTCGACACGCTGGCACGAGGACTATGTATCCGCGTTGGTGCTGGTGGGGTGAAGACGTTTTACTTCGTCTATAGTGACGCATCTGGAAAACGTGTTTGGAACAAGCTTGGCGAGTACGGGGAGCACACCGGGCAATTTACGCTCGCCGCAGCACGGAAACAGGCCAAGGAGCTTCGTGGATATGTCGCCGGAGGAAATGACCCGGCAGCGGAGAAACGCTCCGAGCGAGCCGCTCTGACGGTTTTTGACATGGTCGAGAATTATCTCACCCGCGCCGTTGCCAGCCGCCGCTCCGTTGACGAGATCGCACGCCGTCTACGAAAGAACGTCAGCGGCAAAGATTCAGAAGGCAACCCCCTTGTAGACGATAAGGGGAAAAGCACCGCATCAGAAGGCGTCATAGGTAACGTGAAACTTTCCGACCTCCACCGTCGCGACCTGACCAAGTGCATTGACGCTTTGAAGGATCGCGGTGCACACGTTGAAGCGAACAGACTCTTTGAGGATATTCGCGCCATGGTTCGGTGGGCGCGAGGCCGAGGCGATCTTGACGAGAACCTGACCGAGAACATGCGGAAGCCGACCGAGACCGCCCCTCGTGAGCGCTGGTTGACCGAGGACGAGATTAAAATCGTCTGGAAGGCCCTGCCCGATGCCGACATGCGCGAAAGCACCCGCCGCATCATCCGCCTTTGCCTTATCACAGGCCAGCGCGTTGGCGAGGTCAGCGGCATGACCCGCGAGGAGCTTTCGGACGATGCAACGCTATGGACGATTCCGGGCGAGCGAGCGAAGAACAAACAGCAGCATAAGGTGCCGCTTTCTAGCCTCGCGATGCAGATCATCCTAGAGCAACAAGCCGATGTTGAGGCACTGGCAGCACGGAAGGGCCGCGACGTGCCGGACGAGATTTTCCCGTCCCCGGGATTCCATGGCCCCGCCGGGGCCGACAGCATCCCGAAGGCGTTAAAGCGCTTGGACGTCAACGGCAATGTTCTTGGCGTTCCTGCATGGACGCCTCACGACCTTCGCCGCACCTGTGCCACGCACATGGAGATGCTCGGGGTGTCGCCTCATGTGATCGGCCACTGCCTGAACCATATCAGCACGACCAAGGCCACCGTCACGACGGCAGTTTATGCGAGGTACGATTATGCGAAGGAAAAGGCCGAAGCACTGTCTCTTTGGTCGGATCGGTTGACGGCAATCACCAGCGGCAGCGGCGCAAAGGTTCTGCCAATGCGGAAAAACGCGAAATAACCCAGATTATTCTGGTATTCCTAATTAGGGTTAAGTCTCAATGGCTTAGCCCTTTTTTATTTAGCTTTGCTCGAAATAAATGCGCAACGTACCGAAAAATATTTTTACCCTGTGGATAACTTTGCCATTCGTGGAATGGCGTTCAATTTATCACGATATAACAATGGCTTAAAGTATAATTCAAAGTGTATTATTAGTACGTAACGTATTTATTTATACGGAGTGAATTAAAAGCACGGTTCTACGTGTCAGGAAAAAACAAAAAACTCTTGCATGGTCTCAATTGCATGATGCAGATTAATAGCGCAACAACAAGAGAGGCTATGACATGAACAACGCAAACCAAGAAGTACTTACGAATGAGCCTAAAAAGACCCTGACAGAAGATCGTCTACTTGACAAAGCGGAAGCCCGTGCCCGACTCGGACGTATATCCGAAGCAACGTTTTACCGTTTGCAGCAATCGGGTCAGTTGAAGAAGCCGCTTAAGCTCGGCAATCGATCATTCTGGCGTGAAAGCTGGCTGGAAAGCTTCGTCGCAGGGCGGGAGGCTTCTCAATGACCACCACCACCACCGAACACCACGCCGCCGAAGTCGTCGGCCATCTCGTCGACGTCAATGACCTCGTCGAAGCAATTTCATCCCTTAGCGCCTGCATCGCAGCTGATCCCGGAATCTCACGCGCATCACAAAACGCCGCCGCCAGCATCGTGGCGTTGTGCCAGAGGATCGACATTGCGCTCGTGAAACTCTGCGAGCTGGAGGAAACACAACAATGAAATACGCGCACACCAGCAAAACCACCCGCCTGATGTTCAACGAGCGCGGCATTCGCAAACAGATCGCGCTTGAGCAACGCATTCGCCGCAAAGCCGCCCGCATGGGTGCCGGAGTGCATCACAGCCGCAAAGGGGGCTGGTTCCTTCTGTCGGAGCCCGGGCGCGCCGACCTCGATATAGCTGGACCCATGCTCGACACCGAACTCGAGTCCTTGCTCAACCGGCTAATCGAGGCAGACGCCGCAAACAAAAACCCCGCGCTGGCAGGAACCTCGCGCGGGGCAGAAATCCTCTCTGGAAGCACCATCAAGGAGAATGCACAATGACAAATTTGATCCAGGGTTTCAAGCATAGCCTTCGTTTCGCAGCGTGGGCCGTGCTTCTGGGCAACGCCGGTAACATGGCCGATGCAATTGCGAGGGCCGGACAATGACCCAGCTAAAAGAAAAGCCTGTGACCGGCGGCAACCGGTTGCAGGGCGACGACGAAACGAGCGTGATGTCACAGTACTCGAAAGCGCTGGAGGCAGCGACAGAGGCATTACTTGAGGATTCCAAGGCTGATGATTTTAACGCTAAGGCCTATTACAAATCGCTGCCGACGTTCGCGTATTTATTCGGAATCACGCTTGCAGACGCCCGCAGCATTTTCAACGCGACGAAACCGAAGGCGAAACCCGCCCGGTTTATATGGCTGGAATCCATAAACCGCCGCCGAGAATTGGGCGTACGTGCGCTTCGTGTTGCCAATGCGATTTTCTTCTCCACCGGAGCGCACGGCTATTGCTGGCCGTCGCAGAGCCGCCTTGCCGATCTGGCAGGATATGAGGATCCAGCGGAGATACGGCGCGGCCTCACCGTGCTGATAAGGCACGGTATGCTTCGTTCGCTCAAGGTTTACAATTTGCCGAAGCATTTAGCCGAGATTGCCACACGCCCAGTGAAGCAAAACGGCTCTGGCAGATCGTTGCGCGGGACCGCCTATTCCATCGTTGCGCCAACCGAGTGGGAACGGCACGAAAAAAGGACGTCACGTCCCTCCAACATGAGGGACACGGAGTCCCTTCTTAATCTTAAGAGTAACCCTAAATCTCTTCGCGATGGGATTCCAACTCAATCGTCTGGTGCTAGTTCTGATACGTCGCAGAATGTGGCACCGTTTATACAGGGCACTGATCTGGCAGAACTTGACTCCTACATAGGGGGATTAAATGGTTGAAATTGTTATATTTCCCAATGATCTGGAAAACCGCGCCCGGTTGTTTGCAGCGGAGATAAACGGGCAGCGTCAAGCGATCCAGCATCGCGAGATCAGACATGAGGCTGGTCGCCTTGGCGAGAGCGTCATCAAGAACGGCGGCGAGCGCTGGCAGGGCGTCCGCGTCGAAGATCACTTTCGAGCTCTAGTTTTGCGGCGGCTTGCCGAACTGAAGGGGTCAAATCATGCCCACCCCGCACCACTGCTAGCATTCGCCGCAGGAGGCAGACCATGACCCATAACCACGAAATTGAAAGCATGGCGCAAGACGCCGTCGCCGTCATCGAAGCCGAAACCGTATTCGAAGGCATCCGGTTTGCATCGGGCGACATGCTGACGATAGCGCTGGAGAGACCGCGCAAAAGCTTCGCTGTCATTCGCAGAGTCGGCGAGCAAATCGATGTCATGTCGCTGCATGACGACAGAGCGTCCGCCGTGAACCGCGCCAAAATGATCGTAGACCTGATCAAAGAGGAAAAGGCCATGGACGCAGAGGGGCCGAAGGCCGGAGGGCCGGTACAATGAGGACGCCCAAGGTAAAGCCACAGCCGAAGGAAGACGCAACGATAGCCGTTATCCCTATGACTGACGTTCGGTTGCAATGGGCTTCTGATGGAGTGCACCGCGACGGACTACCTGAAGGCAATCCCGACACACAGTTCGGCGTCTGGCAGTTTGGATGCCTGCTATGCATGACGCCGGTTCATCACGTCGCCGTCAACGTCGCGTTGCTCCAAGCCGGGGATGAACACAACGTCGTCGATCTATCGACCGAGACGATCTTGCTTGCCGGACAAGAGACGTGGGCGCAGTGGCCGACCGGCTGAGCCAGCGCTGGCATGGGGGTGTGGCTCTAGGTTCTTTTACCCCCCACCCCCTCCCGCCCACGGGTGCTGCGCAGCGCAGTCTTTGAGTAAATTCCGCAATCTCAAACCCATTTCCGTTTCCGAATAACAGGAGTTAAGACATTGAAAACATTAGAAGTGACACTGTCCGGCGAAGAGCTGGCGACCATTTTGAATCTGACCGACCGTCGAATCCGGCAGTTGGCCACTGAAGGGGTGATCGAGCGCGCGGTCGAACATGGCCAATACTTGCTTCATCCGAGCGTCTCTCGCTACGTCACTGCGCTGGAATCCCGCCGAGATCCCGAGCTGCAAGAGCTGAACCGCACACGGGCGAAAATGGCGAAAGTCGACTTAGCGAAGCGCGAGGGCTCGTTGATCGCGTTGGACGAGTCGCTGGGCATTGTCGACGAATTGGTAGGAACATTCGTCTCGACGTTGAACATGATTCCAGCAATGATTATCGACCAGGCTGGCCTGTCACAGGCCGAGTTCGTCCGCCAGCGCCGCCGCGTTGAAGACATTATCGACACCGTCCGCATGAAGTTGGTCGAGGACTTGGCGAAGGTTGCGGACCAGCTGCCGAAGCCGCAGGCCGTGGAGTGAACAGCACCCGAATATAAAGGGGGCCTCGTGCCCCCTTTTCTCCATACGCGGCGACAGGGACCGGCGTACTGTCTCTACCGAATAGTTCGGTACTGTGAACCGGAACGGTCCCCACGCCATAAGCATCACGCATCTCCATAAGCTATGTTGGTGAATGCGACTTCGAGAGAGCGCCGCAATTTCGCATCAAGCTGACTGACAGCCTGATCGACTCCTTGCTGGACCGCAGCCTTGATGCTGGCAGCATCTGCGCCAGCACCGACAGTTATGCCGCCGAGGTTGATCGGCGCATGAACAGTCACCCCGCCGCCACCGATCTTGTGGTTCGGGATGATCGTTCCGTTAGATCCCGGTACGAAAATCTCCTGCCCACGCTCGTTGATCTGGTACACGCCGCCTGCCTTCACCGGGCCGCCAGCAGCACGCTTGCCGTCAAGCTTCGGATCAAGTGAACCGCCGGACGGTGAAACGGTTGGAGCGGTTCCACTGCGAGCGGTGGCGATTGTCGAGCCTAACAACCGAGCCTTCGCAATGGCCGAGTCTAACTGGCTTGTATCGATCGACAGCTTGCCGTCGATCGTGAGGGCTTGTGTAATCTGTGCCGCCGCCTGATTGGCCTTGGCTTCGCCATCAGCGCCGCCTTGCGCGACCGCTTGCACATAACCACGCATCGCCTCTTGAGCTTGGATCGGCCATCGCATGGTTGCGACCGAGAGATCGGACTCCCCGGTTGCGACGGATGTGCGTGCGGATGAACCACCGGTCCCTATCCCCAGCCAAGAGCGAGGCGTTCCGACTTTTTCCTCAAGGTAGCGGTTCCAGCGTTCGGAGCGTTCCGCGTTCGCTTGCACAAACTGTTTGAACTCGGTCTCGTCAGTCGGAATCGACAAAACGGCTCCCACAGCGCCGAGAGCACCTAAACCGAGCCGACCAGCACCGACACCGCCTCGACCGCCTCCAGAGCCTCCAGAAGGGGCAGACGGGCCAGACTTCCACGGGCCGGGGCGATCACCGCCACCACGCCGAACGCCGAGAACCGTCTTCCCCAGCCCGTAGAGGCCAGCGCCAGCGGCCAAGGCCCCCAGCGCAGTTGCGGCGGCGTATGCACCGGCGGTTAGCTTTGGATACGCGGCGGCGGCGTCCGAAGCTGATTTTGCCAGATCCCCGAGCGGACCGGAAAGCGCGTCGTAAGTTTGTTCATTCGCGCGGTCGCCAGCATTACGAACGTCCTGCACTTTCGACCACGCTTGCGACCTGACAAACTCGGACTCGGTTGCGACGGCACCGCCAGAACTGGCAAGCTGGTTTTCAATCTGCTTTTGCTGGTCTTTGTAAACCTGTAGTGCAATAGCACCGAACAACGCTTGCCGGTCTGCAAATATTTCTCCGAACGTGCTGCCTTCTGCGATGTTTAAAGCACCTTCGATATTCTTCAGACGCTCGTTATTGCTTTTGGAGTCACGAGCCTTTCCGAGTAGCTCCTGATACTGCTTGTTATCCTCCAGCTGCCGATTAAGTATTTCGGAAAGAGCTTCCGGTCCTGAGACGCCAGACTGCCGACGCTTAACCATGTAAGATTGCCAGTCAAACTCGCCATCTTCATTCTTAGGGTCGCCGTCCCTCGCTTTTACTTGATCAGCCATTTGCTTTTGTAGCTCGCGACTGTTCAATTTCTGTAGCGTATTGACTAAATTATTACCGGCTTCGTCAGGGCTGCCAGCCGTTTTGATTTGAGTCTGGTTGGCAGCGGCGAGATACTTGACGGCATCAAGGCCAGTGAGGCCCGACCCGCGTGCAAGTGCCAACTGGCCGGGCAGCCATCGCGCCATGTCACGTAGTTCGAAACCGCCGAGTTGGCCCGCTCGAAGAGCGCTATCAAATGCGAGCTGCATGTCTTCCGATGAATTAATGCCGGAGTTTTTGAAGGCAACGCCCATTCGCGCAACATCTTCCGGATTGGCACCGGACGCGAACGCGGTTTTCAGTATCGGTGTCAGCGCTTGTAAAGCCGAATCCCCTTCGAACAGACCGGACCCGACGAGGGTATTCAATGCCGCCGCCGCTGAATCACGGGTGCCGCCAGACTCTTGCAGTGACCGATTGACGGAATCGGAAGCGCGCACCTTGGCAGCTTGCTTATCCTCTACAGAGCCATCGCCCGCCATTGTGCCAGCGAGAAAAGTCAACGTCTCGTCATAGCTCAATGCTTTTGCGACAGGGCGCGTCAGCATGGAACCGGCGGCATACCCACCAGCCGCAGCACTTGCAGCACCCGACCAGAAACCACCGCCAGCACCACGACCAGGCCGCACAGGCTTCGCAGCTTCCGCTCGCATACGACGCATTTGCGCAACGGTTTTCGCCATCTCGCCGCGTATCGCCGTTTGAGACGACGCAATCGCCGACCGGCTGTTCAACCCGAAAGATCGAAGACTTCGTTCTGTGGCGCGAGCCGCGGCCGCCTGTTGCCTGAATGACGCGCCGAGCGACTTTACAGTGCTTTGCGCGGATCTCAGTTCCGCCTTGAGCTTGCCAGTCGGGCCGGTTGCCGATGCTAGGGCAGCTTCCAGTTCTTTGACGCGGGATCGTGCAGTTCGAAATTGATCGAACGTGGTGCGCATGCCGTTGCGCAGTTCGGTAAACCGACCAGCCGCCGCGGCCTTCTGTCGAAGGTGGTCGAGCTGGTTGCCGAGATTCTTCGCACCAGCCACGCCATTGCGACCGAGCTTGGAAATGTCGCGCTCCAGCTGACCGAGCGCGGCCCCAGTCTTTTTCGCTGGGCCGCTGGCTTGGTCGAGGAGCTGGAGGCGGAGTTGAGCAACACGCGATGTCATTTATAAACTCCATTGATGAGATTGCTTGGACTCATTCATTTCAGTTACATGATTTACATGAAATAAATTGATGTGTCGTGCTTAATCAATAATCGGAGATTATAGGTGGAACAGTTGAGACAAGTCGATATTGCCGAGGCGCTGAACATCAGCGAGCCATCCGCCAGCCGCCTTATGCGTGCTTTGAATCGTTCGGCGTTGCCGCTTAACGACCTCGACATCGTGAAAGCCTTAACCGTTGGCGAGCTGGCGCAGCTTGGTTTCACCATGGCGGTCGGCGCGGAATTGATGAAGGAAGTCGAGCAAGAGGTTCGTTATGTGTTCGAAGGGCATGGCCGCAAGTGCTGGATCTTGTTCGTTGAGACGGAAAAACAGTCTTATCGCGTAGCAGCCCTCACAGCCGGTCACCTCGAAGGCCTCATGGACTCGGTCGGCATGGCTATGGTTCTGCCGCTGCACCGCGCCATTGAGGATGCCCGTGCCAATCTGGAACGCATCCGTCGGCGCAAGTCACAGAGGGCCGCAGCATGAGCGACAAACTCCTCACCAGAGCCGCAAGCATTGCCGCCGGTTCGTCAACGTTGAACGTCGAAGCCCGCACCGTCGAGGTGTGCTGGACGACTGGCGCAGCTGTGAAGCGGTACTCGTGGGACGACGGCTACTACATGGAAGAGCTGGCCGTCACGGCGAAAGCCATCCGTATGGACCGCTTCAACGCCATGTCCCTGCTGGACGGCCACGAACCGACGATGGACGCCCGCCTTGGCACAGTCGTGCCCGGTTCCGTTCGCATCGAAGGTGGCAAGGCTTTCGCCACGCTCAGGCTATCCCGCCACGAGAGCGCCGAGCGCATCCTCCAAGACCTACAGGACGGCCACCCGCTGTCTATCTCGGTCGGATACCGCGTCCACAAATCCGAAAAGACCGAAGGGGAACGAGGCCAGTTGCCGACCCTTCGCGCAATCGACTGGGAGCCGCTGGAATTATCCGCAGTCGCTGTTCCAGCCGATCCCGCAGCAACAAGCCGAAAGGACCCTGCAATGCCTGAACCTATCGAATCCGCCGAAAACGAACAGCGTTCGTTCAAGAAGAGCAACCTCATCACTGAACGCAAGCGTCAAAAGGACATCCGTGACCTTGGCGCGATGACGCGCGGAGTCATCACCGAGGGCGAGATCGAACGAGCCTTGGACGGTGGCACGGACATCGAAGAGTTGCGCACGCTGTACTTCGAGCGCATGGTCGAGCGCCAGAGCGCAACGCCGACTTTCCCAGTTGTCGCAACGCAGGGCATGGGCGGCGGCACCTATGACGACCCCGCGTTCTTCCGTGCAAGCGCCGTGGAAGCCCTGCTTGGCCGTATGCGTGGCACCGAACTATCCCCGGCAGCGCGTGGCGTATTCGCCGACGGTGAAGCCGCTTTCGCCCGCCGTTGCCTTGAGCGCAGCGGTAAGGACGTTCGCGGCTGGTCGGACCAGAGTGTTTTGCGAGCATACGTCACAACCAGCGATTTCGCGCTGATCACCGGAGACGTTGCTAATCTGCGCATTGTCGATTTCTATAAGGAGAGTGTCTCGCAGCTCGGCTTGGTATTCGGTAAGCGAGACGTGACCGACTTCAACGTTCACACGGAGGCATTTGTCGACTGGACGACTCTCCAGTTCGGCAAGGTAAACGAGCACGGCGAGTATCGGTCATCTTTCGTAGATGAAGGCGGCGAGACCATTCAGGTTTCAACCTGGGGCGGAATCGTTGGCCTTTCTCGTCAGTTGGTCATTAACGCCGCTGGCGTGCTGGATAGCATGTCACAAATGCAAGGCCGGGCACTTGCCGGTTATGTCAACAAGCAACTGTCTGATTTTATTCAGCAGTCCGGTATGGCCGGGCCAAAGATGCGCGACGGAAAAACGGTATTTCACGCCGACCGTGGCAACATCGCGGAGCTGGACATTTCCTCGCCTGCCGCCACCGCTATGGACCTAATGACCAAGCGGGCGGAAATGGCACAGCGCAAGGGGCGTGGGGATTTCATCATCGGTGCATATCCCAAATACTGGATTGTGCATCCAAAGTATGAGGGCCGCGCTATTCAGGCTCTTGCCAGCGTACAGGCTTCTGCCGTGGCGGACGTTAATCCGGTCGCCGGTCGCTTGACGATTATCTCCGACGCGCGCCTCACCAGCGAAACAACATCGTGGCTTGTGGCTGACCCGAAGGAGATGGAAGGCCCAGTTCGCGTATACCTGAACGGGAACGAGAGCCCTTACACGGAAGCAGAGGTCGGATTCGAGATCGACGGCGTGAAATACAAGATCCGCCTCGACCATGGCCTTGGCTGGCTGGAATGGCGTTCGTGGACGCGTCTGGATCATGTCATCCCAGAAGAGCCCGCCGCATAAGCGGAACTGAATTGAGGGAGGTGCGGATCTCCCTCATGTCGCGCCGGTGATCGTGGCGTCTCAAACAATCACCCCCTTGCTTGCCCGGCCGCAGCGGGAGTGGTGCAAGCATTCGATGCCCCCGTGGTTTGTGAGGACTTGCCACGGGGGCACCTCTCCCAGAAAGGACCGCCCACCATGGCTATTTTCGACCGGCTTGAACGGCAGCTGAGCCGCACCGTTGACCGCACGTTCTCTATCAGGTTCGTCTTCACGCCTATGCGCTCCAGCCCGAACGGTAGGTCGGCTGTAGACCCCGAGCGCCAGAGCTGGACCGGCAAGGGCATTCTCGAGCAGAACTTCGAAGCAGCTGGCGTTGAAATCGGCAAGCGCGACGGCACCGGCAACTCACTGCAAAGCCTCGTGAATGGCCACCGCAGCGAGTTCTCGGTCGACATTCACAGATATCCGGACGCCGTTCATGCCAAGCAGGGCGACGAGATCCAGTTCGATGACTTGCGCCGGTTCCGCGTCACTGACACCCGCCGGGATGGAATGTCGCGAATCGTTTGGGCGCTTACCGAGCTGTAGATCACCGCCGTAGATCACGCCTAGCACTTTGCGATTCCGTAGATTTTCCGTAGATCGTAGGTTTTCTGAAGATTGCCGACTTGAGCTAAGTCATTGAAAGTATTGGCTCCCCGGGCCGGATTCGAACCAGCGACCAACCGGTTAACAGCCGGTTGCTCTACCGCTGAGCTACCGGGGAACAGGTGCTCGTCGTGTCAGCGAGGTGGCGTATAGCAAAAGGATTTCGCGTTTGCAAAGGGCTAAATCCATTTTTTTTCATCTTTTTGCATTATGGGACAAAAACCCTATATTCTCTGGGACGTTTTCCTCCTGTGAATTGTAACATATCAGCCTAAGAGATGCGCCTGTGAGTGACGAATACGCCGAAACACCCCGGAAAAAAGCCATCGTGATTCTTGGTCGGCGAATCCCAATGCCGCAATCAGTCATGATGCGGCGCATGCTTGGCGGCACACTCGTTGTCGGCGGCTCGTTGGGGTTTCTCCCGATTCTCGGTTTCTGGATGCTTCCACTTGGGCTTATCGTGCTTTCTCACGATTCTCATCGTGTCCGCCGCTTGCGCCGCAGAAGTGAAATCCACATCTGGCGCAAATGGCTGAAACGAAGGCCGACCGACGCGTAAAGTTGATCAACTATTTCGTGCCTGATGTTACCATCGCCCAGACCCATTGCTCTATGAGGACGACACAAGAATGGGCCATTATTGCCAAGAGCGCCCCGATAGCTCTACTTGCGTAATTCGCCTGGCGTGGTCTGTCGATGTTTTCGCAAAGCCGTTGTAAGGTGGCTCTGGCTGGAAAAATTCAAATGGCGTGCGATCTCATTTATTGGCATCGATGTTTTTCTGAGGCACCGCTCAGCTTCGTCAAGTCTCAGTTCCATCAGGTACTGGTGAGGCGTCTGCCCAAAACTCTTTCGAAAGCATGTCGAAAAATGCCCTGCTGAAATTCCCAACAATGCTGCCATGTCCGGAACCGAAAGAGGCTTGTGAAAGTTTTGGTTGAGATAGGCTTCTATCTGATGACGCGCTGCTTTGCTGAGTCCGATCTTACTGTCAGTTGAAGCGCGCTCATTCAACAAGACGCGTGCGATCGTACGCATTAGAACCAACCCTAGAGCATTCAGGTAAGCTTCATCCTGTCCGCCTCGCTGGCAAATTTCATCCCAGATCAAATGAGATAGCGGCATGCAATCTTTGCATGAGAAACTCGTAACGTTCTTGGGGCCGTTGTTTTCCTTGAATAGAGAATTCTGAAAAAAACTATCCTGAAAAAATTGCTGATCAGGCTGCATGATTATGATTTCGACGGGATCAGACCAGTTAATTGATAAAGTTGTAAAAGCCGGAACAATGAAAACAGTTCCGGCTGGGAAACTAAAGCATGTCGCTGTTAACCGGATTCGGGATTCCCGTTTGGCTTGATCTGTGATTCACTTGTCTCATGGAAGGAGATGCACCATGGGCAAGCCGCATCCAATTGAGTTGCGTGAGCGTGTCGTTGCGTTTGTGAATGAGGGCAATAGTCACCGGGAAGCCGCTCGGCATTTCCGTGTTTCGCCTCGGTTCGTCAACAACATGATGATCCTGCATCGGTCATCCGGCTGTCTGGCCGCCGCCAGGCAGGGCCACCCGCCTGGAAGTGTGAAGCTTTTGGCTCATGGTGATTGGGTCCGCGAGCAGATGTCCGCCCGTGGCGAAACGACTTTGGACGAACTGTGCGTTGCGCTCGCGGAGCGCGGTATTGAAGTCCACCGCGCCACGGTCGGGCGATTTCTACACCGACTTGGGCTGAGCAATAAAAAAAAGCCTCAAGGCAAGCGAGCAGCGTAGACCAGAGATCGCCAAGGCGCGTGATCTTTGGATCAATCGCCGAAAGCGGTTCTTCAACAAGGCCTTGTCGCGTCTCATCTTTATCGATGAGACTTCCACAAATACGCGCCTGACAAAACGCACCGGATGGTCTACCAAAGGCAGGCGCTTTGCCGCCTATGCGCCCTTCGGAAAATGGAAGACACAGACCTTCATTGCCGGACTGCGCTGCCATGGCCTGACCGCGCCGTGGATCGTCGATGCACCGATGAACAGCCGCATCTTCGAAACCTGGATCGAGACACAGCTTGTGCCGACACTGTCAGCCGGTGATATAGTCATCCTCGACAATGTCGGCTTCCACAAAAGCCAGAAGGCTGAGCAACTGGTCAAGGCAAAGGGCGCTTGGTTTCTCTTCCTGCCGCCCTATTCGCCGGACCTGAACCCAATCGAAATGGCTTTCTCAAAACTCAAAGCACTTCTGAGAAAGCGAGCAGCACGCAGCTTCGACGCCATCTCAAAAGCACTTGGCGATATCATCAGTCTCTTCTCCATCAATGAATGCCAGAACTTCTTTAAGGCTGCTGGGTATGAGGCCGAATAAATGCGACACGCTTTAGATTTCTCATCCGTCTCCACAGAAGAATACCATTTTAAATTGCGGGCGTGCTCTCGCAGGATAATGATGGTTGTAATATCTCTGTGGTAACTCGCCACCCCGATTTGGGTAGTCGCGCACGTTAAACCGCTCTTGCTCACTTTCGTCTGCACTTTTGTACCAGCCTCCTTCCCCGCTCTCTAATCTATAATAATTGATTGAAATTCAATCACTAAGCTCATCCTCACCTTAATCATTCGATCTGAAAACAGAGAATAAGAACACACAGTTTGTTGCTAGACCGCGCACAGCCTCCCTGTCGTACACTTGTCAAAAATACAACCAATAAACTTCAGTATTTACAATAATACAATTTAAACGTGTAATTGAAATTTGCAATCGGAATCTCAAGCGCTAAACATCGACCATTCTTTTGCAAATGGTTTGCAATAGCACTTGATCGTAAAACAGCGATCGGCTATGCAATTGCAACTGATTGGCAACAAGGATTTGGATATGCTGCGTCGTATTTTACGAACAACGACACTCGGTCTCGTGAGCGGAGCTCTTCTCTGGACAAGCGCAAGCGTTGCTTTTGCGGAGAAATTCAAGGCCGTGACGACATTTACTGTTATCGCCGATATTGCGCAGAATGTTGCGGGCGATGCCGCGACGGTTGAGTCAATCACGAAGCCAGGTGCCGAGATCCACAATTATCAGCCAACACCGGGAGACCTGATTAAAGCCCAGGACGCCAAGCTGGTCCTCTGGAATGGCCTTGGCCTGGAACTATGGTTCGAAAAATTCTTTTCACGTCTCAAGGATGTTCCAAGCGCAGTTGTTTCCGATGGCGTTGAGCCAATCGATATCAGCGAGGGACCTTATAGCGGCAAGCCAAATCCGCATGCCTGGATGTCACCGAATGCCGCATTGATCTACGTGGACAATATTCGGGATGCGTTCGTCAAAAATGATCCGGCGAACGCTGACATCTACAAGGCGAATGCAGAGATTTACAAAGCGAAGATTAAAGCGACGATCGATCCTATCCGGGCTGAGCTGGCAGCTATTCCTGAAGACAAGCGTTGGCTCGTTTCAAGTGAAGGCGCATTCTCCTATCTGGCTCGGGACTTCGGTTTGAAAGAGCTTTATCTCTGGCCAATCAATGCAGACCAACAGGGCACTCCACAGCAGGTGCGAAAAGTGATTGATGCAGTGCGTGAAAATGGCATTACGGCTGTCTTTTCCGAAAGCACGGTTTCTCCTGCCCCAGCCAAGCAGGTCGCTCGTGAGACCAGCGCAAAATATGCCGGTGTTCTCTATGTTGATTCACTTTCGGACCCCGACGGTCCCGTGCCGACATATATTGATCTCCTGAAAGTCACCTCCAGCGCGATTGCCCAAGGGCTCAAACAATGAATGCACCCATAGACCTTCATGGAGATACCTTCGCCATGCTGGATAAAAGCGCGGTCGACGGTATCAATGTGAGAAATGCAACTGTCACGTATCGAAACGGCCATACGGCTTTACACAATGCAAGTTTTACGACCCCAACCGGAACGATTACAGCGCTTGTCGGCGTCAACGGATCCGGCAAGTCGACCCTGTTCAAAGCGATTATGGGGTTTGTCAAACTAGCCAAGGGCGAAATATCTATTCTCGGAATGCCGGTTGGGGCCGCGCTCAAGAAGAACCTAGTGGCTTACGTCCCGCAAAGTGAGGACGTCGACTGGAACTTTCCGGTTCTCGTTGAAGATGTCGTCATGATGGGTCGCTACGGCCATATGGGCATGATGCGCATCCCGCGCCGCGCCGACAAAGAAGCCGTAGAAAAAGCGCTTGATCGCGTGAATATGCTCGAATTTCGTCATCGACAGATCGGTGAGCTTTCAGGCGGGCAAAAGAAACGGGTATTTCTTGCGCGAGCGCTCGCACAAGACGGGCGCGTCATTCTTCTGGATGAACCCTTCACTGGCGTAGATGTGAAGACCGAAGAAGCAATCGTCACACTTCTTCGCAGTTTGCGAGATGAGGGGCGCGTCATGCTGGTCTCGACCCACAATCTTGGCAGTGTTCCCGAATTCTGCGACCGAACCGTATTACTGAAACGAACAGTTCTCGGTTACGGGCCGACTGCGGAGGTTTTCACACAAGAGAACCTCGAAAAGACTTTCGGCGGCGTGCTGCGCCATCTTGTACTCGGCGAGACTAGCGGTGCAGGACGAGGCGCCGTCAGCGTCATAACTGACGATGAGCGCCCGTTTGTTGTTTATGAGAACGAAGACTCCGCGACCCGCAAACGGAGTCAGGAACAATGACCGTATTACTTGAGCCGTTCAGTTATAGCTACATGCTGAATGCGATGTGGGTTTCGGCGCTGGTGGGCGGGGTATGTGCCTTTCTTTCGGCTTATCTCATGCTGAAAGGCTGGTCGCTGATTGGCGACGCTCTATCCCATTCCATCGTCCCTGGCGTTGCGGGTGCTTATATGCTTGGCCTCCCCTTCTCCATCGGCGCATTTTTCTCTGGCGGTCTCGCCGCAGCAGCGATGCTCTTTCTCAACCAACGTACAAAGCTGAAGGAAGATGCTATCATCGGTCTGATCTTCTCGTCATTCTTCGGACTTGGCCTCTTCATGATCTCGTTGAAGCCGACGGCCGTCAGCATTCAGACCATCGTTCTCGGCAATATCCTCGCCATCACACCGGAAGATACTCTACAACTGGCAATCATCGGCTTCGTTTCCCTGTCGCTACTTCTTTTAAAGTGGAAAGATCTGATGGTAGTGTTCTTCGATGAAAACCATGCGCGTTCGATCGGTCTCAAGCCCAATCTGTTGAAGATCATGTTCTTCACATTGCTGTCGGCATCGACTGTCGCCGCGATGCAGACGGTTGGTGCCTTTCTCGTCATCTGTATGGTGGTAACGCCCGGTGCAACCGCATATCTACTGACAGACCGGTTTTCGCGACTGCTTTGGATTGCTGTTGCTATCGGCTCCGTCACAAGCTTCTCAGGAGCCTATGTAAGCTATTTTCTGGACGGTGCGACGGGAGGCATCATCGTGGTTCTCCAGACGCTTGTCTTCCTCAGTGTATTTCTGCTTGCTCCAAAGCATGGGCTGCTGGCCGCACGCCGCAAAGCGGCAATCGCTCTAAGGGAATTCCAGCAATGACCATTCTGGATATGCTGGCCTCACCGTTTCAGTTCGAGTTCATGCGCTATGCACTGGCTATTTCCGTGCTCATCGCGATACCAACAGCATTGCTGTCGTGCTTTCTGGTCCTCAAGGGCTGGTCATTGATGGGTGACGCTATCAGCCACGCGGTTCTTCCGGGTGTCGTTGTCGCCTATATTATCGGAATACCCTTCGGTATCGGAGCCTTCGTAGCGGGCATGGCCTGCGCCCTTGCAACCGGCTACCTCACCGAAAACAGCCGCATCAAGCAGGATACGGTGATGGGCATCGTATTCTCCGGCATGTTCGGTCTTGGCCTGGTTCTTTATGTTGCGATCCGCTCGACAGTGCATCTCGATCATATCCTGTTCGGCGACATGCTCGGAATAACATTGTCCGACCTCATCGAAACGGCCATTATCGCCGCACTGACCGCTGGCATTCTTGTCGTCAAATGGCGCGACTTCCTGCTGCACGCTTTCGATCCGGCGCAAGCCAGAGCCGTCGGTTTACCGGTCCGCCTGCTGCATTACGGTTTGCTTTGCCTGATTTCGCTAACGATTGTCGGCGTTTTGAAGGCCGTAGGCATCATTCTGGCTATCGGCATGTTGATTGCGCCCGGTGCAATTGCGTTTCTGCTCACACGCAAATTCAGCACCATGATGCTGCTCGCCGTAACAATTGCGGTCACCGCATCCTTCTTCGGTGTCTATCTGGCTTTTTTCATCGACAGCGCGCCCGCTCCAACAATCGTTCTGCTAATGACCGCAATGTTTCTCGCCGCGTTCATCTACTCTTCCCGGAGAAATGCCAAGTTCGAAGAACGTGCAGAAGAAGTTTGACTGAACGCTTCATAACAAGCTGGGTCCTGTACACTCTCTCCGTCAGACCTGCTTGCGTGCGACGTGGACAGCTTTGCAAAGCTGTCCACGTCTTCGTCTTTACGTCATACAGCTGTTATAAATTCTCGCTAAATAGCGCCTAGACGACGTTCCAAAATGGAACTGAAGATAGTTTTTTCAGCGCAATTTCACTTTTGCGGCTTGTCGAGGTGGCTTAAAGATGCTTCAATCCAATTTGCACGGCTGTGCAGAAAAAATAAAATCAGCCGGCGATCCTGGGGAGGAGACGCTTATGCCAGCGTTTTTGGAGGTGGCGGACGCGCGCGTTCGTTATGGCAACAATGAAGTTCTCAAAGGCGTAAATCTATCCGTCAAGAAGGGTGAGTTCGTCGCGCTTCTCGGCTCGTCTGGGTGCGGCAAGACAACCCTGCTGCGTGCGATTGCAGGCTTCAACATGCCGTCCAACGGCGCGATCCGTGTAGACGGCAGAGACGTCACCAAATTGCCCCCAGATAAACGCGGAATGGCCCTTGTCTTCCAGTCTTACGCGCTCTGGCCGCATATGACTGTCGCGCAGAACATGGGTTATGGTCTGCGTATTCGTGGCACGACGAAGGAGACCATCAAGCAGAAGGTTGATGAAGTTGCTCGCCTGCTGGGGCTGGAAGCTTTGCTGGAGCGCAAACCTGCCGCCCTTTCCGGCGGACAACGCCAGCGCGTCGCCCTCGGGCGCGCCCTCGCCATTCAGCCTGACATCCTGCTTCTCGATGAGCCGCTCTCCAATCTCGATGCACGCATCAGACTATCGGTTCGCCATGAGATCAGCGCTTTGCAGCGCCGTCTCGGCATTACAGCTGTTCACGTAACGCATGACCGGGAAGAAGCCATGGTCATGGCCGACCGTATCGTCATTCTCAATAATGGCGAAATTGCACAGGCAGGCGCTCCAGAAGAAGTTTACAACCACCCCGCCTCGGATTTCGTCGCGGCATTTATGGGCGCTGAGAATCTGATCGAAGTACCAATCCAGATCAAAGCCGACCGTATCGAGATCGCGGCAGGCGCCAACAACAAGGCGAGCACGATTTCGGCAGGACGCCGAAATCTGTCCGATGGCATGGCATCGGCTCGTTTCCGCAGCGAAGCAGCCTGTCTCACCAAGCCGGGAGTTGATCGGAACTCCCCGACGTCCGAATTAGCCCTCAACGGCACGGTGGAGCAGACCAGCTATCCCGGTGGCCTCTGGAGACACATGATCCGCGTCGGGGATCGGCACATCATGGTCGACGCTCAGGAAAGCCATCAGCCCGGCGCCAATGTTGAAATCCACATACCTGAACACGCCCTGTTTCTGTTCGACAAATAGTCAGGCGCCTGCCGTCTTTTCGTCAGTGTGCTGATGATGCGTCATTGAGTTAATGGGAGACTAGAGATCAACGAAATACGCAATTCACGTTGGACTTGATCGTGCACAGCTGTGCACATTGACCTCGCCGTCTTTCCCGCACCAAAACGGGGCACCCCGTTTCAAGATCGTTTTCACGGGCATTTTCGTGCCCGTGAATGACACCATTCCCGATAGACGCCACTGGATGCACTGCATCTGCTTTCAATCAAAAGACCGGAAATCCCGGTTTCATACAGGAGTCCTTTTCATGAGAACTATCCTGAACGCGGCAATGGCAATTGGTCTCACCGTTGCACCCGCCACCGCCGATGAGCTTACCGTCATCACGGCAGGTGACCAGAACATGGTTGACTATATCAATCAGTATCTCGGACCGTTGTTCGAGAAGGAAAATCCCGGAACGACCGTTCGCGTTGTGGGAACAGGTCCCGGCGATGCGGGTTCGCAGAAGGTTCTCGAGCGTTTCGAAGCCCAGTCCAAGGCTGGCGTGGAAAAATGGGACACCGACGTCGCCGTCGTCCACGAGAAATTCGTCGGACCGATGGTAACGGCGAAGTTCCTCGAAAATTATCGCGGCAAAATCGACAGCGGTAAGCTGGTGACGCGCGATAATGCGAAAATGGCGCTCGGTACGGATGTCGACGGCTACGTCATGCCGATGTTCAACAGCCAGACCGCACTTGCCTACAATCCTGCACTCGTTGCCAATCCGCCAAAGAGTTATGACGAGCTCGTCGCATGGGCCAAGGAAAACCCAAAGCAATTCGGCTATAACGGCATCAAGGGTGGCGCATCGGGCGTGAGCTTTGTTATGGGCTGGATCTATGCTTATGGTGGCGACGCAGACAAGCTGATGAAGGGTCCATTCGAAGAGGGCGAAGCGAAGAACTGGGACAAGGCGTTTGCCTCGCTAAAGGACTTTACAAAGAACGCCACCCTCACCCCAGGCAATGCAGGCACGCTCGACATGTTGAGCCGTGGCGAAATCGCGATGGGACCAGTATGGGTGGACATGTTCTATTCGTGGAAGGCGAATGGACAGCTTCCGCCGGAAATGAAACTTGTCCTACCAGCTCCCGGCATGCCCGGTCAGCCGATGCATTATGTGATCCCGGAAAAAAGCGCGCATAAGGAACTGGCCGAAAAATTTGTCGCATTGGCGACGAGCCCGAAAGTGCAGGCCGAAGGTATCGTGAAGCGCTTCAACTGGTATCCGGGCATCGATGCCGACCATGTCAAGGCAGAGCTGGACGGCGACACCTGGAAAAAGCTCTTCACCGACATTTCGCCGGACGAGCTTGCTAAATACGGCAAGCCTTTCCCGATCGCACCTTATAACACTGCGATTCTGGAAGCTTATGAGCGTCAGGTCGGCAATTAAGCTCAACAATCCTGCCTTCTATTGGAGCGCTTTGACGAACTTGGTTACATGCAAAGCGCCCCGATGTTGATGCCGGATATGCAATCAAGGCACCACGAGCGTGTCCGGCACTCCACATTGTCATGAGGTTTCGAATGTCGCATCGACTGACAGGTATTCTTCTTGTCGCGCCCGCACTGGCGATCGTCCTATTACTGTTCATCGTACCGCTTTTCGGAGCGATCACCGGAGCTTTCAATGTTTCCGGGGAATGGGGAACCGGCAATTTCACCAAAGCATTCGAACTTTATTCCAGCGACATCATCTTCACCTTTGTCATCGTTACACTGTCGTCCCTGCTGATTGCGTTATTCTCTATCGCCATCGGCGGTTACCTGACGCTCGGCTCCAACCCGCGCGCTGTCACTGTCCTGCGCTGGCTCTATCGCTGGCCGCTTTTCATCCCCTTCATCGTGGTTGGTCAGATACTTCGCACCTTCCTAGCCAAAAACGGGTTGATGAACAGCCTGCTCATTGAAACTGGGCTCCTAACCCCACTGCAGGCAATGAGCTTTCTCGACTGGCGTGGCATCGTCATTGCATTCGTCTGGAAACAGACGCCATTCGTCACCTTGCTACTGGCAGGTGCCATGGCATCCATCGATCGCAGCACGATTGAATCCGCTCGCAATCTTGGTGCCGGGCGGCTGCGCATTCTCATTGAGATTGTTCTGCCGCAAGTCCGCCAAACGCTGCTCGTGGGGTTGATACTGAGCTTTGTCACCATGATGTCCGTCTTGTCCGTTCCTTTGATGATCAACGCCCAATCACCAACGATGATCACGGCAAACATGGCATTCCGTATCAATGCTTATGGGGATTACGGCGTCGCAAATGCATTGGGTACGATCTCGCTCCTCATGACCAGCCTCGTCGCCTGGGTTTACCTGCGCCAGACCATGAAGGAACACGGCCAATGAGCAACATCATCGACTGGCGCTGGATACCGCGTGGCATATTGCTTGGTCTGCTCGCCTTCGCGATTTTCGGGCCGCTCGCCAACCTGCTTCTGTGGGCTGTAGCTGAGCGTTGGTATTTCCCATACACACTGCCGCTTCAGTATGGTTTCTCTTTCTGGGCGAATGTGTTTTCGCCTCGCGGCAATGCGCTCTCGTCACTTGGCACAAGCGTTCTTATTGCAGGCCTGACAGTGATCGTTTCACTCGGCCTTGCCATTCCCGCCGGTTATGCTCTGGCACGCCTGAAACTGCCGTTTCGCGGGCTGATCCTACTGACGCTGCTGATCCCGCAAGCTTTTCCAAACCTGCCCGTTTACGTAAACATCGCGCAGATGTTCTACTCTTTCGGCCTGAATGGTACGATCACAGGCGTCGTTCTGGTGCATGTCACTCATGGTCTGGTCTATGCCGTCTGGATCGCCACGGCAGCGTTTTCGGCAATTGATCGGGAGCTTGAAGAAGCGGCGCGCTCAATGGGCGCTTCCGCCCTCAAGACATTCTTCGACATCACCCTGCCAATAGCCGCACCGGGTTTGCTTGCAAGCGCGATCTTTGTCTTTCTTGAATCGCTCGATGAGTTTACCGGCACTTATTTCGTTGGCGCCCCTGATATTTCCACCCTGCCCTTGCTGCTTTATACAGCGAGTTCCGGCGGCAATTATCAAATCGCGTCGATCAGCGCATTGATATTGCTGGTGCCATCAATTGCCTTCATGTTCGTGGTCGAGCGCTTCCTCAGGGCCGATGTCCTTTCAAAAGTAGGGCGATAAAATGCCAGATAAAGAAATACAGCGAGAACAGGACAGCGCGGATAACCAGCCACGGTTCATCAGCGCGCACGAAGTCGCGCTCGAGGCAGGCGTGTCACGCTCCGCTGTGTCCCGAACCTTTACGCCTGGCGCCAGTGTTTCGCCCTCAACACGCGAGAAAGTGCTGAAAGCTGCCGAAAAGCTGGGTTATCAGGTCAACGATCTTGCACGCGGTCTTCTTGCCAATCGCAGCCGTATCGTCGGAATGATTGCGGCAGACCCGGATAGTCCTTTTCGCTCCCGCCAGATTGCAGCGCTTTCCCGTCGACTTGCAGCACGTGGCAGTGTGCCGGTGTTGATCCCGACCGGCCAGCATGGAGAAAACCTCTCTGCGGCCCACGAAACGCTGTTGCGCTATCGTGCCGAAGCGACGGTAGTTCTTTCCGGCATGCCCTCGTCGTCATTTGTCGATCTTGCCCAACGAAACGGCCAGACCCTGATCCTCGTCGGACGAACCGAAGAGGGAGCCGATCATATTCACATCAACAATCGACTAGCCGCCGAAACGGCTGTCGAAATTTTCGCGGCACGAGGCATGAAAAAGCTTGGCCTCATAACGTCGAATGTCGGTAGTCTCAATCTGATTGAACGTGAGGAAGCATTCATCGCCAAAGGCAAAAGCCTTGGATTGAGCGTCAGCGTACAGCGCGGTGACCTGACCGACTATGACGGCGGTTACGGCGCGGCCTCCTTACTCCTCGGCGAGCGAGAGCGCGTCGAAGGCGTGTTTTGCGTCAACGACCTTATGGCTTTCGGCCTGATGGACTGCGCACGCGATGTCTTCAATCTCTCTATTCCTGACGATATTTCGGTTATCGGCTTCGATAATGTCACGGAAGCACGCTGGGGGGCCTACCGGCTGACAACATTCGATCAGAATGCTGAACGCCTTTCCGCCGAAATCATCCGTCTGCTTGACGAGAGACAGGCCGCACCAAATGCGCTGCCTCAGACAGTTGTGCTCGAACTACCGCTCATATTGCGGAACAGCGTCAGGCCACTTAAAAACGAACGCGGCGTTCGAGGGATGCCAAATCAATGACTTTCCACTCCATCTGGTTGCGTCCTGCACGCGATGACCTCAAATTTCTGGAATCCATCGTTGCAGAACTGGCTGGCCACTTTGCTTCGCCCGTATTTGAACCACATGCGACACTTGTACCCGATATGAAACGCTCGGCAGACGAACTGCTGCCGCTGGTGCTCAGCCTTGCGGTTGGTCGCAAACCTCTGGATATTCTCATTGAGAACGTGACCGGAACCGAGGCTTATTTCCGCTCTTTCTACGCCACGCTGCAGAAAACACCTGCACTCATGGCACTGAAACAGGATTCACTAGGTATATCTGGAGAGAACGACATCTCGACTTTCCTTCCACATGTTTCGCTTGCCTATGGCGTTGCTGATCGAGCTTCGCGCGAAACAGAGATGGCTCGCCTAGCAAGATCACTTGCTGGTCGTAATCTACGCTTCGACCGAATGGTGATCGTCAGTTCTTCAAGCGAGACACCAATCGATCAATGGATCGTCAAACACGAAATTTATCTTGCCGGATAGAAAAAGCCTGCCAGTCGGCAGGCTCTCTATACGTCCTCTCGGCTCTAAAGCGGACGCGGATACTGCCTGTAAACCTTTTCGATATCAGTCAGGACATCTTCCGACAGTTTGACTTGATGGGCCGCGATATCGGTCTTCAACTGATCTACAGTCGTTGCACCTATGATGGCCGAGGTCATAAACGGGCGTGTCAGTGTAAAGGCAATCGCCATCTGGGCGATGTCGAGACCGTGCTTCTTCGCAACATCGATATAGGCGCGAATTGCGGGCTCTGAGTGAACATTGTTCCGCCAGATGCCGCCTTCGGAAATGACCGCGCGCGAACCGGCGGGCAACCTGCCGCCCAGATATTTCCCGGTCAGAACGCCAGCTGCAAGCGTCGAATAAGCAAGCAGTCCAACGTCTTCGCAGAGCGCCAGCTCTGCCATGTCAAAATCGAACTGGCGCTGCAGAAGACTATATTCGTTCTGGATTGAGGCGATGCGTGGCAGACTGTGCTGCTCCGCCAACCGAAGCCACTGCATCGTTCCCCAGGCTGTCTCATTGGAAAGACCGATATGCCTGATCTTTCCGTCGCGAACCATGTCTCCGAGCCCGAGCAGAACATCATGCATCTGTTGGGTTTCTGCCGTTCCATCCGTGTTGGACGGATCAAAGCTCCAGCTCTGGCCAAAATGGTAGTGAGCGCGCATCGGCCAATGGACCTGATAGAGGTCAATGTAGTCCGTCTGAAGCCGTTTCAGACTGTTCTCCACCGCCTCGCGAACACTGGTTCGGCTTGGCCTGGCGCCGTCTCGAATCCACTTCTGCCTACCGCCACCGGCGATCTTGCTCGCCAGTACGATCTTGTCACGTTTTCCAGATTTCTTGAACCAACTGCCAATGTAGGTCTCTGTCTTGCCATAGCTTTCTGGACTCATCGGAATGGCATATCCCTCGGCAGTATCAATAAAATTGATACCAGCATCGAGAGCAATGTCGAGCTGCTCATGAGCATCGGACTCGGTATTCTGTACACCCCAGGTCATGGTGCCGAGGCAAATTTCAGTGACAGTAAGGCCGGTACGGCCCAAAGGCTTCATTTTCACGAGAATTTTCCGGATCGATTGTTCGCAACTGCGCGATATGAGAATGGGGCCAATTGATAGCCCCACTCTTCCGTAACTGACAAGCCTGTCACGAAAGTTTTAGATAAAACTATAGAAACCTTTCAGCCGAATAAGGTTTCGGATCGACAAACGGTTCTTCTCCGACAAGCATCTCAGCAAGCAAACGCCCTGTCGCAGGTCCAAGCGTCAAACCGTGATGAGCATGGCCGAAATTGAACCATAGTCCCTTATGTTTTGGCGCCGCCCCAATAACGGGACGCATATCCGGCAAGCAAGGGCGCAATCCAAGCCACGGCGTCGTTTCGATGGCGTCTCCCAACTGGGGCACAAGCTTGCGCGCTATTTTCTCGTCCTTCTTGAGCTGTATATAGTTGGCAGGCGCATCCGGTGAAGCGAACTCTATGCCTGTCGACAGCCGCACACCCTGCACCATTGGGGCAAGAACATAGCCCGCTTCTTCATCCACCACTGTATGACCGAGCCGCGAGCCATCCTTCATGGTGAAATGAAGATGATGACCACGCTTGATGCCAAGCGGGACCGGATAGCCGAATTTTCGGAAGATGAGGCCGGATTGCGGACCAAGCGCCACGACAACATCGCGCGCATGGACGACCGCCTCCTCCGTCGTCACCTGCCAGCCACTCTCATTCTGTGCCAGGCTAACAGCATCTCCGTGAGCAACGACGCCGCCATTCCTGTGGAACAGATCAGCGTAGGCTTTAACCAGCCCACCCGGGTTCACAACAGTCTTGGGGTCAAGCCAGTGAATGCCACCAGCCACATCGCCAAGCGACGGTTCACGCTGGCGCAAGGCTGCCGCATCCAGAATATCATAAGACAGTTTGAAGTGCTGCAAACCGGGCAAACGGCGCACTGCTGCGTCGAATGCAGAAGATGACCGGAACACCTCGATCCATCCTTGCGACCGGATCAACCGTTCACTGCCCGACTGGGTTACCAGAGTATCATGCTCGCGAACACTCGCTTCAATCAAGGGCAGCATGGCATTCGTGGCAGTCATCAACCGCTCTGGCGACGATTCCCGCCAATATTGAAACAGCCAGCGAGCCATCTTCGGTATGTAAAACGGGCTGTAGCGAACGTCTGAGCGACGGTTCATCCCGTACCGCACGAGCGTCCAGAAGCCTTGCGGAAAGGAATAGGGAATGACGCTTGATCGCTCGATCAGACCGGCATTGCCGAAACTGGTACCATTTCCGGGCTCGCCTTTGTCAATCAGGCAGACAGAACGACCTCGCGCCTGCAGATGTAGTGCCGTGGACACGCCAACAATACCGGCGCCCAGAACGATGACATCTTGTTGCTGAATCGGCATTTCCGGCATCCACCAAACCAAACAAATAAACGCGCCGATTGCAGCCGGCGCGTTGTTGCTTACAGCAAAGAGCTGTATCTTTTACAAGCAATCAGTAGATGTCGAAGTCGAAATATTTCTTCACGATCGTGGCATAGGTTCCATCGTCGCGAATTTTCTTGATTGCCGCATTGAACTGTTCGCGTAGATCGTCATCGCCCTGACGGAGCGCAATTCCGGTATCGGTCTGCGTGCCGGGAATATCGCCGATAAGCTTGCAACAATCCGCACCATCACCCTTGATCCAGTCAGAAATCGGGAATTTGTCGGAAACAACCGCATCAAGCCGCCCATTCTTCAGGTCAGCATTGGCTTCGTCGGCAGTCGGGTAAAGCTTAACATCAGCGCCAGCCTTGCCGTAGACATCCTCCGCATAATTGCCCTGCGTCGTCGATCCCTGAGCGCCAACCGACTTTCCCTTGAATGCTTCGGCATCCAGCGATGTGATCGGGCTATCCTTCGACACGGCAACGGAAAGTGGTGTGGAATAGTATTTGTCCGTGAACGCAACTTCCTTCTTGCGCTCTTCCGTGATGCTCATCGATGCAATGACCGCATCGAACTTGTTCGACTTCAGGCCGGGAATCATCCCGTCCCAGTCGTTAGCAACAATCGTGCACTTGGCATCCATCGCCTTGCACAGGGCATTGGCTATTTCGACATCAAGTCCCTGAAGCGAACCGTCCGCCGCCACGAAATTGAAAGGTGGATACGCTCCTTCGGTGGCGATGCGGATTTCTTTCCATTCTTTGGCCTGCGCCGGCAAGGCAGCGATTACAGATGCTACGCCCGCAAATAGGATGGCTTTCAACATAACTATTCCCCTTACTGTTTTGTTATCGTTGTAATTGGCAGGGCACCCCCCGCGAATGGTAGCGTCTGATTTCATGCGCTTGCCATGACTGAAGCACCGGACGCCTTCCACTGCAAGCAGGTTTTGAAGACGCCCGGAGTCTAATTTGTCACATCAATAGATGTCGAAATCGAAATACTTCTTGCGGATCGTTTCGTAGGTGCCGTCGTCACGGATTTTCTTGATTGCGGCGTTGAACTGTTCACGCAGATCGTCGTCACCCTTGCGCAGGGCAACGGCGATCTTCGTTTCAGAACCCGGAATATCACCAAGGAACTTGCAGCAGTTTGCGCCCTGCTTTTTCAGCCAATCTGCGGCGAGGAATTTGTCGGCAGCGATCGCGTCCAGACGACCGCTTTCGAGATCAGCATTGGCTTCGTCAGCCGTCGGGTAAAGCTTCACATCCGCGCCTGCCTTGCCGTAGACATCATCAGCATAGTTGCCCTGCGTGGTGCCAGCCTGTGCGCCAACCGTCTTTCCATCGAATGCCGACGGATCGAGCGAAGTCATATCCGTATCCTTCGGCACGACAACCGCAAGCGGCGTCGTGTAATAGCGCTCGGTGAAGGCAACCTGCTTTTCGCGCTCTTCGGTGATGGCCATCGAAGCGATGACTGCATCGAACTTGTTGGCCTGCAGGCCCGGGATCATGCCGTCCCAATCATTGGCGACAATCGTGCACTTGGCTTCCATCGCTTTGCAAAGCGCATTTGCGATATCAAGATCGAAACCTTCAAGCTTGCCATCTGGAGACATGTAGTTGAACGGCGGATATGCACCTTCGCTGGCGATACGGATTTCTTTCCATTCCTTTGCCTGAACAGGCAAAGCGAGGAAGACGGAGGCCAGACCGGCCAGCAAAACTGATTTCAACATGACTTTCCTACTTCTTTAGAAGCGCACCCGAGAACTGTGAAACGGTTCTCAGTCAAGATGCGCCGGTAGACACACATAAGGCGGAGTAGCACATCCATCCGCCAGTCTGGATTGGGCAATGCGCTTAAACCCGATCCGATTCAATTGCGACTTTGATAGGACAGATTGACTGAATACCAAAACGCAAAAAGGGTCTGCTGCGTACCAGCGCAACAGACCCCGCATTCATGCGGCAGAAGCTATCAGGCAACCATACGTGCGCAATGATCTTCTTGTGCATATGCCTTGCCAAAGCGGTTCGAAAGGAATGCTTCGAGCGTAATGTCTTCCTGGCGGATAAAGCCCTGCTGCGGAAGATCACCCTTGGCCAGCATGTCGAGCACAGCGCAGATCGCCGAAGCCGTGGTAATCTGGATGCCCGAGCGAATGATCTTGCCAACCGGAGCGGCATAAACCTTGTTTGCGTAGGTTTCCTGAACCAGACGGCCGTTCTTGGTGCCGGAAACGGTCACAAAAATCACCACGACGTCCTGAAGAGTCGTCGGCAGGGCATTTTCGAAGATGTCCTTGAGCACTTCACGGCGATGACGCAGGCCGAGATCGTTGAGGAGCGCCTTCATCAGCGCAACGTGACCCGGGTAGCGGATGGTGCGGTAGTTGAGCGTGCGAACTTTGCCTTCCAGCGTTTCGCAGAGCGTGCCGAGGCCACCGGAGGTGTTGAAAGCTTCGTAGGTAACGCCGTCGAGCGAGAACTCTTCGCGTTCTTCGAGAGCAGGAACTTCGCTCAGCTCGCCATTCACGATGGCTTCGCACGGCTCGATATATTCGTTGATGACGCCGTCGGTGCTCCAGGTCAGATTGTAGTTCAGAGCATTCGAAGGGTACTGCGGCAGAGCGCCAACGCGCATACGAACGCTGTCGAGCTTGTCGAAACGCTTCGCCAGATCATAGGCAACGATGGAGATGAATCCAGGAGCAAGGCCACATTGCGGAATGAAAGCGGTCTTGGCTTCCTTCGCCAGTTCCTTGACGCGGCGTGTGCTGGCAACATCTTCGGTCAGGTCGAGATAATGAACACCTGCCTTAGCAGCAGCTTCGGCGATACGGGTCGTCAGATGGAATGGAGCGGCGCTGAGTACAGCGAACTTTCCGGTCAGAGCAGTTTCAAGAGCCTTGGCATCTTCAATATCAAGCGCCTGCGTCTTGACTTCTGCGCCCGATTCCAGTGCATCGAGCTGCGCCTGAGAGCGGTCGACAACGGTAACGGCATACTCGCCTGTGGAAGCGAGAAGATCGGCAATGGTGGCACCGATTTTGCCTGCGCCGACAACTACGATCTCTTTCATATAACTTTCCCCTTGGAATGCAATTCGGATATGCAAGAATCGCATAGTTCTATGCAAAAAGAAGCATACAAACTGACGATATGACGTTGTTTGTTTGCACATATTGACGTATTTAATATGCATTATGACGACAGAAGCCGATCTTACCCTCATCGCCCTCCTCCGTGAAAATGCCCGCGCCTCGACAGCTGACCTCGCACGGCGCCTCGGAGTGTCCCGAACTACTGTCCAAAGCCGCATCGAAAAGCTTGAGAAACGCGGAGTTATAGAGGGCTACACGGTACGAATCGCACCGGAATTCGAGCGTGATCTGGTTCGCGCTCATGTACTGGTGACCGCACTACCCAAGCTCGCGCCCAAAGTCGAAACAGTTCTGCGCGGCATGATGGCCGTTCGCTCGCTCCATTCCGTCAGCGGGCATTTCGATATGATCGCCGTTGTGGAAGCTCCTTCTATACAGGAACTCGACGCCGTTCTGGATCGTATAGGCGCGCTGGAAGGCGTTGAGCGCACGATGTCATCCATCATCCTTTCGACGCGGATCGATCGCTGAGGCACAAAGATTAGTACGGCAGCAAACGAGATCCCTCGCACCTATCAGATGGAGATTGCTCCACTGGAGCGCTTTCGGCGAAAGAGCATCGCCGCAAGGCCTAAAAGCACGGTGCCTGCGATGAACAAAAATGCTGCGGCAGCGATAGCCGGACTGATATTTTCTCGAATTGTCGAAAACATCTGGCGTGCCAAAGTACGCTGATTTGGACCAGCGACGAACAGCGTCAGCACAACCTCGTCCAATGAAGTCGCGAACGCCAATACTGCACCAGACGCGATGCCCGGCATGGCGAGCGGAAGTGTGACTTTACGAAAAACTGTCAGAGGCGATGCGCCAAGGCTTTCGGCTGCCAATTCAACACGGCGGTCGATACCTGCCAGAGCACCCGTAACGCTCACCAGAACAAAGGGGATCGAAATCACTGTATGCGCAACAATCACACCGAGATAGGAATTCGCTATTCCGAGCCGGACAAACAATAGCTGCATACCGACGCCCATAACCACGGCGGGAACGACCATGGGCAACAGGAACAAAGTTTTAATGGGGCCTAAAAGAAACAAAATCCTGCTGCGCAGGCCAAGTGCTGCCATCGTTCCCAGCACAGTCGCCAAAATCGTTGTTCCTGATCCGATAATAAGGCTGTTGACGATTGCGCGCCGCCAGACATCCGCCGTGGCGAGTTCTTCAAACCAGCGCACTGACCAGCCGGGCACTGGATAGGTCAGAAACACGCTGGATGTGAATGCAAGTGGAAGAATTGCAAACAGCGGAGCAATCAAAAAGACCACCGCGGCCACACCGAACAGGATTTTCGCGAAACGCCCCATGTTCATGCTCTCCCCCGCTCGTCAGCGGTGAGCCGTCCGTAAACGGCATAGAGTACGAGACAGGCGACGAGCAACACGAGCCCCAATGCACCAGCCATACCCCAGTTGGCCGAACCGGTTGCGTAATAGGCGATGATCGAGCTTATCATCTGGTCGCCCGGTCCACCGATCAGAGCCGGAGTTATATAGTAGCCAATAGCGCTCATGAACACGAGCAGCATGCCAGACAGGATGCCACGCATACTTAAAGGCAGTAGTACCCGCACGAAAGCCCTCCAAGGCGGTGCGCCGAGCGATGCAGCAGCCGGCATGAGATTGCTCGGGATCGATACAAGAACGCTATAAATCGGCAGCACCATGAACGGCAAAAGTACATGGGTCATGGCTATCACTACCCCTGCCCTGTTGAAGATCAACGGTAGCGGTCCATCGGTGACGCCAAGCCAGATCAACGTATCGTTGATAAGTCCCTTATCCTGTAGAAGAATGAACCAGGCAGCAGTACGCACCAGCAATGATGTCCACAACGGCAACAGAACTGCCGCAAAAAGCACACTCCTGATCCAGCCTGAGGATGATGTGAGCAAGACGGCATAGGGATAGCCAATTATTGCACAGGCAAGTGTCACCAGCGCGGCAATCCAGAACGTGCGCAGCATAATCGCCCGGTTGGCCGATGTACCGGGCGCCATTGAAACAATTTTTCCGGATGTATCGCGCTCCATATCGACCGCCGCGAGCAGGTTGCGATCAGTTGTTGGTGAAAGCGCATTCGCAATAGCATGCCAAAACTCCGGTCGGCTCCATCGTTTGTCGATCATTTCCAGGTCAGGAACAGGATCGCCCTTCTCGATGGCTGAAAGTGTTTTGCTCATCAAGGTACGAAAGCCCGATTGGGCGCTGTTCAAGCGGCGGACCATGTCGCCTACGGCCTGCTGGTCGGTCGAAGCCTTCAGGTCTGCCACGAGCGCCTGTTTCATTTCAGGTGATGGAGCCGATTGTCCGTCCCAAAGAGTTACAGCCTCGGCGGTCTGGGGGAGAACACGCAAAACCGCCGTATCGGACACGGCCTGTTTCATCATCACCCCAAGTGGCCACAGAAAAAACAAGACAATGAAAACAAGCAGGGGCGCGATCAGAAATATCGCTCGGACAGTTTTGCCGAATGGAACCGTCATGCTGCAATAGTCCAGCAATCAGCAGCATTGAACCCCGCTACGACATCTGTTCCAGCCGCCCATTCACGCGCTTTCCTGTCAAGACGCACAATAAAGTCATGAGCACTGGCATCCAGCTGGATACGCAGATGGTCCCCTTGATAGACACTGTCGATCACACGTGTTTTAAGAAGATTGTCTGAACCACCTTCCCCGCCCAGTTCGATGCGCTCGGGCCGGATGGACAGAAGAACTTTCTGTCCCGCCCCCAACGTTCCCTTCGATGATGCGGTTAGTGTGCCGCCATCCTTCAGACGAATGAAAGCGCTCGTACCTTCCACCCGCTCGACCGTTCCTTCAGCAAGATTGGTTTCGCCTATAAATTCGGCGACGAAACGGGTCTGCGGCTCATCATAAATTGCACGCGGCGTGCCAATCTGTTCGATTTTTCCTTTGTTGAAGACAGCGATCCGGTCCGACATAGTCAGCGCTTCGCTTTGATCATGGGTGACAAAGACAATCGTCAGTCCTAACCGGCCATGCAACGCACGAATGTCAAGTTGCATCTGTTCACGCAGCTGCTTGTCGAGCGCGCCAAGCGGCTCGTCCATCAGGACCACGCCCGGCTCGAAAACCAGTGCACGGGCGAGCGCCACGCGTTGTTGCTGTCCGCCAGAGAGTTGCGATGGCTTGCGTTCACGCATTGTGGAGAGCTGAACCATATCGAGCACCTTATCCACCAGCTTGCCAATCTCTGCTTTCCCAACACCTCGCATCTGAAGCGGAAAGGCGACATTCTCGCCAACTGTCATATGGGGGAAAAGCGCGTAGTTCTGAAAAACCACTCCCATGTTGCGCTTGTATGAAGGAACCGTATTGATTGCCTTGCCATCGACATGGATTGCTCCACTGCTTGGACTTTCAAACCCGGCAAGCATCATCAAAAGCGTCGTCTTGCCTGAACCGGAAGGACCAAGAAGGCTCACGAATTCACCTCGATCAATATCGAGGTTCAAACCATCTATAACTTTGAAATCACCGTAGGATTTGCTGATATTCTCGAAGCGGATGCGGCAGTCCGTCAATGAATCACTCCATCTTCCGGAAAACAGGGAAACCCCGCCGATATTGCACCGACGGGGCCATGACTGTGAATTATTGCGCCAGCCAGGCGTTGAAGCGCTTCGTCAACTCTTCGGAATTATCGATCCAGAAATCCACGTTAAGAGGAAGGGCGTCTTTCAGATTGGCTTCCGCCGTTGGAAGATCCGATGCGAATTCCGCAGGCACCTTGCTTGCAGCTTCCTTGTTCGGCAGACCGTAAGCGACATATTTCGGCAGCTTCACCTGATTGTCGGGCTGGCTGGCAAAAGCAATGAAATCCAGCCCTGCATCCTTGTTCTCGGCATCTTTCAGGATCACCCAGCTATCGACAGCATAAATGCTGCCCGGCCAGACCACCTTGAAGTTCTTGCCTTCGCTCCTGTTTATGCCCGTGATGCGCCCATTATAAGCTGATGCCATCACAACTTCATCCGAGGCCAGCAATTGCAGTGGTTGTGCCCCTGCTTCCCACCAGACGATATTCGGCTTCAATTCATCAAGTTTTTTGAACGCGCGATCCACGCCCTCCGGGGTTGAGAGCACATCATAGACCTCATCCTTGCTGACCCCGTCGGCGAGGAGAGCGAATTCAAGCGTATACTTGGCACCCTTACGCAAGGAGCGCTTGCCTGGAAACTTCTTCACATCCCAGAAATCAGCCCAGGATTGTGGGCCATCTTTCAGCTTGTCCGCATTATAGGCGATTGCTGTCGACCACACGATTGCCCCTACACCGCAATCATTGACCGCACTGTCGAGGAACTTGTCCTTGCCGCCAACCTTGTCCCAATCAATCTTCTCGTAAAGACCGTCAGCACAGCCGAGAGCAAGTTCTTCGGCTTCTACCTGCACGACATCCCAGTTGGGTTTTCCTGCTTTCACCTTCGCCTGAACGACGCCGTAACCACCGTCCCAGGATTCATCTAGCAAAGGTTTGCCGGTCTTCTCGGAAAAAGGTTTGAAGTAAATTTCACGCTGGGCGTCCTGATAGTTGCCACCCCAAGACACGACCGTCAGGTCGCGAGCAGCAGCGGAGCCAGTATAAAGTGCGGTTGCGAGGAGTCCGCCCATCAGGGCAAGGCGAGCAATTTTCATCGACATGTTCCCCATTTTGGTTCGGCGGGTTGTTCCCGCCGTTGTGTAATGAGGTCATGCTAACTTGATCGGTAGTCGTGGGCAATATTGTAGTCGCCCAACAATGCAAAAGTAGTATCTGCCCAGCTAGATGTGACAAATCCGGGCGGGAAAGCACCCGGATATGTGATCTAGTTATTGTCAGACGCGTTCCAGCGCAATGGCGATCCCCTGCCCGACGCCGATGCACATCGTTGCAAGAGCGTATTTGCCGCCATTGAGCGCGAGTTCGAGCGCCGCCGTACCCGCGATACGCGCCCCGGACATGCCGAGCGGATGCCCGAGCGCAATACCACCACCGTTCGGATTGACGCGTTCATCGTCATCAGCAATTCCAAGATCGCGCAACACTGCCAGTCCCTGCGACGCAAATGCTTCGTTCAGTTCAATCACATCGAATGCATCGGGTGCGATACCAATACGTGCAGATAGTTTCTTTGTCGCCGGAGCGGGACCAATACCCATGATGCGCGGAGGAACACCCGCCGTGGCGCCGCCCATAATATGGGCAATCGGTGTGAGGCCGTATTTCTTGATGGCTGCTTCAGATGCGATGATAAGCGCGGCAGCTCCATCATTGACACCGGAAGCGTTACCCGCCGTCACAGTGCCCCCCTCACGAAAGGGTGTGCCCAACTTCGCCAGTGCTTCCAGGCTCGTGGCGCGAGGGTGTTCATCCTTAACGACAACGACCGGATCGCCCTTGCGTTGCGAGATCGTGACCGCAACGATTTCCTTTGCAAGGCGTCCATTGGCTTGCGCGGCTGCCGCCTTTTCCTGACTGCGAAGTGCAAAAGCGTCCTGATCCTGCCGCGAGACGTTGAAATCTTCGGCAACATTTTCACCCGTTTCAGGCATAGAATCGACACCATACTGTTTCTTCATCAAAGGGTTGATGAACCGCCAGCCGATTGTGGTATCGAAGATTTCCGCCTTGCGTGAAAATGCAATGTCGGCCTTAGGCATGACAAAGGGGGCGCGGCTCATGCTCTCCACACCGCCAGCAACGAGCAGTTCCGCCTCACCAGCCCTGATAGCGCGTGCAGCCGTTATGACTGCATCCATCCCGGAACCGCAGAGACGGTTGATCGTCGTTCCAGACACTCCTACCGGCAGCCCGGCCAGAAGCAGCGACATGCGCGCAACATTGCGGTTGTCTTCCCCCGCCTGATTGGCCGAGCCAAAAATCACATCGTCGACAGCTTCCCAATCGACGGAACCATTACGCTCCATAAGCGCTTTCAGCGGAATGGCGCCGAGATCGTCGGCACGCACGGAAGAAAGCGCGCCGCCATAACGACCAATGGGAGTGCGAATGTAATCGCAGATATAGGCTTCACTCATTACATGGTCTCACAATTCGGGAACAACGAGATCGGCGACCGGGCCGTCGACATGCAGCTTTGCGCCGGTCATGGCTTGAAGGTCTTCCAGCGTCATGGCGGCCAGCTTTTCACGCAACACGAAACGCCCCTTGTCGATATCGATCACAGCATGGCTGGTATAGATGCGGGTGATACATGCGACGCCGGTTAGCGGAAAAGTGCACTTTTCAACCAGCTTCGGTTCACCCTTCTTCGTTACATGCTCGGTGATGACGACAACTTGCTTCGCACCATGTACCAGATCCATCGCACCGCCCACTGCGGGCACGCCTTTGGCGCCAACACGCCAATTGGCGAGATCACCGTTCTGGGCAACCTGATAGGCGCCGAGAATCGCGACATCGAGATGTCCGCCGCGCACCATCGCGAAACTATCGGCATGATGGAAAAATGCCGCGCCGGGCTTTAGCGTAACAGCCTTCTTGCCAGCATTGATCAGGTCCCAGTCTTCCTCACCTGCTGGCGGCGCTTCACCGAAATCCAGAACGCCATTTTCCGTGTGAAAAATCGCTTCGCGTCCTTCCGGTTGATAGCGGGCGACCATTTCGGGAAAGCCAATTCCAAGATTTACATAGGCACCATCCTGAATATCCTGCGCGGCGCGCCATGCGATCTGGGCGTTGGACAGTTTGATGTCATCATGAATATCAATCATCATACGTAGGTCACTCCAGCACGAATGAGCTCTTCTTCTTGCTGCGGATTTGCAACTTCAACGACACTGTCGACGAAGATACCCGGCGTGATGATATTTTCCGGCTCAATGCCGTCGAGCGGAACGATTTCCGATACCTGAACAATCGTCCTTGCAGCAGCCATACACATGAGTGGATTGAAATTACGCGCAGCCATGCGGTAGGTCAGATTGCCGTGCGTATCGCCAAGATGCGCTTTAATGAGCGCAAAATCAGCTTTCAGCCAACGCTCCTGCACATAAGGTCGTCCATCAAATTCAGCTATTACCTTGCCTTCGGCGAGTTCCGTGCCATAGGCTGTCGGCGTGTAGAACGCCGGGATACCAGCGCCACCTGCCCGGATACGCTCAGCAAGCGTTCCTTGCGGTACAAGTTCCAGATCGATTTCACCGGCAATATATTTGTCCGTGAAAGCGCGCGGATCGGAAGACCGCGGGAATGAACAGATCATCTTGCGAACCATCCCGGCATCAATCATTGCCGCGATGCCGATGCGCCCATTGCCCGCATTATTGTTGATCACCGTCAAGTTCTTCGGCCCCTTATCGATCAGGGCATGGATCAATTCTATTGGCGCGCCTGAGCCACCGAACCCCCCGATCATGACCGTAGCGCCATCGCCTATTCCGGCAACAGCCTCGGCCAGACTTCCGATTGTCTTGTCCATTTTACCTCCATACCAGAGCGTTCGAGCTTCGTGCTTGAGCGTCCGGTCGCAATCGCACTGGAGTTAGCCACCTCGTCGGCAAAGGGTCAAACATTTTGTGCGATAATTGACATTTGTTCATATATCGCACAAATTATCTACTCAAATTGAGAGGGATTTCATGCGCGAAACAGATTTCATCGGAGGTTTTGCAAAGGGATTGAAGGTCATCGAAGCGTTCGGTGAAGACCAACCACGTCTTTCAATAGCGGACGTTTCAAAAATAACTGGTCTCGATCGTGCAACCGCACGACGGTGCCTGCTGACACTAACCGAGCTCGAATATGCTGAGTATGACGGCAAGTTCTTCATGCTTCTGCCCAAAATTCTTCGGCTCGGGCATGCCTATCTATCTTCGACGCCATTGCCGACAATTATCCAGCCGCATCTGGACCGGCTCTCTGATGCCGTAGGAGAGAGCGCATCCGCATCCGTTCTGGATGGAACGGAAATTGTTTACATCGCGCGCGCCTCACAAATGCGCGTGATTTCCATCAACTTGATGGCGGGAAGCAGGCTTCCAGCCTACTGTGCTTCGATGGGGCGTGTGCTTCTGGCCTGGCTTCATGAACCCGAGGCTCAGGTGCTTCTCGAGCGCACTGAACGGAAAGCTTTGACACCATTTACAAAGGTGGAAATTGCCCCGCTGATGACAGAACTCTCCATTATTCGTGGTCAAGGTTATGCAATTAACGATCAGGAACTGGAGATCGGACTACGCTCCATCGCTGTTCCTGTTTTCAATCATCGAGGTTTAGTAGTTGCGGCGCTCAACATCGGGGCACCCGTGGCACATGTCGAAACAATTGACCTTGTGGAACGCTTCCTGCCTGCAATGCTTCAAGTCCAGTTGGATCTACGCAATTTGCTGAGATGACCGCAGAGAATGAAAAATCCAATTTATTCTATGATGATGAATCCAGAGCGGCCAGACGCTCGCGCTCCCTCAAACGGAATGTACGGGGTGTTTCGCTCGTTATCTTAAGGAAGAAGCGTGAAAAATATGCGGGATCTGAAAAGCCAAGGCTGTAGGCGATATGTTGCACCGATGATGGCATGGCTATCAAATCGCGCCTGGCCGCCTCAATCAGCCTGCTTGCAATCATGTCTTGTGTCGTCCTTCCTGTCAGCTGTTTGACAGTCCGGTTGAGATGCGTTGGTGAAACACCCAGCAATTTCGCATAAAATGAAACGGGTTTGTGTTCTCGGTAATAGCGGTCGATCAGCTCCAGCAGACGCTCAATGCGAGTGTGCCCATATATCTGACGGTCTTCCTGCTTTGCGGAATTTGAAGAATAAGCGTGTCGCAGAACATAGACGAATGCGGCTTGAACAAGAGATTCCAGCAGACTGTTTTTATATGGTTTTCTCGTGTGAAACTCATCTTGTACTTGCCGCAGAAGAGAGGAAAGTAACGCCAGATTCTCGTCGCCCGCTCCTTTCATCGATATGAGTTGAGGATGCATCAACCACTTCGCCATAACGCCCCCAGAGCCGTCTCCAATAAACGGCATATGAGGGCTCAAAATCGTTACAATGTGCCCCACTATATCTCGAGAGAATGCAAACCCATGATTAAAACCGGGTGGCACCATAATGGCACATGGCGTTTGAAAGGGGTGGATGGCGCCATCGAAGCTCACCTGCCCCGTACCCCCTTCAATATATAAAAGCTGAAAGAAGCTCTCGTGACGATGCAACGAAATTTCGAAATTATGCAAACTTGATCGCGAGAAAAGCGTCTCGCAGTGTAGCCAAAAATCCGGCTTCTGCTCGCTTTCTTCTCCATAAAGCTCGTATGTTGGAACAAAATTATCCGACACTTACCCTCCAATAATGTTCGATTTGTACAATAAATAGTCGAGATTATCCATTGCCAGCAGGAACGTTCCTTCAAGAATAAAGACGGAATTGCATTGGGAGGAACTTATGCGCACTCAGGTGGCAATCATCGGATCGGGCCCGGCCGGCCTGCTCCTCGGTCAACTTCTGACTAAAGCCGGGATAGACAATGTCGTGCTGGATCGCGTCAGCGCGGATTATATTCTGGGCCGTGTACGTGCTGGTGTCTTGGAAGAAGGCACGGTCAATCTGATGGATGAAGCCGAAGCTTCAACACGCCTTCACGCAGAGGGATTGCCACATGACGGTTTCTCACTCGCCTTCGACGGCCGGGATCACCGTCTCGACCTGCACAAGCTGACCGGCAAGCGCGTTACGGTTTATGGCCAGACTGAGATGACGCACGACCTTATGGATGAACGGCGGAAGTCGAGCACCACCAGCATTTATGAAGCCGCCAACGTAACACCGCATGATTTCGATACGACATCGCCATATATTACCTACGAGAAAGGCAGCAAAACCCATCGCATCGACTGCGATTTCATCGCTGGATGTGACGGGTATCACGGCATAAGCCGCAAATCTGTACCAGACAAGGCAATCGATATTTTTGAAAAGGTCTATCCCTTTGGCTGGCTCGGCATACTGGCCGACATTCCGCCGGTCGCTCATGAGTTGATCTATGCCAACCACGAACGAGGTTTTGCGCTTTGCTCCATGCGCTCGCTCACACGCAGCCGTTATTACATCCAATGTTCACTTGATGAAAAGATCGAAGACTGGAGCGACGAGCGCTTTTACGATGAACTGCGCTGTCGCCTTCCGGTACATCATGCCGAAGCAATGATAACCGGACCGTCTTTCGAGAAATCCATTGCGCCTCTACGCTCTTTCGTGGCTGAACCAATGCGCTTTGGACAGCTTTTCCTTGTTGGAGATGCCGCCCATATTGTTCCTCCGACAGGTGCGAAAGGGCTGAACCTCGCCGCCAGCGACGTGCACTATCTTTACGAAGGATTGAGAGAGTTTTATCTGGACAAATCAAAATCTGGCATCGACGCTTATTCTGCTAATGCGCTTGCGCGCATCTGGAAGGCCGAACGCTTTTCATGGTCCATGACCAAAATGCTACACCGATTTCCTGATATGGTTCCGTTTGATCAGAAAGTGCAGGAAGCAGAACTTGACTACTTCTGCACTTCCGAAGCTGCCTCAACCGCACTTGCTGAAAACTACGTCGGATTGCCGTTCTGAACGGTGAATACTATAAATAAGACGTAACTAATATTATTTAATAAAACATATAAAACTGATGCTTTATTTTAGAATTGATGTAGAGTTTTATTGATAATCGAACCCCCAACAAGAAGTTCCGGCCAGAACTTCTTGCAACTAGCGCGGTCAGCTACCTTATTTGGGTAGCTGGCCGCGTTAATCTCTAGAGCTTCACACCAGCAGCTTCGCGCAACGTCTGGATCAGAATTTGCATAGCGGCTGTCTGTGTCGTGTCAGTTCGCATGGTCAACCCTACCGGACCTGTCGTTTCGCTTGTATCGATGGAAAGAGCGACAAGCTTGCCTTCAGATACATCTCTGGCAGCAACACCTTCTGAAATGATCCACACCGCATCACTGTCGCGGACGAAAGCACGTCCGAATGCATCGGAAACGGTCTCAATCTGAACTGGCAGGGCACCTATACCGTTCGTAATCAGCAAACGATCCACAAACGGGCGAATGATTGAATTGCGTGTCGGCATCAGAACCGGGTAGTCGGCCAGATGCTCGAAAACCGCACGTCCGTCCGTCAGGGGATGCCCTGTCCTGACAAGAAATCGAACCTGCTCCGAATAAAGATGCTCGAATGAAAAACCGGTCATCTTTTCCGGCGCGGCAAGCCGCCCTACAACCAGATCGAGATCGCCAACCCGTAGCTGCTCCAGAAGAACAGCATTTTCACCCGTAACGATTTTTACACGGCTAGACGTTCTTTCCGCGAGAAACAGGCTCATCGCTTTCGGCATGATGCGTGTTGAGACTGTCGGCAAGGCGCCAATACGAATAGGCGGCCCCGATCCATCCAATTCTTGCGACACGGAATCCAGCCCTTGCCGCAAAGCGGTCAAAGCCGTCCCAGCATGACGCAGGAATACTTCACCAAACCGCGTTATCCTTATGCCACGACCATCGCGTTCCACTACTGGAACGCCCAGAATCTCCTCCAGCTCACGCATCGTCTTGGTCACTGCTGGTTGGCTGATACTCAGGAGTTCGGAGGCCTTGACCACACTCTTCTGTCGCGCAACCTCAACAAACGTATGCAGATGACGAAATTTGATCCTGTTCCCAATCACTTATCTATAACCCTGTAGTTATGATTTTTGCCAATAATATCATTTTACTTAACCAGTTCAAAGCACGACAGTGCGATGTAAGAGGAGAAAGCTGTGCAGTTCGCATCCGTAAACGACGTCGTCATGCATTATGATTTCCAGCCAATAGCCGCAGAGAAGCCTGTTCTGGTTTTCATCAATTCGCTCGGAACCGATTTCCGGATATGGGATGAAGTTCGCGCACGCCTGCGCAACGACGTATCGACCCTCGTTTATGATAAGCGCGGCCACGGCCTTTCAGATGTCGGAGCCACCCCCTACACAATCGAACTCCTTGCGACCGACCTCATCAACCTGCTCGACAAGCTTTCGATAAAACGGGCGATCATTTGCGGTCTTTCCGTCGGTGGACTGATTGCGCAAGGTGTTTATGCAGCGCGCCCCGATCTGGTGGCCGGACTCGTTTTGTCCAACACCGCTCACAAGATCGGTACAGCAGCGATGTGGGACGCGCGCATAGCTGCTATTCAGCAGGATGGCCTTTCAAGCATCCTCGACGCGACGATGCCCCGCTGGTTCACGTCGGACTATCGACGCTCCGATAATCCTGCCTATCGTGCCTATTGCAATATGTTCGTTCGGCAACCGCTCGACGGCTATGCGGCCACCTGTGCCGCGCTGCGTGAAGCGGATTTAACCGAAGTAGCCAGGACTATTTCGGTGCCAACACTTTGTCTGGTCGGTGATCAGGACGGCTCCACACCGCCTACCCTTGTGCGCGAACTGGCAAGTCTTATCCCTGAAGCAGATTTCGCAGAGATTGCCACCAGCGGTCACATTCCCTGCGTTGAACAGCCCGATGCCTATGTCTCGCTGTTGCGCAACTTTATTTCAAACAGATTCTAACATGGAGAGTAGCCATGGCTGACAAGGCAGTGCGGTCGGAACGCTACAAGATCGGCATGAACGTACGCCGTTCAGTTCTGGGCGATACGCATGTGGATCGCGCGTCAAACGGTGCAACCGACCTTGATGCTCCGTTTCAGGAGCTTATAACAGAAGCCGCATGGGGCACGGTCTGGGCGCGACCCGGCTGGACAAAACGAGAACGGTCGATCGTTACGATTGCACTGCTTGCAGCACTCGGGCAAGACGATGAAGTTGCCATGCATATACGCGCTACGAAAAATACGGGCGCAACGAAGGAGGACATCTGCGAAGCATTGATGCATGTCGCAATCTATGCGGGGGTTCCGGCATCGAACCACGCTTTCAAGATCGCCAAGCAGACCTATGCGCAGATGGAAGCGGAGGAAGATGAAAAATGAAGAACAGTCTGCCGGAGACAACTCCGTTCTTTGCTCGCGATCTGTCCATGCATCCATCGGCTTACACGCCGTGGTATAAGACCTCCGTCCTTCGCTCGCCTACTCGTGCTTTGCTTTCGCTCGAAGGCACCAAAAGTGAAATTACGGGCCCGGTATTCGGGCACAGTATGCTGCACGAGCTGGATAATGACCTCATCCTCAATTATGCGCGCCCCGGCGAAATGCCGATAGGCCCACGCATTCTTGTGCATGGCCGTGTTCTGGACGAGAGTAGCCGTCCTGTTCCAGGCGCACTGCTGGAATTCTGGCAGGCCAACGCTGGCGGGCGTTATCGCCACAAGAAAGAAACCTATCTTGCGGCCATCGACCCCAACTTCGGCGGCGTCGGTCGCACGGTCACGGACGAAAACGGCTACTACTGGTTCAAGACCATCAAGCCCGGCCCGTACCCTTGGCCAAATGGTGTGAATGACTGGCGTCCGGCTCACATCCATTTTTCTGTGTTCGGTCATGGCTTTGCACAGCGCCTCATCACACAGATGTATTTCGAGGGCGATCCGCTGATCTGGATTTGCCCTATCGTGAAAACTATTCCCGACAAATCAGCTGTCGAACGGCTGGTCGCACCTCTGGACATGAGCGCTAATTTGCCGATGGATATGCTTGCCTACAAGTTCGACATTGTGTTGCGCGGGCGCCGCGCAACCTTGTTTGAAAATCGCCCGGAGGGCAACTGATATGGTGCAACCTCTCGGCTATCTGAAAGAAACCGTATCACAGACTGCGGGCCCTTACGTCCATATCGGATTGACACCCAATTTTGTCGGCATCAACGGCATTTTCGAGCAGGATCTCGGCTCCGGCCCTCTCTATGATGAGAAGACGACAGGCGAACGCATTACCATTAACGGCCATGTCATTGATGGCATGGGCGCACCACTCCGCGATGCGTTGGTAGAAATATGGCAGGCTGATGCGAAGGGCCTCTATAACAGCCCCTCCGAAACCGGCGGCAAGGCCGAGCCTGGTTTTCGTGGATGGGGCCGTTGTCCGAGCCATATGGACACGGGCGAGTTCACTTTCGAGACGATCAAACCTGGCCGCGTTTCTTTCAAAGATGGCCGCCTCATGGCACCACACGTTACCTTGTGGATCGTGGCCCGCGGCATTAATCTCGGACTGCAGACGCGGATGTATTTTTCCGATGAAGCCGATGCGAATGCAGAGGATCCGGTCCTTGCTCGTATCGAACATCGCAGCCGGGCGCAAACACTGATTGGTCAGCGTGAGGGTAGCGTCTATCATTTCGATATTCACTTGCAGGGCGAGAAAGAAACTGTCTTTTTCGATATTTGACGCATGAGCATCTCGGTCTTCGAACATCCGTTTCTGGCACAGCTTTTCGGCGACGACGAAGAGATATTGAGCCTGTTTACTGCGGCGGCTGATATTGCCGAGATGTTGCGCTTTGAAGCGGCTCTGGCTGAAGCTCAAGCGGGGCTCGGCTTGATACCGGTCGAGGCAGGACAAGCGATCAAACAAGCCTCAGAAACGTTCGAACCCCACCTATCTAATCTGGCAACAGCGACAGCGCGTGACGGGGTTGTCATTCCCTCACTCGTGAAAGAACTGCGTCTGGCGGTCGGAACGGATTACGGCGAATACGTTCATTTCGGCGCGACGAGCCAGGATGCCATCGATACGAGCCTGATTTTGCGGCTGAAACGCGCAAGTACAATTCTTTATGGGCGAATTCAGCAACTCACGCAGCGTTTCGATTGGCTTGATGCGACGTTCGGAAGGAATGCTCTGACGGGTTATACACGTATGCAATCCGCTATTCCGATCACCGTATCGGACCGCATCTCAAGCTGGAAAAACCCGCTCAACGCTTATGAGACCAAACTGAACACCATCGTCTTTCCCGTACAGTTCGGCGGTGCAGCCGGAACGCTTGAAAAATTCGGTGATCAGGCACCGGCTCTGCGTGCTTTGCTGGCTGATAGGCTCGGATTGCACGATAGCCCGCAATGGCATAGCCAGCGGGCCTTCATTGTCGAATTCGGCAATCTGCTTTCGCTCATCACGGGTACTCTTGGAAAATTCGGGCAAGATATTGCGCTTATGGCTGAACTGGGCACCGAACTCTCCTTGACAGGCGGCGGCGGTTCATCCGCCATGCCGCACAAGCAAAATCCGGTGTCGGCAGAGATACTGGTCAGCCTTGCCCGTTTCAACGCAGCCCAAATGGGTGGGTTGCATCAGGCTATGGTGCACGAGCAGGAGCGCTCAGGCGCGGCTTGGATGATCGAATGGATGATCCTGCCGCAAATTGTTGCGTCGACTGGCAGTGCACTCAAGATTGCATCAATCCTGATCGATAAGGTGGTTCGAATCGGAAACGAACAATTCTCGGACACATAACCATCCGGGTATCGTTTATAAGGAATTTTTCATTTTACATGACCAATTAGATAGGCATGCTGAAATCAGGACATTCCCTGTTGCGACGAGACAGTCACGCGCGGGAATGGTGGGCGATAGGGAGGAGAACATGAAGAAAATTGCATTCACCGCGCTTGCGGTCTTTTCACTCACAGCATCAGCAGCTTATGCCGATGTGGTAAAGGTCGGCGTCATTGGTCCATTTTCAGGCCCGTTTGCTCTTCAGGGCAAGAACTTCAAGGCCGGTATCGACGCCTATATGACAGAGCACGGCAACACGATCGGCGATGACACTGTCGAGATCGTTTATCGCGATGTGCCGCAGGCCGATCCTGCGCAATCGAAGGCGCTTGCGCAGGAACTCGTGGTCAAGGAAGGCGTGCAGTATCTTGCTGGCTTCTATTTCACCCCTGACGCCATGGCGGTTACGCCCATTCTCAAACAGGGCAATGTGCCGATGGTCGTCATGAATGCCGCCACCTCTTCCATTGTCACGAAGAGCCCTTATGTGGTGCGCACCTCGTTCACCACATGGCAAACGTCAACCCCGATCGCAAAGGTTGCACTCGACAAGGGTGTGAAGAAAGTCATCTCGGTTGTCAGCGATTACGGGCCGGGCGTGGATGCGGAAAACGCTTTCAAGGCAGCGTTCACAGAAGCCGGTGGCGAAGTGGTCGAAGCTATTCGCATGCCGCTCGCTACGAACGATTTCAGTCCTATCATGCAGCGTATCAAAGACTCTGGCGCGCAAGGCGTGTTCGCTTTTCTGCCGTCTGGACCAACCACGCTCGGTTTCATGAAATCCTATGTCGACAACGGATTGAAAGGCTCGGGCATTCAGCTTTTTGCTCCAGGTGACCTGACACAGGAATCCGATCTTCCCGCACTCGGAGAAAATGCTCTCGGTGTTCTGACGACTTTCCACTATGCAGTCTCGCATGACTCGCCAGAAAACAAGAAGTTTGTCGAGGAAGCTCGAAAGGCCATCGGCAATCCTGTGGAATTGTCCTTCCCTTCGGTCGGCGCTTATGATGGCATGCATGTCATCTACAAGATGATCGAAGCGACCAGCGGTGAAAAAGATGCTGAAAAAGCGGTAGAGTCCGTGAAAGGCATGGAATGGATCAGTCCTCGCGGCCCTGTATCCATCGATCCCGAAAGCCGCCATATGACGCAGAACATCTATCTGCGCGAAGTAGCCAAGGCTGATGACGGCACTTACTATAACAAGGAAATTCAAACCTTCGAGAAGCAGGGCGACCCCGGCCTAAAAGCTCAATAACTCCGGCATTCAAGAGTTAACGCCTTGATGCCTGAGCAGGCGTAAAGCGCGCACTCATGGCTCACAACTGCTTATTTTAACGCGTACCCGAAAACCTTTTCGCGTTTTTCGGGATACGCCCAACAGGACCACTCAATGCAGACTGTGCTCAGCATTGCTGTCGATGCCCTCGCCTATGGCATGGTGCTTTTCGTCATTTCCATCGGCCTTTCGGTCACCATGGGCTTGATGCGCGTCGTCAATCTCGCTCACGGCGCATTTGCAATGATCGGCGGCTATTTTGCATCCTATGCTGCCCAGCAGCTTGGCCTCAATTACGGCTTTGCGATCATCATCGCGGTCGTCGGCACGATGATAATCGCCGTTCCCGTGGAGAGATTGCTCTATCGGCGCATTTATGGGGCGCCTGAACTGACGCAGGTGCTGATGACCATCGGTATCACTTTCTGCATTATCGGTCTCACCAACTATATATTCGGACCAACGCTGAAGACCATTCCTTTGCCTGAAATGTTGCGTGGATCTGTCGATCTCGGCTTTCGGGCAATTGCCAAGCATCGCATCTTTGCAATCGGGTGCGGCTTCGCGGTGGCCCTTGGTCTTTGGTACATCATCGAACGCACTGCCTTCGGCGTGAAACTGCGCGCTGCCGTCGACAATGCCAACATGGCGGCTGCACTCGGTGTCAGAACCGAAATCGTTTACGCCATCAGCTTTGCGCTTGCCATTGGGCTTGCAGCTTTCGGCGGTGTCGTCGGCGCCGAACTTCTACCTGTCGAACCCTACTATGCACTCCGCTACATGGTGACATTTCTGGTCGTCGTCTCTGTCGGCGGCGCAGGCTCCATACCCGGAGCGCTGATTGCCTGCCTCCTGCTCGGAGCAATCGATACAACCGGGCGTTATCTGGCACCGGAATATGGCGAGTTCTTCTTCTATCTGGCAGTAATCGTCATTGTGACGCTGTTCCCGCGTGGTCTTGCAGGAAGGCTGGCCAAAAAATGACCGATATGACGCAAGCTCTCTCCCAATACCGTCACTCCTATGCGGGTCTTGCTGGCGTAGCAGCAATTATCGCTGCCAGTATTTGCGGCTGGTTTTTGTTCCCCGACAATCTGGCGCTGCTGACACGCATCATTGCCATTGCCTTGCTCGTATTGTCACTCGATCTGGTGACGGGCTATTGCGGTATAGCAACGCTCGGCCATGCTGCTTTGTTTGGCGCTGGTGCCTATGGTGCCGGCATCGCTGCTGCCCATTTCGGTATTACCGACCCGATCCTGATGACACTTATCGGTCTTGTTGCAGGAGCTATCACCGGGCTTGTTTCCGGAGCCGTTATTCTGCGCGCACACGGGCTCGCTCAACTCGTTCTATCGATTGCCGTTGTTCATCTGTTCCACGAAGCTGCAAACAAGGCATCAAGCTGGACCGGCGGCAGTGACGGACTAAGCGGCATTTCACCCGATCCGATCTTTGGCATGTTCGAGTTCGATCTCTACGGACACACGGTCTATGTCTATGCCGTATTCCTGCTGCTCGTTTCGTTCATCTTCCTACGTTATGTTGTTCGTTCACCCTTCGGTATGCTTTGCCGAGGTGTGAAAGAAGACCCGATCCGCATTCATGCCATGGGCGCTTCGGTCCAGTCAGCACAGCTTCGCATGTATGTCATTTCGGGCGCTGTTGCTGGCATCGGTGGCGCGCTGAACGCCATTTCAACGCAGGTTGTCGGACTAGACAGTCTTAGCTTCACCATGTCGGCGGAAGCTTTGGTAATGCTGGTTCTCGGTGGCACGGGATCGCTGTTCGGAGGACTGATCGGCACAGTTGTCTTCATGTGGTTCGAAGACCTCGTCTCTGCTGCGAACCCCTTCCACTGGCTTACAATGGTTGGGGTTCTGCTGATCGCCGTCGTGCTATTCGCGCCGCGCGGCCTCTATGGAACCGTCGCCTATTACTTTGAAAAGAAGGCGCGCCGCAAATGAGTACCGTGTTTGAAGTAACGAAACTGCACAAAAGTTTCGGCGGTCTGGCAGTTACAAACGATGTTTCGCTCAGTATGGCGAAAGGCGACCGCGTCGCCCTCATTGGTCCCAATGGAGCGGGCAAGACCACTTTCGTCAATCTGGTTACAGGCAACCTCGCGGCAACTTCTGGCACCGTGGCATTGGATGGAGAGAGCGTCTCCCGGCTCAACGCCATGCAGCGCGTCAGGCGTGGACTGGTGCGTTCATTTCAGGTGACCCGTCTCTTCTTCGACATGACACCCGAAGAACACGTGGCTCTTGCTGTTTTGCAACGCGAAGGCAAGACGGGACGTATTCTCGGAAACTATCGCAAAATGCCTGAAGTCATGGATGAAGTGCGCGATATTCTCGATACGCTCGGGCTTCGGCATCTCGGACAGTTGCGGGTGAGTGAGATCGCATATGGCCAACAGCGGCTTCTGGAGATTGCACTTGCATTGGCGCTTCGACCCAAAGTTCTGCTGCTTGATGAACCAGCTGCGGGTGTTCCACAGAGCGACACGGGCCGCATTGAGGAAGCGCTCGACCGACTACCGGCCGATCTGGCAGTACTCATGATCGAGCACGATATGGACCTCGTTTTTCGCTTCGCAAAGCGTGTGGTCGTTCTAGCTGCCGGAACTGTGATCTTTGACGGATTGCCGGAAGACGTCGTGCAGGATGCCCGCGTCCGCGAAGCCTATCTCGGGAGCTATGCGCAATGAGTGCCGCCTCGCTTGAAATTCGCAATCTCTCCTCCGGTTACGGCCCCACGCGCGTCATCGAGAATGTATCGTTCAAAGCAGAACCGGGATCGCGACTTGCCATTCTGGGCCGCAATGGTGTCGGCAAGACCAGCCTCTTTGCCACTATCGCAGGGCAAACGCGCCGTTATGGCGGTGAAATTCTGCTGAATGGGAAGAATATCGCCACGCTTCCATCAGCCGCGCGCGCAATTGCTGGCCTCGGCTACGTGCCGCAAACCCGCGATGTTTTCCCGACCCTCACTGTCGAAGAAAATCTCTTCGTTGGCCTCAAAAACCGACCAAAGAATGCGCTCGAAGAAGCCTATGCGATGTTTCCGCGTCTTAAGGAACGACGCAGCAATCTTGGGTCGCAGCTTTCCGGGGGAGAACAACAGATGCTTTCCACCGCGCGCAGCATTCTCGGGCGACCGACAGTGCTGCTGCTCGATGAGCCGCTGGAAGGGCTTGCTCCTGTCATCTGTGAAGAACTGATGGCTGCTTTCTCGACACTTGCGCAGAAGGGAGACATGACGATTCTGCTTGTCGAACAGCGCATCCAGAGTGCACTCGATTTTGCCGATCACGTCATCATACTGGAACGTGGGCGCATCGCATGGTCTGGCACTTCAGCAGAACTCACCGAAAACCAGCAGACCGTCGAAGAACTGCTGGGTGTCGGCGGGTTGCATTGATCAGTTCCCGACAAATGCAAATTTGTCGACGTCCACGAGGCCGCGATCAGTGATCTTGAGATGCGGGATCACAGGCAAGGCGATGAAGGCCAGTTGCAAGAATGGCTCCTCCAGAACGGAACCCAGTTCTTCCGCTGCATGACGCAGCACGCGAAGCTGGTCGCGGACAGTTTCATATGGTTCGGCGCTCATCAATCCGGCAATGGGCAAAGGCATTTCAGCCAACACCTTGCCATCTCGCACGACAACGAAACCACCTTCAATTTCGCCCAACCGATTGGCAGCTGCAGCAATATCTTCGTCTGACGTGCCAACCACACAGATATTATGGCTGTCATGACTGACGGTTGACGCGATTGCACCTGATTTCAAGCCGAAGCCGTGCACAAAGCCGGTCGCAATATTTCCATTTTTGCCGTGACGTTCGACAACGGCAATCTTGACTACATCTTTTTCGAAATCGGGTTCAACGCCGTTCGGGCCAACCTTCAGATCGAATTCGAGGCTTTCCGTTATGATCTTGCCCGGAATTATACCGATTGCACGCGTCTTGCCGCTGTTGGAATGAGAGCGGAAACTGGAAGCGCTGACTTTCGATGCCTTGACGCTATTGCGCCCGACAGGAGCAACAGTCTTGCGAGCGGCAAACAAATCCTCTGAAATCACCCTGCCCGCCGACAACACGATTTCAGCGTGACAACCTTCGAGACTATCCACCACAACAAGGTCGGCGCGCTGGCCCGGCGCAACCAGACCGCGATCAAAAAGACCGAAAGCGCGGGCGGCAGAAACGCTAGCGGCCCGGTAGATGGCAATCGGCTCCACGCCGCCTGCAATCGCCGTGCGGATAAGATAATCGAGGTGGCCCTGATCGGCAATATCGAGCGGATTCCGGTCATCTGTGCACAGTGCCAAAAACTGCGCGTGGCGCTCGGTAATGATCGGCATAAGCGCTTTCAGATCCTTGGAAACTGACCCTTCGCGCACCAATACATGCATGCCCTTACGCATCTTTTCCAGCGCTTCTTCCGCACTTGTCGCCTCGTGTTCGGTGCGAATACCTGCGGAAATATAGCCGTTCAGATCGAGCCCGCGCAGAAGCGGCGCATGACCATCAATATGGCGTCCCTGAAACGCTTTGAGCTTCGCCATGCATTCGGGATCTTTCGCCAGAACACCTGGAAAATTCATGAACTCCGCAAGACCGATCACCTTGGGATGGTCAGCAAAAGGCAACAGATCATCGATCAGAAGCTCGGCGCCAGACGTTTCCATATGGGTCGCGGGCACACAGCTTGAAAGCTGCACGCGGATATCCATGACGGTTTCCAACGCGCTATCGAGGAAAAACTTTATGCCTTCAGCACCCAGCACATTCGCAATCTCGTGCGGGTCGCAAATGACCGTGGTAACGCCCTGTGGCAATACACACCGGTCGAACTCATGCGGCGTTACGTGGGAAGATTCTATGTGAAGATGCGTATCGATAAATCCCGGCACGACGATCCGTCCGGAAATGTCGATTTCATGCTTGCCCTGATAGTTGCCGAATGTTCCAACAATCCGGTCACCGCAGATTGCGATGTCACTTTCAACAAGTTCACCGGTTACGAGATCGAAGAAACGGCCGCCCTTCAGCACGATGTCGGCAGGTTCCCGACCTGCGCCCTGATCGATCATCCGTTCCAGCATCACGTCACCTCACATTCGGAATCAATTGTCGAAAGTTACCACAATGCAAGACGCGGCGGTAAGGTCACCCTTCCGCCGCGTCCATAACCCACGAATGTCCAGATTACCGGACGTATTCGATCATTCTGGCTCGGCTGAGAACGAGCTCGACCCGATTGTCATCAAGCTTATGCAGACAGACGCGCTTGGTCCAAGGGCCGTCATGCAACGTAAACAGCGCGCGCCCCTGACCGAGGTCTTCCAGCGGCATGGCTCGGCGTGCCGGGCCTATACCCATGATGAGGTGACCATCCTTGATATCGAAACTGGCGCCATAGGGCGATGCCTGCCAGTGGCCGTCGAGTTCCCGGCACACAGGTTTCGGTGTCACCGGCTTCAACCGGCGAGATACGTAACCAATCTCACCCTCCAGTTCCGTACCCGTCCAGCGGAGTTCAACCGGCGAAGACGGCGACAGGGATGAGAACCAGCCATCGCCGATATCGTAAAGCGTGTCTTCGGAATCAAGCCAGTTGGCTATACCGTTGCGCATTTCCAGCCAGAACGGTCCACTCTCCGTCACATAAAGCCCGTCGGGGATCGTGCAATTGGTCTCTGGCAACGACAATCCGTTGAGAGCGGCCATGCAATCTCGCGCCATCTTATAGGTGTTGGCGTCTTCACGATTTGAAACAACAATCATGCCGGTTTTCGCGGCTGGATCGAGCAGAAAATAGCTCTTGTAGCCGGGATGCGAGCCACCATGTCCAACAAACCGCTTGCCAGCCACTTCGTTCCACCGCAGCCCAAGACCGTAACCGGTTACTCGTCTGTCAGAGAGACGACGGTCAGCTGACAGTTTATCGAGCAAACCTTTGAACACGCCCTCGCCATTAACAAGTGCTTGTGCCCATTTGGTCAGCGCCATGCCACTGCCAGTCAGGCTGCCAGAAGCCGAAATGTGCAGGCCAGCAGAGCTGAGCTGCCATTTTTCGTCAGACTTCCAGTAACCGGGAACCAGGCCCGCGACCGGATCATTCCAGACGTCCGGCGCTTCCATGAAAATATCGAGAGGCAGCGCAATATCCGATTTAACGAAATCATTGAAGCGAAACCCTTTTCGCTCCAGTGCAGCTTCCACCAGACGATAACCGGTGTTGGAATACGAAATTTCCGAACCCGCTTCGAAATTGAGCCGGTTGAGAGAAGCAAGGTAATCCAGAAGCTGACCCGCTTCCGTTTCTGTATAAACAGACAGCCCCAGAAGTGTGAGGCATTCCCGCGTATCGGGCAGACCACCAGTCATGTCGAGTGCACGCCCCACGGTGACATCGGCTAGTGGACTTTGCAACTCCGGCAGATGGTCGCCGAGCCGATCCTCGAGGCCGATGATATCGCTGTGCTTGAGAACCATCGCACAAAACGCATGTTTCGTGACTGATGCGTAGCGAACGACTGTATTCGCCGTGAACGGCACGCCCGTAGACAGGTTTTCAAGCCCGCTCGCATAGGCAAATTTCACTCCATCTGGGCCGAAACCGATGATGACGCCACCCGGCTCATCCGTGGCCCAGGTTCTCGACAAGACTTTCGCGGCAAGCGAAGCCGCATTCCAGTCAGCATGCGTTGACATGAAAACTCCGTCAGGCAGGTTCTTCCAGATTGACGCTTAGCGCGCGCAATTCTGTGGTATGCGGATGTGTCGTTCGCCCAGCGCGCAAATCATCGGCGCTAAGCTGTTCCACCATCTCGCCATGTTGCATCACCCCCACCTGCGGGCAGAGATGCGCGATCACAGCGAGATTGTGGCTCACCAGCACATAAGTGAGATTCTTTTCAGCGCGCAAGTCCGCGAGAAGATTGAGAATTTCAGCCTGTACCGAGACATCAAGCGCCGATGTCGGTTCGTCCAGTAGCAGAACTTCCGGTTCGGCGATCAGGGCTCGCGCGATTGCCACGCGCTGGCGTTGTCCGCCCGAAAGCTGGTGCGGAAAACGGAACCGCGCAGCTTTGGGCAACGCGACTTCGTCAAGAACCTTTTCAATACGCTTATCGATATCGCCGATACCATGAACCAGCAGAAGCTCGCTCAGGATACGGTCGATGGTCTGGCGTGGATGCAGTGAGCCAAAGGGATCCTGAAACACCATCTGCACCTGACGGAAGAAGGCGGGTGTGCGCTTTGGAGCAACGTCCTTCCCGTCGAAAGCGATGCGGCCACTCCATTGTTCGTTGAGACCCGCCATTGCGCGCAGAATAGTGGATTTACCCGAGCCGCTTTCACCAACAATTCCAAAGCTCCCGCCCTTCTCGACATTGAAGGACACACCCTTGACGACTTCATGCTCGTTGAAGCTGATACGAAGTTGATCAATGACTATCATGAGTTCAGCCAGCTTTCTTCGCGATTAAGAACCGGCAATCGATCACGAGGATGCATGAGCGATGGAATGCAATTGAGAAGCCCCTTCGTATAAGGATGCTCAGCACGCACAAGTTCGGCGGCTTTCAATTCTTCCATGACACGGCCCATATACATGACCATGACACGGTCGCAGAAATGCGACACGAGTGGAAGATCGTGGCTGATGAGGAGAAGTCCCATTCCGCGCTTGGAAACCAAATCGTCGATCAGGCGAAGAATTTCCGCCTGAACGGTAGCGTCGAGCGCGGATGTCGGCTCGTCAGCAATGAGCAGTTCGGGATCGGGCGCCAGCATCATGGCGATCATGACACGTTGGCCCATGCCACCAGAAACTTCGTGTGGATAAAGCTTTGCCACGTCGCGCGGATTGCGGATCATAACCTGATCCAGAAGATCAACCGCAGCATCCATTGCCTGACGTTTGCTACCGCCTTTGTGAGTACGCCACGCTTCAGCTACCTGCACGCCAATGGTCTTGACCGGGTTAAGCGAATATTTGGGGTCCTGAAGAATAAAGCCTGCCCGCTTGCCGCGTATCTGACGCATGCCACGTTCGGTGGCTGACAGAATGTCGATGCCATCGAATGAAAGCTTGTCGGCCTTCACTTCAGCGATTGGCGGCAGCAATTTCATGAGGGCTCGCGCGGTCAAGGACTTGCCCGAGCCACTTTCACCGACAATGCCCAGTTTTTCACGACCAAGCTGAAGCGAGATCCCGCGAACAGCATCGAAACGGCTGGTGCGCGTTTCAAAGCTGATCTGCAGATTTTTAATATCAACCAGCATCTGTTCTCTCAATTCTGCTTCGGATCGAGCACGTCGCGCAGACCGTCGCCGAGGAAATTGAAGGCGAGCGATACGAGGAAGATCGCGATGCCGGGGATGGTGGCAACCCACCATTGTTCAAAGATAAAGCGCTTGGCAGTGGCAATCATCGCACCCCATTCGGGCGACGGCGGCTGTGCACCCATTCCGAGGAAGCCAAGGCTTGCGGCGGTGATGATGATCGAGCTCATGTCGAGCGTAATGCGCACAATGACGCTCGGCACACAAAGCGGCATGATGTGACGCAAAATGATGCGGAATGGCGATGCACCGGTCAGCTTGGCGGCTGCAATGAAATCGCTCTTGCGCAAAGTCATGGTTTCCGCACGCGCCAGACGCGCATAGGGTGGCCACGCAGTCAATGCGATTGCAAGCACGGCACTTTCAACACCTGGCTTCAGCGCAGCCACGAAGGCCAGCGCCAGGATCAACCGAGGAAACGCAAGAAAGACATCAGTGACGCGCATCAACGCGGTGTCAACAATCCCGCCGAAATAGCCGGCGATACAACCGATAAAGAGCCCGATCGGCGCAACGAGAATGACAACAGCGATAACCATTCCAAGGGTTACGCGGCCACCGTAAAGAATGCGCGATAGGATATCGCGGCCTAGCTCATCAGTCCCGAACCAATGCGCGGCAGTGGGAGCAGACAGACGGTTGCCTAGGTCTTGAACACTCGGATCATATGGCGCCAGCAATGGTGCGGCCAACGACAAAACGATGAAAGCGACAATGATAAAGAGACCAATCATCGCGAGCGGATTGGCCCGAAGGTTCACCCAAATGCGGTAGCGCCTGCCCCAGTTAGCCTGAGAACGAGAAGCAGGCGAGTCATCTAGCGCCCAGTTATGAAAATTGGCAAAAATCATCGGACACGCGGATCCAGAACTTTGTAGAGGATATCGGCGAGCAGGTTGAGCCCGACATAAATGATACCGATGAGCAGTGTAGCGCCCACCACCGGATTCATATCGGCATTCATCAGCGACACGGTCAGATACTGTCCCAAGCCCGGCCAGCTGAAGACCGTCTCGGTCACGACAGCACCCTCCAGCAGACCTGCATAGGTGAGAGCCAGAACTGTCACGAGCTGCACGGCAACGGTCGGGAAAGCATGTTTCCAGATGACCGAGGTCAGCGACAAGCCTTTCGCACGTGCCGTAATCACGAACTCACCCTTGAGTGCGTCAAGCATGAAAGCGCGGGTCATACGCGTGATATACGCCATGCTGAAGTAAGCGAGGATCAGAACCGGCTGAATCATGTGATAGACGGCATCCCGGAACGCGTCCCAGTCGCCCTCAATAAGAGTATCGATCGTGAGCAGGCCGGTAACATGCGGGATCATGCCTTCATAGATGATGTCCTGTCGTCCCGGACCGGGCGCTATATCGAGTGTCGCATAGAAGACGAGAAGCGATATCAGTGCCAGCATGAAAACGGGAACAGAGTGCCCTGCAAGACAGATCACGCGGATCGTCTGGTCGACGATGGAACCCTGCCGGACAGCAGCCCACACCCCCAGCGGAATACCGATAAGAGCAGCAACAAGAAGCGCAGCCGTTGCCAGTTCCAATGTCGCGGGAAAATAACGGGCGATATCCTGTGTCACCGGATTACGGGTCAGAATAGAGTTGCCGAAATCGCCGTGCAGGACCTGCCCGACATAATGCACGAACTGGATTACAAGTGGCTGATCGAGCCCCATCTCCGCGCGGACGCGCTGGATAACAGCCTCTGGCGCATTGTCGCCCACCGCAGCAATAACAGGATCGACCGGCATGACGCGGCCGATCATGAAGGTAATGACCATAAGCCCGAACAGCGTGATTAACACGCTGCTCAGGATACCGGTCAGGTTCTTGAGGCTTTTCTTCACGCCTTGGCGATCCCTGCATAGGAATGAGAATCGGACAAGACGCCGAGACGCATTCCGGTAACATCCTTGCGGCAGGCAGCTGTGGTAACGGTCTGAAGCATCACGATAAACGGACTATCGTTCATGAATTCGCGCTGCAGATTCTCATAGAGTTCGATGCGCTTTGCTGAATCGCGTTCATCGCGGGCTGCAATCGACTTCTTCGCGAACTCCTCGTTCTGATAGGACGAGCGCCAGGCGAAAGGCTTGGTAGCCGCATTATCCGAATTATCCGGATTGTTACAGAAAACGTCGGCATTAGTGTTCGGATCGAAGTAGTCAGAACCCCAGGCGGTCAGCGCAATTTCGTGCTCGCGAGCACGCATTTTGGTGAGGACCTGACGGTTCTCTGCGGCCAGAAGTTCGACCTTGATTCCAATTTCGGCGAGGTTCGCCTGAATGGCCTGTGCGATATCCGGCCAAGGCTGAGCAGAATAATGATCCATTTTGATGGTAAAACCATCGGCAAGACCAGCTTCCTGCATCAGGCTTTTCGCCTTTTCCAAATCCTTCTGGAATGGCGTTTCGTTAACCGCACCGGGGAAACCCTCCGGGATGATGGTCTGGTGCACCTTGTGCGTCAGCGGAACGATGTTCTTCTGAATGCCCTGATAGTCGACCGCCCACTTGATCGCCTGCCAGAGCTTTGGATTAGTAAGCTTTTCAATCTTCTGATTGAGAGACATCAGGCCAATGCCCGCGATTGCCTTGGTGACGAGCTCGAAATCACCATTGCCCTGAAGAACCCGCAACTGCTCGGACGTCAGATTGCGGGCAATATCGACATCACCCTTCTGAAGCATCAAGAGCTGCGAAGACGGGTCCGCGACGTGACGCAGAAGGATGCGCTTCACATTGCCCTTGTATGCGCCATGTGGATTAACGTTCAGGATGATGCTTTCGCTCGGCTTCCAGGAAACGAGAACCCATTCGCCCGAACCGGCGCTGTTCTTCTGAAGCCAGCCGTTACCGAGATCGTCACCGGATGCATTTTCCAGAACGGTTTTCTTTTCCACGATGCTGGCAACGCTTGCCGACAGGCAATACAGCAGGAACGGCAGCGATGTCGACTGCTCGACCGTCAGAGACAATGTCGACGGATCGGTCGCTACGATGTTCTTTTCTGCATTCTCTGGCGTGAAACCGAACTGGCCAATGATGAAAGCCGGGCCCTTGTTCATCTTGATCGCACGCTGCAGCGAGAAAGCAGCATCTTCAGCCGTGATCTGCGCGCCGCTTGCAAATTTTGCATTCGGATCGATCTTGAAGATGAAGACCTTCCCATCAGCGTCGGCTTCCCAGGAAACAGCAACGCCGCCTTCCACCTGGTCCGGATTGGAAAGGCTTGGATGTACCAGACGCTGGTACATGTTGTTGCAGACTTCGCTGCCGACAGCTTCGAAGCTCTCATGCGGATCAAGACTGGTCATATTGTCGAGCTGCTGGGCCACAACCAGAATATCCTGACGCCCGGCTCCAATGGCAGGCAAAATGCTCGCATAGGACAGGAAAGGAACGGCAGCCGCACCTGCCAGAAAACCGCGTCTTGAAATCATTGAGAGCTCCTCTTGCAACGCTTTCTGAATGGCTCCCTGACATCGGGCGCTTATCGACAGCGTTCTATCTCTGGATATATTTTTCCAGCTTCCCGCTATCACGTCAGCGGAGGCAGGGGCCAATGCAGAATTTTGCATTCCCTATGCAGAGTTTGCATGAGGGCAAACTAAAGGAGAGCTTTTGCAAGAAAGAATAGCCCTTCATGCAGGGCCGTCATATCAAGTGACCGAAATCGCATTTGCAATTCTTCTCGCTTGGGTCCATCACCCCTCTCAAATACCAGACTTGATTTTGAAAAGGCTTCCCCATGGCGACAGAACAGAAGATACCCGTTTTCGATGGTCACAACGACGTGCTGTTGCGCCTGTGGTCATCGCATGCTTCCTCGCCTGAAAAGCGTTTTCTTGAAGGAGAAAATGTCGGCCATATCGACCTTCCACGCGCGCAGAAGGGTGGGCTCGGCGGCGGCTTGTGCGCCGTATATGTGCCCTCGCCTTCACGAGAACTCGACACTAATGGCAATCTGGCGACTCCGAGCCAGACGGATGCGATGAAGGCAACGCTCGCCATGTCGGCAGTACTTCTGAAAATCGAACGGGCGTCAGAAGGCAAGGTTCGTATTTGCAAAACTGCAGCCGATATTCGTGATGCCTTTGCCAACGGCATTTTTGCTTCTGTCTATCATATCGAAGGTGTGGAGGCTTTTAGCGAAGACCTTGATGCCCTTTATGTATTGCATGAGGCAGGCCTCAGAACGCTTGGGCCTGTCTGGAGCCGTCCGAATATTTTTGCCCATGGCATCCCGTTCCGGTTTCCGGCGTCGCCTGACATCGGCCCGGGCCTCACCGATCATGGCAAAGCGCTCATTCGCGCCTGCAATGAACTCAAAGTCATGGTCGACCTTTCCCACATGAACGAGAAAGGCTTCTGGGACATAGCGGCAATTTCCGATGCGCCGCTCGTGGCTTCGCATTCAAATGCGCACGCGCTTTGCCAGCAAAGCCGCAACCTGACCGACAAGCAGCTGGATGCCATTCGCGATACTGGCGGTCTCGTCGGGCTTAACTTTGGCGTTTCATTCCTGCGCGAAGATGGAAAACGCGATCCGAATACGGATCTGAGTGAACTCGTTCGCCATGCTGATTACATTGTCAACCGCATCGGGATCGACCATCTGGCTCTGGGTTCCGATTTTGACGGCACCACGATTTCTTCCACGCTTCGCGATGTCGGTGATCTCCAGCTCGTCATAGACGCCTTCCGTAAACACGGCTACGACGATGCTTCCATCGTAAAGCTGGCCCATGCAAACTGGATCAATGTGCTTGAGCGTACCTGGGGTGCTTAAGGGAAAAATAGAAACGATCTCACCCTCGTAGGGTGAGATCGAAAACATGATGGTGGATATGACCGTCGAACATTTCCAGAAGCCCCTTCGTTGCCTCCCGGCTTTCATATCGCACAGGTGAAGCAAGCGCTTTGGCCAAAGCTTCCCTACTGTCATACTGGGTCCACAGCACCATCGGATAGGCTGGCGCACCTTCATCGCGTTCGACAGCATAAAGAACTCGGACTTCCCTGATTCCCGGAAATTCAAGCCACATCGGCATAAGAATATTCGCGACATAAGCTTTGAACGCATCCTCGCGCCCAGAATGAATAGCGCCTTCAAAAAAGGCCTGCCTGACAATCATGGGAATAACTCAGTTTACTTTGGTGGGTGGGACATCGCCGGAAAAATATGCGGCAAGATTGGCGAGTACGAGCTCACCCATTCCGACACGTGTTTCAACCGTTGCGCTGCCTTGATGCGGCATCAGCACGGTGTTTGGTGCGGACAGAAAATCCTCCCTGATCGTAGGTTCGTTGACGAAAACATCAAGACCGGCACCGGCTATAGTTTCGTTATTCAAAGCAGCCAGAAGCGCATCTTCGTCAACCACACTGCCCCGGGCCACATTGATTAGATAACCCTTGCTTCCAAGTGCTGCTAGCACATCCGCGTTCACAATATTCGCCGTCGACGGATTAGCCGCGACGCACACTGCGAGTACGTCGCTCTGCTGCGCTAGTTCCGCGGGCGTTGCATGGGCAATCCAGTTTGTGCCCGCGACAGGAGAGCGGTTCCAATAGTGTACTTCCATGCCGAATGCTTCTGCACGTCGTGCAAACGACTTTCCGATCTGGCCAAGGCCCAGGACGCCAACCCGCTTCCCCTTGGGACTAACGCCAAGAGGAAATACTTCACGGCGCTCCCATTTGCCTTCCCGCACGAATTGATCGCCCTGAACAACATGGCGCATAACCGCCAGCATGAGAGCAATGCCTGTGTCGGCAACATCATCGGTCAAAACGCCAGGTGTGGTGCTGACATGTACATTGCGATCCCGCGCAAAAGCAAGATCGACCTTGTCCGTCCCAACGCCGTTGATGGCAATGAGGCCGAGCGATGGCAGACGCTCCATCCAACCATTGGAAAGCCCCGTTCCGCCACCGGTAACAACAGCACAAATGGTGCCAAGTGCCGCGTCAATCGCCGTCGTGTCTTCCGGCTTGTATAGACGAAGAATCTTGTAAGATGCATCCAATCGCTCTTCGATCAACGGCATCATCGGCTCGATAAGCAGAACTTCGTTCGTCACTTCAAACTCCATTACTAAACTACTAGAGACGCTCAGGAAATCTGACCGATAAATGCCTTCGTGCGCTCATGCTTCGGATTGCCGAAAAATTCCTCCGGCTCCGCCATTTCAAGAATTTGTCCTTGATCCATGAAGATGACACGATCTGCCACCTGCCGCGCGAAACCCATTTCATGGGTAACGCAGAGCATGGTCATGCCTTCCTTGGCGAGATCGATCATGGTGTCCAGAACTTCCTTGACCATTTCAGGATCGAGTGCAGAAGTCGGCTCATCAAAAAGCATGATCTTGGGATTCATGCATAGCGCACGGGCAATCGCCACACGCTGTTGCTGGCCACCCGATAGCTGGGCCGGATACTTATCCGCCTGTTCAGGAATGCGGACACGCTCGAGGTATTTGCGCGCTGTCTTCTCAGCTTCAACTTTCGAAACGCCACGCACTTTCATCGGAGCCAAAGTGCAATTCTCAAGCACCGTCATATGCGGAAACAAGTTGAACTGCTGGAAAACCATGCCCGTTTCCTGCCGGACGATATCTACATTCTTTCCACCTGCCGTCAGATCGTGGCCGTCTACAATGATGCGGCCTTTCTGAATGGTCTCCAGCTGATTGATACAACGGATGAGGGTCGACTTCCCCGAGCCAGACGGACCGCAAATAACAATGCGTTCACCGCGAGCGACATTCAGATCAATATCTCTGAGAGCATGATAAGTGCCGTACCACTTGTTTACTCCCTGCATGAGCACTGCAGGATCTGAAGCATCCTGCGGCAACCGGTTCGCTTTTCCCTGAGCCATCTGGTTCATGTCGAGAAACTCACTTTCGTGGACTGGATCGTCATGCCCGTCGGATGGACGGGCATGACGGAATTCGAGAGCTTACTTTGCCTGAGAGACAAAATCCGGCAGTGGCGCACCGAGCCACTTTTCATGAATCTTGTTCAGTTCGCCGTCGCTCTTTGCCTTTTCGATGAACTTGTTGACGAATTCGAGCATTTCCGTCGCCCCCTTGCGAACAGCGATACCCTGTACTTGCTGGCTGAGCTGGATTTTCTGATCATAGCGGCCCGGAGCAGCTTTTTCGATTTCGGCAGCCACGACATTGGAGAGCCCTATCAACTCAACCTGTCCCGAAAGCAGGGCTTGCACTGCGCTCGCATCATCATCGAAACGACGGATGTTGGCGTCCTGCGGCGCTACCTTGGTTACTGCCGTGTCCTGTGTTGAAGCACGAGCGACACCGATCGATTTGCCAGAAAGCTCCTCCGGCTTTGTAACAACGGTGTCCTTCGGTCCGAATACGCCAATCGAAATACCAGCATAAGGCTGCGAGAAATCAACGCTCTTTGCCCGTTCCTCGGTGATGCCCAGCGAGGCAACCAGAACGTCCACCTGTCCGCTCTGCAGATAAGGAATACGGTTTGGACCGGTGACTGGCACGATCTGTGCGTCGACGCCCAGCTCCTTCGCCAGCAACTTCGCGACATCGGCGTCATACCCGTCCGGTTCATTGCTGGTGTTCATGATGCCAAATGGCGGAAAGTCGACCAGCATACCGATCTTGATTTTTCCAGCGGACTTGATGTCGTCAACGGTCTGAGCGAATGCAGCCGGTGCCAACGCCGTTGCAAGGGCACCCGCACCAATCAGGGCCATTGCCAAACGTCTGGTAATAGTCATGTTTATCCCTTCCCTATTAAGTACCAGTCTCCTCACCGGCACCGTTTCGTTATTTTCAATGCATTTCCTGACGCCATGTTGGTTTACATTCGGTCGGAAATACTGATCGTCTTCCCGAAGCCCCCCAATTACCGAGCTGTAGCGCGAGAAAACCTCGTTTCCATTCGGCGTGCCAAAATCGATAGCGGCCAGCATAGGACAAAATAGACAGCCGCTACCGTGCCAAACACCATGAACGGGCTGAACGTCGCATTGTTGATGATCTGTCCCTGTCGCGTCAGTTCTGTAAATCCGATGATCGCGGCAAGCGAAGTGCCTTTGATGAGCTGCACGAGAAAGCCCACTGTCGGCGCAACCGAAATGCGTGCGGCTTGTGGCAGGATCACATAGCGCATGCGATTGTAGTAGCGCAGCCCCAATGCCGTCGCCGCTTCACGTTGGCCGGGCGGCACTGCATCAATACAGCCGCGCCAAATCTCTCCGAGAAAAGCGCTTGCATGCAATGTCAGCGCAATCGTCGCAGCAATCCAGGGGTTGATACCCAGACCGAAAATATTAAGGCCGAAGAACACCAGGAAGAGCTGCATCAGAAGCGGTGTACCCTGAAACAGCCTGATAAAGCCGAGTGCGATGTAACGTGGGGCGCGAGCGTCCGAAACACGCATCAGCGCGACAAGCAGCCCTCCGATGCCACCGCCGACAAAGGCAATAGCCGAAAGAGCAATGGTCCACTGCGCTGCATAGACGATAATGAGAAATTCGTTCCAGCCGAAAGGTCTGATCATGGCCCGCTCCTATCGGCTCAACGGGTATTTAAAAGCCACCTTCTCGATCACTGAGAAAATGGCCGAGAAACCGATGGACATGACGAGATACATGAGCGTGATAACAATATAGACCTCAAAACTCGCGAAGGTCGCCGACTGTAGATCGTTACCCGCCGCGGCAAGTTCGTTTGCGGAAATTACGGAGACCACACTCGAAGTCAGCATCAGATAGATAAATTGGCTGGTGAGTGACGGATAAACCGTCCGCAAAGCTGGTTTCATGATCACATAACGGAACACTTGCAGCTTTGAGAGACCGAGTGCGGTTCCTGCTTCCACCTGACCTTTATGAATGGATTCAATGCCGGCACGAATAATCTCGGTACCGTAAGCGCCGAAGTTCACCACCAGCGCAAGAAGCGCTGCACTGTTGGGCGACAATCGCAAACCAGCAGAAGGCAATCCAAAGAAGATGAAGAAAATCTGCACCAGAAACGGCGTGTTGCGGATAATTTCGATATAGGCATCAATGATTAAGCGTACTGGCTTTGGTCCAGACGTCTTCCCAAGCGCGCAGACTATCGAAACAATCAGGCCGAGCACCATCGCCGCGCAAGACAATTCAATTGTCTGCCACGCGCCGACAAGCAACTTATCCATCGCCGCGAAAACAGGCGCGAAGTTGAAATTATACAATGCTGAACCTCCCGGTACGCAATTGTGCCGATTTCTCCTCCCGGCATCAATAATTTAGATCGATCTAAATGCGTTTTGCCTCATACGTCAATCATTAATTGGGATTAGATAACAGAGGCTCTCACCGGTCCACAGGACTGTCGAACTCGCAAATATGTTTCACTGATGATCCGCTGCGCCTGTTTTTCCGGGTTTGCCAAACGGGAAAGAAGCAATCCAGCGGCATTCTCACCAACTGTAACAGGTCGGGTTGACACGGAACTCAACCGGGGGCGGGTCGCTTCAGCATCGCTTACATCGTCGAAGCCGATCAACGAAAAATCCCCACCAACCATTCTCCCGCAATCATAAAGCCCTGCCGAAAGGCCTAGCGCAATCACGTCATTGAAGCAGATTGCAGCTGTCGGCTCCCGGCCGTCCTGAAAGAGAAGCGGAGCCGCTTTAGCGATATCCGGCATCGTCTGCGGAAAGCGGACAATCATCTCAGGATCGAGCCCTTGTTGTTGCATTGCCTCGCGAAAACCTTCGACACGTTCGCGGTAAGCGGAATGAATCGGCCCGTGCACAGCGAATGCGATTGTCCTGTGCCCAAGTGTAGCCAGATGATTAACCGCCTGCCGCATACCACCCGCGTAATCAACGCCTGCGTAATCGACACGATCGGTCACATGACGCAACACCTGCACAATAGGCAAGCCCCAGTCAGCAAGCTGCTCGACGAACTCCGGTGCTGTTTCCGCTGTTGGCGAAACGATCACGCCATCAACACCATGCTCACGCATACGCTGCATAAGGGTACTCTGATTGGTGAAGTTCTCGTGACTATTGGCGAGAAGAACGACCAGCCCTGCTTCACCCACAACACTGTCTATTCCTGAAAGCAATTCGCCGTAAAACGGGTTGCCAAGGGTGGGTACGATGACGCCAACCGTATTCGATCTCTCTACCCGGAGGCTAGCAGCCCCCATATTGTAGACATAGCCCAACTCTTGAAGGGCTTTCTCTACTTTTTCGCGCGTTACTGTTCCCACCAACGGGCTTTTGCGGATAACAAGGGAAGCCGTCGCGCGCGATACGTTGGCATGGCGTGCCACATCCAGCAGCGTAACGCGACTTTTCCTGCGATCGTCACTCGGCATAACTTCACCTGTCAGCAAGTTGGGCAATGTCCGATCCGGTTGAAGACAAAACTCAATAAAACCGCCGGTCAGATTCGAAAGGCATATATCAGTTCAGTCTTGCACATTGGTCAATCCGTTGAACGGCGAACCAGCAGTCATCATGCGGAAATGGCATTACTTGGCGTTCCCAACCCATTAATTATGCGCATGTTCTCCCCACGAATATCACTTTCCTTTCGGTTTTTTTCGTTTTGAACGCTATCGTTTTCGGATTTATTCTGCCATTGGAAGAATCGAAGGTTGATCCTTTGGCAAAAATTGCATTCATATAGGTGCAATGAAAATATTGCAGATGTCGGGGCTTTGAGACCATCACCAAGGAACTCAAATGTTCACGCAATCTCACACTCGAGGAGGAAACATGCTTATCCGTCTGATCACGACTTCGGCGCTGACAAGCGCCCTCGCCCTCACCATCAGTTCTCAGGCATTTGCCCAGACGGAGCTGGCATGGTGGCACGGCATGACCGGTGCCAACAACGAAATGGTCAATGAACTCTCGAAGGAGTTCAACGAAAGCCAGAGCGAATACAAGATTGTTCCTGTCTACAAGGGAACTTATCCTGAAACGCTGAATGCCGGCATTGCCGCGTTCCGTTCCAAGCAGCCCCCCGCGATCCTTCAGGTCTTCGACGCCGGTAGTGGTGTTATGATGGCAGCCGAAGGCGCAATGGTTCCAGCTGCAGAAGTTCTGGAAAAGGGTGGCTTCAAGTTCGACAAGTCGCAGTATCTGCCTGGCATCGTCGCTTACTATTCGAAGCGAGACGGAACCATGTTGTCCTTTCCGTACAACTCCTCGTCACCAATCCTCTATTACAATAAGGATGCCTTCAAGAAGGCTGGCCTCGACGAAAACAATCCGCCGAAAACCTGGCCTGAAGTTTTCGAAGCTGCCAAGAAGATCAAATCCAGCGGTGCGGCACCGTGCGGTTTCACTTCCACATGGCTGACCTGGATTCAGACCGAAAACTTCGCGGCTTGGAACAACGTTCCTTATGGCACGAATGAAAACGGTCTCGGCGGCACCGATGTGAAGCTCGAAATCAACTCGCCGCTTTACATTCAGCACTTCCAGTCGATTGCCGATCTCGCGAAAGACGGTACGTTCCGCTACGGCGGCCGCACATCGGAAGCCAAGCAGCTTTTCACCTCTGGTGAATGCGCAATGCTGACCGAATCCTCCGGCGGCCTCGGCGATGTTGTTAAGTCGGGTATCAATTACGGCATCGGCCAGCTGCCTTACTACGAAGGTCACGGCCCGCAGAATACGATCCCTGGCGGTGCATCTCTGTGGGTCTTCGCAGGCCTTAGCGACGAACAATACAAGGGCGTCGCAGAATTCTTCAACTTCCTCTCGCAAACCAAAATTCAGGTCAAGCTGCACGAAAAATCCGGCTATCTGCCTGTAACACTGGCGGCGTACGAGGAAACCAAGAAGTCGGATTTCTATGAAAAGAATCCGGGCCGCGAAACGCCTATCCTGCAGATGATGGGCAAGGCGCCGACCGAAAATTCGAAGGGCGTGCGTCTCGTCAACTTGCCGCAGGTGCGCGATATTCTGAACGAAGAGTTCGAAGCAATGCTCGGCGGCAAGCAGGATGCGAAAACTGCACTTGAAAACGCTGTCAAGCGCGCCAACGACGCGATTGCCGCAGCTCAATAATTGATCACATAAACACAACGCCGCCTGCCCTTGTGGTGGGCGGCCTTGTCACCCACGAGGAAGCTCCCCGTGCAGAAAGTTACCTTTCCAAATAAAATCTTGCCCTACTTCCTGCTGGCCCCGCAGATCGTTCTGACTGTGGTGTTTTTCTTCTGGCCAGCCAGTCAGGCAATTTATCAGTCTTTCATGCGTGAAGACGCATTCGGGCTGAAGTCTACTTTTGTAGGCCTTGCGAACTTCACAACCGTTCTGGCCGACCCGAACTATCTACATTCATTCAGAGTAACGATTGTCTTTAATGTTCTGACCGCGCTGCTTGCCATGGGCGCAGCATTGTTGCTTGCAACGGCAGCAGATCGCGTCATCCGTGGAAAGACATTTTATCGTACGCTCCTGATCTGGCCCTATGCCGTAGCTCCTGCTGTAGCCGGCATGTTGTGGCTCTTCATGTTCAACCCAGCGATGGGTACTTTTGCGTATATTCTGCGCCGTAATGGCATTGCATGGGATCCGCTGCTTGACGGCAATCAGGCTATGGGCCTCGTCGTCGTTGCCGCGGCCTGGAAGCAGATTTCCTATAATTTCCTGTTCTTTGTCGCAGGCTTACAAGCAATTCCTAAATCGTTGATCGAAGCAGCAGCCATTGATGGCGCGCGCGGCGCACGGCGATTCTGGTCTATCGTATTTCCACTTCTTGCACCGACCTCCTTCTTCTTGCTGGTCGTGAATACGGTTTACGCCTTCTTCGACACGTTCGGCATCATCCATGCCGTGACCGGCGGCGGGCCTGCCAAAGCCACCGAAACGCTGGTCTACAAGGTTTACAACGATGGCTTCGTCAATCTGAATCTGGGTTCTTCCTCGGCACAGTCAGTTATTTTGATGGCAATCGTGATTGCCTTGACAGCGTTCCAGTTCCGCTTCGTTGAGAAGCGCGTGCATTATTCGTGAGTGAGGCGACAATGATAGAAAAACGCCCAATCTCCAGCCTGATCGGCCATCTGATCCTGATCCTAGGCATCATTATTGTTGCCTTTCCGATCTACTACACCTTCGTCGCTTCAACGATGACGTCAACGCAGATCATTCGCCCGCCAATCTCGCTGTTGCCCGGCGACCATTTCGTCGAAAACTACGGCGAAGCCATCTTTGGCGGTGTGGAGCGTGTTGTTGGTGTAAGTCTTGAACGACTTCTCTGGAACTCGTTCGTGGTTGCAATGGCAATCGCCGTCGGCAAGATCATCATTTCGTTCATGTCGGCTTTCGCGATTGTGTTTTTCCGCTTTCCGATGCGCATGTTCTTCTTCTGGATGATCTTCATAACGTTGATGCTGCCTGTGGAGGTTCGTATTCTGCCGACCTACAAGGTGATCGTGGACCTCGGCATGATCGATACCTATGCTGGGCTTACGCTGCCATTGATGGCATCCGCGACAGCGACATTCCTGTTCCGTCAGTTCTTCCTTACCATTCCGGGTGAACTGGTTGAAGCAGCACGTATCGATAATGCCGGACCATTCCGTTTCATGCGGGATATCCTGCTCCCCCTTTCGAAGACGAATATTGCAGCGCTTTTCGTCATTCTCTTCATTTACGGATGGACCCAGTATCTCTGGCCACTACTCGTTACCAATGATGCCAAGATGAACACGATCATCATCGGCCTGCGCCGCATGGTCGATTGGGCTGACGCATCCACACCGTGGAACTACGTCATGGTAACAGCCATTCTGGCCATCATTCCACCGATCCTCGTTGTGGTGTTGATGCAGCGCTGGTTCGTCAAAGGTCTCGTTGAAACGGAAAAGTAATGAGCAAAATCGTTCTTGATAACGTCCGCAAGAGCTATGGCGGCAATGTAGAAGTCATCAAAGGCGTATCGCTGGAGATTCACGACGGTGAATTTGTGGTGCTGGTAGGCCCTTCAGGCTGCGGTAAATCCACTCTCCTGCGCATGATAGCGGGTCTCGAAGGTATTACATCCGGCACAATCTCCATTGGCGATCGCGTGGTCAACGAAGTAGAACCCGCAGAACGCGATATTGCCATGGTGTTTCAGAACTATGCGCTCTATCCGCATATGACGGTTCGGGAAAACCTTGCCTATGGTCTGAAGAACCGCAAGACACCAAAGGACGAAATCGAGCGCCGCATCGCCAAGGCTGCGAAAGCGCTGGAAATCGAACCTTTTCTTGAGCGCAAACCACGCCAGCTTTCTGGTGGTCAGCGCCAGCGTGTCGCCATGGGGCGCGCCATTGTGCGCGAACCGGCAGCTTTCCTCTTTGATGAACCATTGTCCAATCTGGACGCGAAACTGCGCGTGCAGATGCGTGTCGAGATAAAGCGCCTGCAGCGCTCGCTTGGCACCACCAGCGTTTACGTGACACACGACCAGATGGAGGCCATGACCATGGCTGATCGTCTTGTCGTGCTGAATGCCGGCCATATCGAACAGGTTGGCACGCCGATTGAGCTTTACGAAAAACCTGCCTCCACCTTCGTCGCGACATTTATCGGTTCCCCATCAATGAACCTGCTGCAAAGCACAGAAAGCACCGGTTGGGCGACCGGCAGCGCGGTGCAAAAACCTGACGGGAGTTTCACCATCGGCGTTCGCCCAGAGGATATCCGTATTCTGGAAGATAGCGAGCCGGATGCTGACGGATTTAATGCAACCATTCGTATTGAAGCTGTCGAACTCGTCGGTGCAGAAAGCTACATCCACGCTGCTTTGCCAGATGGCAAGCCGCTTATCTTCCGCGTTGCCGGGCGGTCGGCACATAACATTGATGAGACTGTCAGAGTTGGCGCTTCCTCTGGAAACGTGCATGTTTTCAACAATGATGGCCAACGTGTAACTGATTGACATGAAACGGGTTGCGCCCTTCAACGGAGCGCAACCCGCTATAATAATCGATTTCTGTTTTAGAATTTATCGGTTACAGAGAAGTGGAATATTTTTCCGCCTGTGAGGAAATCCCGATAGATGACGCATCAGCAGATACTCTCCTTCGCAGTAATCATACTCATGATGGGAGCGTTTATCTGGGGCAAGTTCCGTTATGATGTGGTCGCACTTTGTGCACTTCTCCTGGCAATAGCAGTTGGGGTTGTACCCTTCGATCACGCATTTTCGGGTTTCAGCGACGACATCGTTATCATCGTTGGCAGTGCGTTGGTGGTCAGTGCGGGTGTCGCACGTTCCGGCCTTATGCAGGCGGCGGTGCAGCGTTTTCTGCCAGAAATGAACAGTGTGCGACTCCAACTTGCCGTGCTGGTGGCAGTCGTCACTGTTCTCTCAGCTTTTGTTAAAAACGTCGGCGCACTGGCAATCATGATACCGGTTGCTTTCCAATTCGCACGTCGTTCCAATGTTTCTCCATCGACCTTTCTCATGCCTATGGCCTTCGGCGCGTTGCTCGGTGGTTTGATGACCCAGGTGGGCACTTCACCCAACATCGTTGTTTCTCGCATTCGCGGCGAAATGGTTGGTGAGCCCTTCACAATGTTCGATTTTACGCCTGTCGGCGCTGTACTATCAGTCGTAGGACTCGTCTATCTGGTACTCTTCTACTGGCTCGTTCCCCAGCGCACTCGCGAAAACGTATCGCTGGATGAGGCAATCAAGATCAAGAATTATGCTTCCGAAGCGCGTATCACCAAGAACTCGACGATGACCGGCAAGCGCGTGACCGATCTCATCAAGGCAGCTGAAGGTGAAGCGATGGTGACTTCCATCATACGCAACGACCAACGATTGACGCCACTTCCAGATACGATCCTGAACGAAGGCGATGTTGTCCTTCTTGAAGGTGATCCAAAAGCACTCGATGCTGTCATAAGTGCCGGAAAGCTTACCCTGTCCGAGAACCGCAATCCGTCCGAGACAAGCGGTTCCACCGACATAGAGGTTGTGGAAGCTGTTATCGGCAAGAACTCGCGCCTAATCGGCCTAACTGCCCAGAGACTTGCCCTTTTTGCGCGATACGATCTGAACCTCCTGGCGGTCAGCCGGCCAGGCGAACGTATTACTGAGCGGCTCAGTGAGGTCATTCTCCGTTTCGGTGACGTGGTCGTACTGCAAGGCAGACAAGCAAATCTGTCCACCTTCCTGCCGGAGTTCGAATTGCTGCCGCTTGCCCGCCGCAAGCTTATGCTTGGCAGCGTTCGGCGCGGATTGATCCCGCTCGCCATTCTGATCGCTGCCATCGGGGCAACCGCGTTAAGCCTTGTACCAGTGGCGGTGGCGTTCTTTGCCGCCGCTGTCGCCATGCTGCTGTTCAAGGTGATACCTCTCAACGAGGTCTATGACGAAATCGACGGTCCAATTCTGGTGATGCTTGCGGCACTCATCCCGGTTTCGGATGCGCTGCGAACAACCGGCGGCACGGACCTCATCGCAGAAGGGCTCGCCACAATCGGCCATCAGTTACCGCCAGCAGGTGCGTTGGCGCTCATTCTTGTAGCTGCGATGATGGTGACACCATTTCTCAACAATGCTGCGACGGTGCTCGTCATGGCTCCCATCGCCACAAGTTTTGCTTCCGGACTTGGTTTCAAGCCGGAGGCCTTTTTGATGGCGGTTGCGATCGGCGCAGGGTGTGACTTCCTCACGCCAATCGGTCATCAATGCAATACGCTGGTCATGGGGCCAGGTGGTTATAAATTCAGCGATTATCCACGTCTGGGATTACCGCTATCAATCATTATAGCGATTGTAACAGTCCCAACACTGATGTTCTTCTGGCCCCTGAAATAGTCCTAGAACTGAACTGAGCGTATCCATTCGAGACTGTCGGAAACAATTTTTTCCACGGTCTCGGCGATATCTGCACGGAAGACCAGCGGTTCTCCAACAGGGCTTTCTAGTGTAGCGATCTGGCTTTCCAGCATCGTTACCGGCATAAAATGGCCTGTGCGATGCCCCATATGTTCGTGCAACACTTCAAAACTGCCATCCAGAAAGACAAACAGCACCGGTGTACCAGCAGCAGCGCGGAGACGATCACGATAGCTCTTCTTCAGTGCGGAACAGGAAACAACGATTCCGTCGGTCGAAGCAGCGAGACGTTCACCGATTTTGTCGAGCCAGGGCCAACGATCCTCATCCTGCAAGGGGATGCCCGCTGACATCTTATCGACATTGGACTTCGGATGAAGAGAGTCGCCCTCAAGAAACGGGAGCGCCAGTTCATCGGCAATCTTCTCGCCTACGGTTGATTTTCCGGAACCCGAAACACCCATAACGATAATACGCAGCATCAATTCCTCATACACTCGCGGTCATGCCGCCATCGACGTGCAAAACCTGCCCATTGACGAAAGAGGACGCATCGCTGCTCAGGAATACTGCAGCGCCGACCAACTCTTCCACGTCACCCCAACGGCCCGCCGGCGTCCTTTTCTCCAGCCATGCCGTAAATTCGGGGTTATCAACCAATGCCTGATTCAGCGGCGTCTTGAAATAGCCGGGAGCAATTGCATTGATCTGCAAGCCATGTCGGGCCCAATCGGTGGCCATGCCGCGCGTCAGGTTACGGATCGCTCCCTTTGTTGCCGTATAAGGTGCAATTGAAGGTCGTGCCAGTTCACTTTGAACCGAAGCAATGTTGATTATCTTGCCGTGTCCTCGTGGGATCATATGGCGCGCAGCTGCCTGCCCAGCATAAAATGCGCTGGAAATGTTGGTTTCCAGAAGCTGCTGCCACTTCTCGATCGGAAAATCTTCAAGCGGCGCGCGATATTGCATCCCGGCATTATTGACCAGAATATCGAGCGCACCGATTTCCTCTTCAATCGCATCAATAGCTGCACGAACTTCTTCAGCAACCGTCACATCAAAAACGGACGCAAAGACCGTATGGCCCTCGTTTTCCAGTAGCGTAACGGCCTTATCCACTTTGTTCTGATCACGGCCATTGATGATTACCGTTGCTCCATGTTCTGCAAGCCCACGAGCCAATGCAAAGCCGATGCCCTGGCTTGAGCCGGTAATCAGGGCTATGCGCCCTTCCAGACTGAATAGTTCGAAAGAAGGAGCCATCAGAAAGTTTCCAGTTTGAGACCGACGCGGCTTGCCGCCTGCACAATGTGTTGGCGCATCACTTCGCGCGCTCGCAACGGATCACGTGAGCGAATCGCATCCCTGATTGCGGTGTGTTCATTGATTGTAATCTCGACAATCTGCTCTAGTACCGCCCGCGCACGCGCCGCATTGATCGCCTGATTGATGCGTTCGGCAATAAAACCCAGAACCAGCGGAAAATATTCGTTATGTGTTGCGGAAGCGAGCGCACGGTGAAATGTCAGATCAGCGGCAATACCGGTATCCGTCCATTTTTTCGAACCGCTCATCTCTGCGAGCGCTTCATTCAGTTGCATCATATCATGTTCATCATGATGCACCGCAGCTAGCCCCGCCGCTTCTATCTCCAACGCCATTCGCAACTGGAACAGGCTGCGGAAACTGTCACGATTGGCAAGTGTTTCAGGTTCTATGCGGAGAGCATGTCGCCTGTCGGGTTCCGTTACAAACGCACCTACACCCTGTCGGGTTTCAACCAGGCCCTCGTTACGCAACTGGGCAATCGCTTCACGTACAACCGACCGGCTGACACCGAAGCTTTGTGCAAGATTATGTTCTGTCGGCAACTTTTGTCCCGGCAGAAGACTACCTTCACTGATCTGCCGCGTAATTTCCGAAGCAATACGCCCCGGAAGCTGCTCATTACGCCTGATTTCGCCAAACAAATTGATGAAGTCTCCCTGATTGCCCGTGCAAGTGGTGTGTCGTCAGCCTTTTGAAGAGTCAAGAGAAAGCTGGCAGCCCGGATTCATGATATTGTCCGGATCGATGACTTGCTTGATACCTTCAAGCAGTTTTCGTCGTGCAGGGTCAATGCACTTCTCGAAATCTTCCCTTTTGAGGCGACCAATGCCGTGCTCTGCACTGATGCTGCCTGCGTAACGATCCAGAACAGCATTGATCGTTTCCTTGGCAAGTTTGATCTTCTTGTCTTTCGCCGCAACATCGAGATTGCTTTCTGGAATGACATTGAGATGCACATTGCCGTCGCCGACATGCCCATAAGAAACGGCGAGACAATCTGGAAGGACCTTAGCCAGTTCCCTTTCTGCTTCTCCGACGAATGATGCCAGCTTTGAAAGAGGGACCGAGATATCGGTACGCAGGTGCTTGCCACGCAGCGCCTGTCCTTCGTTCATAGCTTCACGAAATGTCCAGAGATTTTGACCTTGCGCACGAGAGGACGCGATTGTCCCGTCAAGAACGAGGCCATCTTCCATCGCGCCCGCGAGAAACTGTTCCATCAAGGATAGTATGTCGACCAGGCCTGAACCCGAGACCTCCATCAAGACATAGGCCGGGTATTGTCCTAGTGGCATGGCAAGTTCTGGCATCGCCTCTAGCGCCAAGGTAAAAGCCACTGGCGGCATGAATTCAAAAGCGGACATCAAATCACAGCACTGCACACGCGCGCGCCGATAAAGGGCAATCGCGTCATCCAGCGAATTGAGCCCCAGCAGGGCAGTTTCCACCTTGTCCGGCAAGGGCATAAGTTTGATTGCCACACCGGTCACCACTCCCAAAATGCCTTCTGCCCCGATAAATAGCTGTTTCAGATCAATCCCACGATTGTCTTTCCTCAGCGTCGAAAGACCATTGAATATCGTACCGTCTGGCAGCACAACCTCCAGCCCCAGAACCAGCTCACGGGTCATGCCATAACGCAACACGTTGATGCCTCCGGCATTGGTGCTGACATTTCCCCCGATGCGACAGCTTCCCTGTGCACCAAGTGCTAATGGAAAAAACATCCCTTCGGCTGCCAGTTTGTCTTTCAGTTCGGAGAGAATGCAACCGGCATCCACAACCGCCGAAAAATCATCCGGATCAATCTTCCGAATGTGATTCATTCGCTCAAGACTTAGAATGACGAGATTGTCGCGCCCATCCGGCACGCCTCCCTGCACCAGACCGGTATTTCCGCCTTGCGGAATGATAGACAATCCCAGTGAGGCGCAGGCTTTAACCGCAGCAGAAACGTCCGCTGTCGAGCGTGGTCGGATCACAGCAACTGCCGTATTCTCCACATCTCCCGGCCAGTCGCGACAATAGCCAAGCATGTCGTTTTTCCCGGTCATAACCAGATCGTCGCCCAAAAGAGCAACGAGATCAGCCTGCTTGTTTCCAGTCATGTCCCCCGAACCGTACATGATATCCTCTTGGCTTTACCGATATGCAATGCGCTGTCGCGGATGTACGACAGTTTTTAAGATGCGGCAGGCTTTTCCGTTTCATTCCTGTGGCAAGACGGAGAAAACTGTTTTCAACGCCTACATATAAGGTTATCAGACAACCCTACAACACAAATCTGGTGGGAGACTGGAGAAGTGTCGTAATGGTAGCCGACGCCACGTTTTCGAGTAGGGTCGGCTGCGAGGCAAGGAGGAGCCTTCCAGATGCATATTGCAATCATCGGCGCTGCCGGCATGGTCGGGCGCAAACTAACGCAGCGCCTTTCAAACGACGGCCATCTCGGGGAAACTCCAGTTGAAAAACTGACACTTATCGATATCGTTGCAGCGGAACCTCCGAAAGGCTTTGCAGGATCGGTCGATACTCTGGCAGCAGATATATCTACCATGGAAACCGCTCTGAAGATCGTGTCAGGACGCCCTGACATCATCTTCCACCTCGCGGCAATCGTGTCCGGTGAAGCAGAACTGGATTTCGACAAGGGGTATCGAATCAATCTGGATGGCACCCGCCATCTGTTCGATGCGATCAGGCTTGCACACATTGCTGACGGCTATAAGCCTCGCGTGGTTTTCACATCGTCTATTGCCGTTTTTGGTGCTCCGCTCCCCTACCCGATCCCTGATGAATTTCACACGACCCCGTTGACGAGCTACGGCACGCAGAAGGCTATCAGTGAACTTCTGTTGTCAGACTACACCCGGCGCGGTTTCTTCGACGGCATCGGCATTCGCCTGCCAACTATCTGCATACGCCCCGGCAAACCGAACAAGGCTGCATCCGGCTTTTTCTCCAATATCCTGCGTGAGCCACTCTCCGGGCAAGAAGCAATCTTGCCTGTTCCTGAAGATGTCCGGCATTGGCATGCTTCGCCGCGCTCAGCCGTCGGCTTTCTAATCCATGGAGCCACCATCGATACGGAAGCAGTTGGAGCACGTCGCAATCTTTCCATGCCGGGTCTCAGTGCGACTGTAGGCGAGCAGATTGAAGCATTACGTCGCGTTGCGGGGGAAAAGGCGGTAGGTCTGATCCGCCACGAGCCAGATGAAATGATCATGCGTATGGTTGCAGGCTGGGCTCCCGGTTTTGAAGCAAAACGCGCCCAGGCTCTTGGCTTCACCGCAGAAACATCCTTTGATGAGATCATTCGCGTTCACATCGAAGATGAAATGGGAGGCCAACGTTGACACGCAAGATCGCTTTTCTTGGAACCGGCCTGATGGGCGCACCAATGGCCAGTCGGCTTCTGGATGCAGGCTTTGATGTAACCGTCTGGAACCGGAACAGCGCCAAGGCTGCCCCTCTTGCTGAAAAAGGTGCCAAACTTGCTCAGTCTGCCGCCGAGGCAGCAGAGACAGCGGATTTAGTCATCACGATGTTGACCGATGGCCCGGCAGTACGCGACGTCCTTTTCGATCAAGGAGCCGCAGCAGCCTTGAAAAAAGGCAGTGCAGTCATTGACATGAGTTCAATTTCACCAGACTTCGCACGCGAACATACCAAGCATCTAAAGGCAATTGACATCAATCACATCGATGCCCCGGTCTCCGGTGGCGTAGTGGGTGCCCAGGAAGGCACGCTTGCCATCATGGCCGGAGGAGATGAAGCGATCATCGCAGGCCTTGCCGATGTGTTCAAACCAATGGGACGCCTCACCCGCGTCGGCCCGTCAGGTGCCGGTCAGCTCGCAAAACTTGCCAATCAGCAGATTGTCGCCGTAACTATCGGAGCAATCGCTGAAGCAATGGTTCTGGTTGAAAAAGGCGGTGGGTCGCGGGCAGCATTCCGCGACGCCATCCGCGGTGGTTTCTGTGAAAGCCGCATTCTCGAACTGCACGGCAAACGGATGATTGACCGAAATTTTGAGCCGGGCGGCACATCGCGCATCCAGCTCAAAGATCTCAATTCGATCCTCAAGACTGCGGGCGACCTATCGTTGAGCTTGCCATTGACGGAGACCGTACGCGAAGCCTTTGCAGCTTTCGTGGACGAAGGCGGTGGTGAGAAAGATCACAGCGCCCTGCTCCTTCATCTTGAAAAGCTCAATGAAGGTCAGAAAAGCTAGTTTGCAGGCAATCGGGCTGCATTGGGAGGTGCAATGAAGATCACCGCAATCGAAACCATCCGTATCGCCGAACGGCCAAACCTGTTGTGGGTGGAAGTTCATACGGACGAAGGAATTACCGGACTCGGTGAGACCTTTTTCATGTCCGAGACCGTCGAGGCCTATCTCCACGAATATGTTGCGCCGCGCGTTGTCGGTCGCGATCCTTTGCAGATCGATCTGCTGGCATCTGACCTTGTGGGCTATCTCGGTTTCCGTTCAACCGGCGCGGAAGTGCGCGGCAACTCCGCTTTCGATATTGCCCTGTGGGATCTATACGGCAAAGCTACCAACCTCCCGATTGCTCAACTTCTCGGCGGCTTCAGCCGTCAGTCCATCCGAACCTATAATACCTGCGCCGGAACTGAATACATCAAGAAGGCTACCGGCCAGCAATCCGCCAATTATGGTCTGGCGGGTGCTGGCGCTAATTATGACGATCTTAATGGCTTCCTGCACCGCGCAGACGAGCTTGCGCTCTCGTTGCTGGACGAGGGCATAACGGCGATGAAAATCTGGCCATTCGACATGGCGGCAGAAAAGACACGCGGGCAGTATATCTCTCAGCCTGATCTAAAGGCGGCATTACAGCCTTTCGAGAAAATCCGTGCAGCCGTCGGTGACCGCATGGATATCATGGTTGAATTTCATTCAATGTGGCAGCTCTTACCCGCCATGCAGATCGCCCATGAACTCGCGCCTTTCAAGACCTTCTGGCACGAAGACCCGATCAAGATGGATAGTCTTGGCAGTCTCAAGCGCTATGCGGAAGCAAGCATAGCGCCGATCTGTGCCTCTGAAACACTGGGGAGTCGTTGGGCGTTCCGTGATCTTCTCGAAACGGGTGTAGCTGGCGTCGTCATGCTCGATTTGAGCTGGTGTGGTGGTCTCTCGGAAGCCCGCAAAATTGCCGCCATGGCGGAGGCCTGGCATCTGCCGGTCGCCCCTCATGATTGTACCGGACCAGTCGTCCTGTGTGCCTCAACGCACCTGTCACTGAATGCACCGAATGCCCTCATTCAGGAAAGCGTCCGCGCATTCTACAAGACCTGGTATCGCGATCTGGTCACGGCCCTGCCCGAAGTGAAGAACGGGATGATCACGGTTCCACCCGGCGCAGGACTTGGCATGGAACTTCATCCAGAAATGGACAAGGCCTATACCGTCAGCCGAAGAAAAACAGATCGATCTAATTTTTGATGTTAGCTCGGCCTAAAGTCTGGACACAGCCCCAGACTGCTAATAACAATAACGCTCTTGTTGTCAGACATCCTGACAACATATGACCTATGGGAAAGGTCATGAAATGGGAGGATATCTGTGCAAGACAAGCGTGAAGTGAAAGCAACGGCGATTTTGCCCGAGGACAGCCATTCTGCGATCTTGATCGGTCGCGTATGGTCGAAGGCCGAAAACGGCCCTTGTCCAGTACTGGTGAAAGACGGTCATGTGCACGATATATCCAGTTTGTCCGCTACAGTTTCGGGTCTTCTGGAGCACAGCTCACTGTTACGCGAGTTAGATGGCACAGAAAACTTCACCAATCTCGGCTCTCTGGACGATTTTCTTTCCGGTGATCGCGGAGAGCTGCTTGCTCCCATAGATCTGCAATCGATCAAAGCAGCCGGTGTCACCTTTGCTGACAGCATGCTTGAACGCGTGATTGAAGAACAGGCAAAAGGCGACCCCTCCCGCGCCCGTGAAATTCGCGAACGTCTGGCCCCTGTCATTGGCGACAATTTGAGAGGCGTCGCTGCTGGTTCCGAAAAGGCGGCGGAGGTTAAAGCGCTCCTTCAAGAAATGGGGCTCTGGTCACAATATCTGGAAGTGGGTATTGGCCCTGATGCAGAGATTTTCACCAAGTCCCAGCCGATGTCCGCCGTTGGATGCGGCGCAACTGTCGGTATTCTACCGATTTCACAATGGAACAATCCTGAACCGGAAGTGGTTCTGGTCGTCGCTTCTGATGGACGCATTGTTGGAGCAACTCTGGGCAACGACGTCAATCTCAGGGACGTCGAAGGGCGTTCGGCTCTTTTGCTCGGCAAAGCCAAGGATAACAATGCTTCCTGCGCTATCGGTCCCTTTATTCGCCTGTTCGATGGCGAATTCACTATGGATGTGTTGCGCAAGCTCAAGCTGTCGCTGACTGTTCACGGAGCTGACGGTTTCGAGATGACCGGCGAAAGCCCGATGGAAGCGATTAGTCGCGATCCTGAAAATCTTGCATCGCAGATGATGAACCGCAATCATCAATACCCAGACGGCGCCGTGTTGTTCCTCGGCACGATGTTCGCACCTGTCAAGGACCGTCGCGGTGCCGGACAAGGTTTCACACATGAAGTCGGCGACCGTGTGGAGATATCAACTCCCAAGCTCGGTTGCCTCGTCAATTGGGTCGACAGGACCGACAAATGTCCCGAATGGACATTCGGCATAAGGGCGCTGATCCGAAACCTGCAAGCGCGCAATCTGCTCGATAAAATTTGAGGACGGATATATGACGAAAGCCATAGATTTCTTCTACAAGATGCTTGGCGCAATTCTCGTCTTCCTCCTCGCCGGCATGGCCATTATGGTCTTTGTCAACGTGATTTTGCGCTACGCCGCAAATTCCGGACTGACCGTATCGGAAGAACTTGCGCGTTATTTCTTCGTCTGGGTATCGTTTCTCGGAGCCGTTCTTACTTTTCGCGAGAACAGCCATTTGGGCATCGAGACGCTCGTTGCCCGTTTCGGGCGGCAGGGTCGCATTACCTGCATGGCGATCAGCTATCTGATCGTCGCACTGTGTTCGGGAATTTTCTTCTGGGGCACATGGAAACAATTCGACATCAACGCCAGCATGGTTGCACCCGTCACCGGGCTCTCGATGATCTGGGTTTACGGCGTCGGACTATTCACCGGCGGCGCAATGTTCATCATCGCGGCCGAGCGTTTCCTGCGCGCTGTCACCGGTCGTCTGACCGATGAGGAAATTGCCACCTTTGCGGGCGAACATTCGCTCGATCATCTGATGGAGTAAACGACATGACGCTTGTAGTATTTGTCGGCTCACTCCTCAGCGCTATGGCCATTGGTGTTCCGATCGCCTTCTCGCTTATGTTCTGCGGTGTCATTCTCATGTTGTACATGGGGATGTTCAACACACAAATCATTGCACAGAATATGATTGCTGGTGTTGACTCCTTCACCCTTCTGGCAATCCCTTTTTTCATTCTGGCTGGGGAACTAATGAATTCGGGCGGCTTGTCCCGTCGCATCATTGATTTCGCCATAGCTTGCGTTGGCCATATTCGAGGTGGTCTCGGTGTCGTTGCCATTCTTGCGGCCATCATCATGGCCAGCGTATCGGGTTCAGCTGCTGCAGATACTGCAGCGCTTGCAACGATCCTCGTCCCCATGATGGCGAAAGCGGGTTATAATATCCCGCGCTCTGCCGGACTTATGGCTGCCGGTGGCATTATTGCACCTGTTATCCCGCCATCTATGGCTATGATCGTATTCGGCGTTGCCGCCAATGTATCCATAACGCAGCTTTTCATGGCTGGCATTGTGCCGGGTCTGATGATGGGTATCGCCCTGCTCTTCACGTGGCAGATCGTCGTCAGAAAAGACAATCTCAAAGTGCTTCCCAAGCAATCCGGCAAAGATCGGCTGCAAGCAACCGGACGCGCACTGTGGGCGCTGGGCATGCCAATCATCATCCTAGGTGGCATACGTATGGGCGTCATGACACCGACTGAAGCAGCCGTGGTAGCCGCAGCCTATGCCCTCTTTGTCGGTATGTTCGTCTACCGCGAGCTGAGATTTGTCGATCTTTACGGCGTCTTCCTGCGAGCAGCCAAGACAACATCCATCATCATGTTTCTCGTCGCTTCGGCGCTGGTTTCGTCATGGCTGATAACGGCCGCAAACATTCCGGCAGAAATCAGCGGTTATATTGCACCGTTAATCGACAGCCCAAAACTGTTGATGTTTGCGATCATGATCCTGGTGCTGATTGTTGGAACGGCATTGGATCTCACGCCGACAATTCTCATCCTGACACCCGTCCTGATGCCGATTGTCAAACAAGCAGGTATTGATCCGGCTTATTTCGGTGTCCTGTTCATCATGAACAATAGTATCGGACTTATCACGCCCCCAGTGGGCGTCGTGCTGAATGTCGTGAGCGGCGTCTCAAAGGTTCCGCTAGGAAAAGTGGTCGCAGGCGTAAATCCGTTCCTGATTTCGCAGGTGATCGTATTGTTGCTGCTGGTTCTGTTTCCAAGCCTCGTATTGGTACCCATGAACTGGCTTCATTAGGTTTAACATCAACTCTGGGAGGAGAGTTCAATGAGAAAACTGATTATGCTGGCAACGACCGCCCTTATGGCGGGAGCGCTAACCGTTCCTGCATTTGCAGAGTTTCAGGATCGCAATATTCGCGTTTCGAACGGCATTAACGAGGATCATCCCGTCGGCAATGGCATCAAGGCAATGAATGAATGTCTTGCTGAAAAGTCCGGCGGCAAGATGAAGATAACCGCGTTCTGGGGCGGTGCACTCGGAGGTGATTTGCAGGCCACACAGGCACTGCGTTCCGGTGTGCAGGAAGGCGTCGTCACGTCGTCATCGCCGCTCGTTGGCATCGTTCCTGCACTTGGTGTCTTCGATCTGCCATTTCTCTTCGCAAATGATAAAGAAGCAGACGCCGTCGTCGATGGACCCTTCGGCAAGATGATGGACGAAAAGCTTGCTGCCGTCGGCCTCGTCAATCTGGCCTATTGGGAAAATGGCTTCCGAAATCTTTCAAACTCAAAACATCCGGTCAACAAGTGGGAAGATTTCAGCGGCATGAAAGTCCGCGTGATGCAGAACAACATCTTCCTCGACACATTCCAGAACTTTGGTGCCAACGCTACTCCGATGGCTTTCGGTGAAATTTTCTCGGCGCTGGAAACAAAGGCTATCGATGCACAGGAAAACCCTTACGTCACAATCGATACGTCCAAGTTCTACGAAGTGCAGAAATACGTAACGGAAACGAAACATGCCTATACACCGTTTCTGTTCCTTTATTCCAAGCCGATCTTCGACACGTACTCACCGGAAGAACAGGCCGCCTTGCGTGAGTGTGCCGTAGTCGGTCGCGACGTTGAACGCAAAGTCATTCGCGAACTGAACCAGAAGTCGCTCGAGAAGATCAAGGAAGCGGGCCTGGAAGTAAACACACTGTCACCGGAAGAGCATGCTCGCATGCTTGAGAAGTCCCAGCCGATCTATGCCAAATATAAGTCCCAGATCGGCGATGACATTATCGACGCAGTGCAAAAGCAGCTTGGTGAAATCCGAAAATAGTAAAAGCCTGAACCAAAAAAACAGGCCGCGCTCTTTGCGCGGCCTGTTTCATTTCATTCAGGCTGCTTTCAGGCGGTTGTTGACGCGTTCAGCCAACTTGCGAGCACGTGCGAGACTGTCGGCTTGTTCGGTACTGAAACGATCTTCTCCGATTTCCATGATCAGGAATGTATCGGGCAAAAAAGTCAGTTCGTCGAAAATTTCTTCCCACGGAATATCACCCCAGCCGATCGGCAGGTGCAGATCGCCGATACCGAGTGCTGTTGCCTCGGCAGGATGATAAAACTTGGTCATCGTATAAGGACGGCCAAAACTGTCGTGAACGTGCAGATGCCCCGTCACCGGAGCCATAGCGCGAACTTGCGAACGCCAGTCAAGCCCCAGACGTGTGCATTCAATATAGGCATGGCTGAAATCGATCAGACCGCAAACGGAAGAATGATTGACCGCAACTACTGTTTCGGCAACCTGAGCCGGTGTCTGGCGATATTCAGCATCGCTCATCGCGAAAATATTCTCCAGCGCGATCCGGACGCCATAAGTTTTCGCAAGCTCCGCCATTTCGGCGAGCGCGTCCCGTTCCATCTTGTCGAGGTCGGGAATACGAGAAAGTGCAGGCATCGGAGCATGGCCGGAGTGATGAACGAGAACTTCCGCTCCGACATGGTCACAGAGTTCCAGCATCGCCCGAACAACCGCCTTTTGATAATCCAGATGCTCTCGATCCATGAAGTTGGAAACAATCTGTCCGTGAACGCTGTAGCGCATGTCGAACTGTCTGGTGATATCAACGAGACGATCCACGCGATGCGGAATGAGACGACCGCCTGAGATTATTTCCTCGCCATATAGCGACAGTTCTACAGCTTCCGAACCGAGTTCGACAATGTTGCGGATTGCGCCCTCAAGCGTGCTGAAATTACCGTCACCCGTAGGGGTGCAGAAGCCAATCGCTGATATTGTATGGTCAGAGGTCATGATGCTCGTCCTGTCAGACATGAAAAATGCGCGAGCCGAATATCCGACATCGCGCATCCCCTTTGGCATGTGCCTATTTCAGGCGTATGACCGCATGAAACGATTTCTCCTCAATTGAGAGGAATAGCGTTTCCATCTTTGCTCGCCTGATAAGTACCGGACAATTCGTCATATTTGGCGAAAATAGCATCGAGCCTTCTGCCGAGACGCTGGCGGTCAGCGTCTGGTAGCGACGCAACCATCTTCGGAATCGAACGACTGTGCCAGAAGGCATTATCGCGGTTATATCCACCCGGCTCCAGCGTGAAGACTTCCTTGAGGATCTTCAAATCGTGAGGGATCGAGAAAGCATCTCGTGAATCCTCATGGCTGAACAGGTAGTAAAAATTGTCGAAACCGCTCCAGGTAATGGCCGAAAGGCACATGGAGCAAGGTTCATGAGTGGAAAGAAAGACCATGTCTTTCGTATCCGGACGTCCATTCTCCGGCATTTCGTAGAAACGCTTCAAAGTGTGCACTTCACCGTGCCAGAGCGGGTTTTCAGTCTCGTTGTTGGTTTCCGCAAGAACAAGGGATAAATCTGATTTGCGCAACAAAGCTGCGCCGAAAACCTTGTTGCCTTCCGCAACGCCTCGTTCGGTCAGAGGAATGACATCCTGCTCGATAACGTCGATCAGTTTTTCAAGCAGTTTCAGTTCATCTGTTTGCACAGTTCTATTCCTCCCGATGTTGCAGAAAAGCGCCGGACCGTTTCGGTCCGACGCATCTATTGTTACTCCGCAAAGAATGCGAAGCGGATGACGAAGAGTGCAGCAACCAACCAGGTAGCAAGATGCACATCACGTGCCTTGCCGGTGAAGGCCTTGAGCACGACATAGCTGATGAAGCCAAAGGCGAGACCGTTCGCGATCGAATAGGTGAACGGGATAGCCAAAGCCGTCAGTGCAGCAGGCGCGGCTTCCGTTACATCGTGCCATTCGATCTCAGTCAGTTCACGCATCATCAAGCAAGCGACGTAGATCAGAGCCGGTGCCGTAGCATAGGCCGGAACCGAACCGGCGAGCGGCGAAATGAACAAGGCTGCAAGGAACAGGAGTGCAACAACCAGAGCCGTCAGACCTGTGCGACCGCCAGCCTGAACGCCAGACGCGCTTTCAACATAAGCTGTCGTAGAAGACGTACCGAGAAGCGAGCCACCAAGGATTGCCGTGCTATCGGCAAAAAGGGCGCGTCCGAGACGGTTTGGTTTACCCGGTTCGATCAGACCACCACGCTTTGCCACGCCAATCAGCGTACCAGTGGCATCAAAAACTTCAACGAGTACGAAAACCAGAATGACGTGCAAAATGCCGGTATGCAGAGCGCCCATCACATCAAGCTGAAGGAATGTTGGCGCCAAGCTCGGAGGAGCCGAGAAAACGCCGCCGAACTGGCTGATACCGAGAGCAATCGATGCAACGGTGACGACAAGAATACCGATGAGGATCGCACCGCGAACTTTCAGGGCATCCAACACTGCAATGATGAAGAAACCGGCAATCGCCAGCAGCGGGCCAGCTTTCGTCAGATCCCCCAGACCGACCAAAGTTGCCTGGTTGCCAACAACAACACCAGCGCTTTTGAGACCGATCAGGGCCAGGAACATACCGATACCCGCGGCAATCGCGCTACGCAGCGAATGCGGAATGCCTTCGACCAACCAGCGGCGTACGCCTGTCACCGTCAAGATCAGGAAGATAATGCCGGAAATGAAAACGGCACCAAGCGCCTGCTGCCAGGAAAAGCCCATCGCCCCGACTACGGTGAAGGCGAAGAAGGCATTGAGCCCCATGCCGGGCGCCATGCCGATAGGCCAGTTCGCAACGAGCGCCATGATGATCGAGCCGAGAGCTGCCGCAAGGCAGGTGGCAACGAAAACAGCGTTTCGATCCATACCCGTAGTGGACAGAATGTCCGGGTTTACGAAGATGATGTAAGACATCGTCAGGAAGGTCGTCACGCCGGCAATGATTTCCGTTCTCGCCGTAGTGCCGTGTTCCTGTAATTTGAACAGCTTTTCGAGCATCGTCCCTCCAAGGCAAGCGCCCGTCAATTGGCGCCTCAGTTCGCGTTAATTCACGACGCGCAACTTGTTGCGCTTCGTCAAGAGCCGAGCTGAGGCAACCTATGCGATTGCCATAATGTTAGTTGCCGCTGCAGATTTGCAGTCGGACAAGTTCCCCATACACCCATCACGGACAAAAGCACAGTTCTGCCGCGTGAATGCCAGTTTGTTGACATGATTTAGTGTGGACTGAGATTTCATCACGCGCCAGTCACTCATTTGCCGGGAAATATTTGAAACAGATTCAAAAAAGACAATTTGCGAGAGGGGCGCGATTATTTCTAACTAACTGATTGAAATGGGCTTTGTAAGAGCAAAGCCGTGCCATACATGCCAAGAGCAAAAAACGTATGTGCAATAAGATTGAGCAAACGTACATTACGCGCATTCGGCAATTTTGAAGCCGCCCAACCGATTCCCAAACCGGGTTGCAACAAAAACCACCCTGCCGATACTGTCAGTATACCGAAAATCCAAACCGGCAAAAAGACCGGGTCGGAAAACCATTCCGCGCCACCATAAATGGCAAAGATGACACCGTAAAGAATACCGACCGCATAATGCCCAATCCAGCCAAGTGCTACTTCATGCTTATAGGGCTTGGCATCAGAAATATTATCGTGGAAAATTTGCCCGTGGCGGAGATGCCAGAACCAGCGACCGACCAGCCCCCAATTTGGGCGCCTCTGCCCTGGTATTGCGGCCAGTATCAGCGCCCACAAGTCCATTACGACGGTTGCGCCAATTCCAATCAAAATCCCGCGCCAGATAATATCCATGCTGTATCTGCCTTTGCGTCATCGGGCGGCCAGATAAGCCTGACACCGCCCGATGCGCAAGAGCTAGATTGCGTGCACTCCTGCATTCCACGCAATACTGACTAGCAATAATTTAGAACAATAAACGCAACACCAACCGGCAATAGACATTGCTATGAAATATGAGGCGATGAAGTTTGGCAAACAAACCGCAGTTAAAAACGGAAACGCCGTATCTTCATCGCCTGCCCCCGCAAATACAAGCTGGCGGAAAATTGCGTTGGCGACAACAGCGATCTGTCCCAAAATGGTACGGATTATGTCTCATTAGCGATAAACAGCTGAATAATGAGCGGGCAAGAAACTAAAGCTGTAACGACTGGGAAAGCGGCATCGCGCAGTCAGAACCACAGACCTTCAGGTCAAGAAACTATTTAAGGGGCAACGCATAAAACAAAAGCGCCGGGACTGGAGACCGACGCTTTGTTACTTTATTCGATTTTCACTTATGGGGCGATCTTTCGAGAGAAACGCCATAAGCTATTACTTACCGAAAACGGCGCTGTGAATCTGCGAACGCGAAACACCGATATCGGCAAGAAGATGGTCGTCCATTGCACCGAGCTCACGGATAGCGCGGCGGCGGGACACGAACTGCTGTACTTTCTGACGAATGTTCATTTGCTTTCTCCTCGTTTGGATGATTATCAAATAGGCGTTTGCCCAAATTTCCACCACGGATATGATTGCAAATGAGGCATGCGTTTTTGCTTGAGCTCAAAACCTTGAAAAGGTCGAATTTACTTCTTTTCCAAGCAATGGCCCAATTATAGTCTTAAATGCGAATTTTCAGAAAAGCCTTTTGCCAATAAGCTTCTAATCGATTAAGGGAGAGGCAGGAACGAACTCCTCCCCCCGTTTCTTTCGGACATCGACATGCTTTACGGTATTTTTCTCGCGTTTGCGTCCTATGCGGCATTCGCTGTAAGCGACGCCTGCGTCAAGTTTCTTGATGGCACGCTGTCACCTTACGAAGTGGCATTCTTCGGCGCTGTACTTGGTCTGCTGGCTATTCCATTTACAAAGAAAGCTGACGATGTCTGGCTCGATATGTTTCGCACCAGCAATATCAAAATGTGGCTATTGCGAACCGTAACGGCGGCTATGGGAACAATAGGAAGCGTTACGGCATTCACACATCTCTCTATGGCGGAAGCCTTCGCGCTCATTTTCCTTCTCCCAGCCTACGTGACTATACTTTCAGTAGTATTCTTGAAGGAACAGGTTGGCTGGCGGCGATGGTCAGCGGTTCTGATCGGCTTTATCGGCGTTCTGATTGTGCTCCGCCCCGGGTTCAGGGAGCTCTCGATCGGCCACCTAGGCGCACTGGCGGCTGGCATGGGCGGTGCGATGAGCATCATCATCTTCCGCGTCATGGGTAAACATGAAAAGCGCATATCGCTTTATACAAGCGGACTTGTCGGCCCGATCATCATCTGCGGGTTTTTGATGGTCCCGTCCTACGAGCCGCCAAATACCGAGCAATGGGTTTATCTCGCAGGCTATGGCCTTCTCGCTGCGCTAGCCAATATCCTGCTGATGCTTGCAGCCCAACGTGCGCCAGCAAGTGCAATTGCGTCCCCACAGTATAGCCAGATGATATGGGCGATCCTTTTCGGATATTTTGTTTTCCACGATCACATAGATATGCCCATGCTGATCGGCATCGTTCTCATTACCATTTCCGGTCTCTTCACCTTTATCCGCGAAAGGCAACGCGGTGTTGAGGGGCCTCCGGCTGTCGTCACATCGGAACCAACTCCCGCGCTTGTTGAAGACAAGGCCGAACAATCTTGAAAGCGAACAGTGACAAGTTCGCGCTTGTCTCCGGCGTTGCCTGCTCCTACGATATAGGCAGCCTGTCCACGGTTGATGAAATAACGCTTCAAACAGAAGTGCTTAGGACGTTAACCTGATTCAACCATATCAAGACGCTTTGAGCATTTTTCCGATAACGATTTGTGTTTGACAGCGCTCTGACGCGGGCAGAAGCACGAGCAATATATTGTCAAAGGACTAGGGAAATGACCGATAAACGCGCGATGTGGACCTATTACAAGGGCGAATGGCGTGAAGGCGATGTTCGCATTCTCGGTGCAGCCTCACAAGCGACCTGGCTTGGTTCGCTGGTATTTGATGGCGCACGCCTCTTTGAAGGCGTAACACCAGACCTTGACCGCCATTCTGCCCGCGCTAATGATTCAGCCCGTGTTTTGGGATTAGAACCGACACTTTCCGCCAATGACATCGAGACGCTTGCGCGTGAGGGCCTGAAAAAGTTCAAGCCTGGAACGGACGTTTATATCCGTCCCATGTACTGGGCAGAAGAAGGTGACGCCAGCGCAGTCGCTCCGCTCGCATCGTCAACGGATTTTGCACTCTGCCTTGAAGCGATCCCCATGGTCGAGCCGAAGGGTTTCACGGTCACCACGACATCGTTCCGTCGGCCATATCTGGAAGTCATGCCGGTCAATGCCAAGGCCGCCTGCCTTTATCCGAACAACGCACGCATGCTGCGCGAGGCAAAGGCAAAAGGCTTTCACAATGCGCTGGTGACCGACGTGCTTGGCAACGTTGCGGAGACAGCAACCTCAAACGTCTTCATGGTACGTGGTGGCGAGGTTTTCACACCAGCGCCCAATGGTACATTCCTCAACGGCATTACTCGCCAGCGCGTAATCGGGCTTTTGCGCACAGCAGGCGTCACCGTCCATGAAACCACTTTGAAGATCGAAGATTTCCGCGAAGCGGATGAAATCTTCTCGACAGGCAATATGAGCAAAGTTGTGCCAATTGTCGGTTTTGATGATCGCAAACTTGAATATGGACCACTGACGAAGCGGGCGCGGGCGCTTTACTGGGAATGGGCCCACGCCTGACATCCAATCACAACATCTCCGGCCCAACGCCGGAGATGTTTTCTCCCCCCACCGCAAAGCTGCCCTATCACATGCTCGAACACACGCCTCTTTTTCTCGCAATCGCAGTCATTGCGGCATTTCTTGTCGGGCTTTCGAAAGGTGGCTTGCCGTCCGTCGGTACGCTCGCGGTTCCTTTGATGGCGCTGGTCATATCGCCGGTCACCGCCGCCGCGCTTTTGCTTCCGATCTATGTCATCAGCGACATGTTTGGCCTATATCTTTATCGCCATCACTTCTCGGCACGCAATCTTGCAATCCTGACCCCAGCAGCAATTCTCGGCGTTGGCGTTGGTTGGATGTTTAGCGCCCATCTTTCTCCTACCTTCATCGGAATGCTGGTCGGCTTGGTCGGCATCCTTTTCTGCTTCAATGCTTGGTTCGGGGCACTTTACCGCAAAAGTGCGCGAAAGGCGGATGTTCCAGGCGGCGTTTTCTGGGGCGTTCTCACGGGCCTGACCAGTTTCGTCTCGCATTCCGGGGCGCCACCGTTCCAGATGTACGTGCTGCCACAGCATCTTCCAAAACTGGTTTTCGCTGGCACATCGACTATTCTTTTTGCCATCGTCAACGCCGTAAAGCTTGTGCCCTACTGGCAGTTGCAGCAGTTTTCCAATCTCGATACATCACTTGGCCTTTGGCTTGTCCCTGCCGCTGTTATTGGCACCTTTGTCGGCGCAAAGCTGACCCGGATCATGCCCGACGGTCCATTTTTCCTGCTCGTGCAGCTGACCTTGTTTGGACTTTCCATCAAGCTGATTGCCGACTGGATCGTGCCTTATTTCTTCGGTTGAATACACCCGACGACCGCTTGCAACACGTCATCCCTTCAGTCACGATGCGCTCATCGAGCGCCTTTTGGGAGAGAGGAAGCGGGGATGGAGAATGCGGATGCAATCATCATCGGTGCCGGATTAGCTGGGCTTGTTGCCGCTCATGAGTTGGCTCTAGCGGGTCGCAAGGTCATTCTTCTCGAACAGGAAGGTGACAATTCCATTGGTGGACAAGCGTTCTGGTCACTCGGCGGATTATTTATGGTCGACAGCCCGGAACAGCGTCGCCTTGGCATCAAGGACAATATCGACCTCGCGCGGCAGGACTGGTTTGGATCGGCACAATTTGATCGGGCGGAAGATCGTTGGCCGAAACGCTGGGCCGAATCCTATCTGGAATTTGCTGCAGGAGAAATGCGCCGATGGCTGCATGGTCTCGGTATGCGCTGGTTTCCTGTTGTTGGCTGGGCGGAGCGTGGCGGAGCAAAAGCCGATGGTCACGGCAACTCAGTGCCACGTTTTCATGTAACCTGGGGAACAGGACCTGCTGTCGTAGCACCATTTGAACGATCGCTCCGTGCAGCAATCAGCAAAGGGCTCATAACCCTAAAATGCCGTCATAGAGTCAATAGCATCGCCACTACCGGCGGGCGCGTCAGTGGTGTCTATGGAGAGGTGCTGGTGCCATCGACTGTCGAGCGCGGGCAATCTTCGTCACGCGACACCATTGGCGAATTTGCCTATTTTGCTGACTGTGTAATCGTCACATCTGGCGGCATAGGCGGTGACCCCGACAAGGTTCGAAGGGCATGGCCGCGCGACAGGCTCGGCATTCCCCCGAAAGAAATGGTATTGGGAGTACCAGCTCATGTAGATGGACGCGGCATAGATATTGCCGTGGCTGCGGGCGGCCATGTCATCAATGCTGATCGCATGTGGCACTATACGGAAGGCGTGCGAAACTGGAACCCGATCTGGCCGAACCATGGCATTCGCATTCTGCCGGGGCCTTCTTCCATTTGGTTCGACGCTAAGGGCAATCGTCTTCCCGCTCCCTATCTTCCTGGCTTCGACACTCTTGGCACGCTCAAACATATTCTTTCGACCGGCTACGACTATTCGTGGTTCATCCTGACCGAAAAAATCATCCGCAAAGAGTTCTCTCTGTCCGGATCGGAACAAAATCCGGACCTCACGGGCAAAAACTGGAAGCTTTTGCTTAAAAGTCGCCTCGGTAAAGCGCCACCGCCGCCGGTCCAAGCCTTTCTCGATAACGGAGCAGATTTCATCACAGCTGGAACACTGGATGAGCTCATTGCAAAAATGAACGGTTTGACGGGAGAGAAGCTTCTGAAGCCTGACCACATCCGTGATCAAATCGAAGCGCGAGATCGCGAGATCGTCAACCGCTACTCCAAGGATGCTCAGGTGATGGCGGTCCATAATGCCCGAGCCTATATCGGTGACCGTCTCACGCGCGCCGTGCCGCTGCATTCTCTGCTGGAACCCTCCAACGGTCCGCTTATTGCCGTCAAACTTCATATTCTGACACGCAAGACACTTGGCGGTTTACATACCGATATGGACGCCCAAGTTCTCAATGCGGCAGGAGAAAAGGTGCCCGGTCTATACGCTGCAGGCGAAGCTGCAGGCTTCGGCGGTGGCGGTTATCATGGGTACAATGCACTTGAAGGCACATTCCTCGGCGGCTGCATCTTTTCCGGACGAACGGCCGGTCGTGCAGCTGCCGCGGCAACATCGCTCTAGTGAAAGACAAGACGGCAACATCGGCCTTTATCGACCGCATTCCATATATGAGTTTTTTATTTTTTGAAGCAGCGCTCGCTCTCGAAACCCTATGCAATGCGGCAACATAATGTCCCTGTAAGAAACAGGGAGCCCCTTAGGGCAATTCAGGCATGACTATGGATTTCGCCGTCCTTGCAATCGGCATCGGCTTCTTCGCGCTGCTGTTCGGCTATCTGCGCATCTGCGAAAGGCTTTGAGGCGTCGCCATGATGATCGAATACGTCGCTGGCGCCTTGGTTGCAGCCTTTCTAGCCGCTTATCTCCTTTACGCGCTCATACGACCGGAGCGGTTCTAGGCCGATCTCCGGCCAAGCCCGCGTAACCGGCAGCCTTTCAGGCCTCGGAAAAGACCATGACAATCAATGGATGGATTCAGATCCTCGTTTTTTGCGGGATCATCATTTTGCTCGTCAAACCGCTCGGCGGCTACATGACGCGCGTTTTCGGCGGTGAACGGACGCTCCTTTCACCTGTACTCGTTCCGGTCGAGCGGGGGCTTTACCGCCTCGCAGGCACAACCGAACGAGAAGAACAGCACTGGACAACCTATGCTGCTTCCCTGCTGTTGTTCAATCTGGCCGGCTTTTTGCTGCTTTACATGCTGCAACGGTTTCAGGGCTCTCTGCCCTTCAACCCGATGGGTATGAGCGACGTTCCGGCGGACCTGGCCTTCAACACCACTGCCAGTTTTGTTACCAACACCAACTGGCAGAACTATGGTGGCGAAAGCACCATGTCCTACCTGACGCAAATGGCAGGACTGACGGTTCAGAACTTCGTCTCGGCTGCTACTGGCGTTGCCATCGCCATTGCACTCATTCGTGCATTCTCGCGCAAATCCATGAAGACGCTCGGAAATTTCTGGGTCGATCTTACACGATGCACACTCTACGTCCTTTTGCCCTTGTGCATTATTCTTACCTTGGCTTTCGTCAGCCTCGGTGTGCCGCAAACAATTGGTGTTTATGCCGAAGCAACGACGCTGGAAGGCGCGAGACAGGTGATCGCGCTTGGGCCGGTTGCCTCGCAGCTCGCCATCAAGATGCTCGGCACCAATGGCGGCGGTTTCTTCAATGCCAATTCCGCGCATCCTTTTGAAAACCCGGATGCCATCTCCAACATGATCCAGATGGTTGCGATCTTCGCAATCGGCGCTTCGCTTACCAACGTCTTCGGGCGAATGGTCGGCAACGAACGTCAGGGTTGGGCAATCTTTGCTGCGATGGGCATATTGTTCGTCGCAGGCGTTGCAATCTGCTACTGGGCAGAAGCTGCCGGTAATCCCCTCATCCATGCACTCAGTGTTGATGGTGGCAACATGGAAGGCAAGGAGACACGTTTCGGCATCGCAATGTCCGCGCTCTTCGCCGTCGTTACCACCGCTGCATCATGCGGTGCAGTGATCGCCATGCATGACAGCATGATGGCACTGGGCGGAATGATCCCCATGATCAACATGATGCTGGGCGAGATCATCATCGGCGGCGTAGGTGCAGGCTTCTACGGTATCGTCCTGTTTGTTGTCGTTGCCGTTTTCGTGGCCGGGCTGATGGTTGGACGCACGCCTGAATATCTGGGCAAGAAGATCGAAGCCAAGGAAGTGAAAATGGCGATGCTCGCCGTTCTCTGCCTTCCGTTATCAATTCTGGGTTTTACCGCCATAGCGTCCGTTATTCCAACAGGGCTGGCATCGATCGCCAATCCCGGACCACATGGTTTCTCGGAAATTCTCTATGCCTATACCTCAGGCACAGCGAATAATGGTTCGGCCTTCGGCGGCCTCTCCGGCAATACGCCCTGGTATAACATCACCATCGGGCTTGCCATGCTGATGGGCCGGTTTCTCGTGATCCTGCCTGCCATGGCGATCGCCGGTTCACTTGTCGCCAAGAAAGCTGCACCGCAATCTGCAGGCACCTTCCCGACGACAGGGCCGCTTTTCGTCGGCTTGCTGATCGGTGTCATTCTTGTGGTTGGAGGACTGATCTTCTTCCCGGCGCTGGCGCTCGGCCCCATTGCCGAACACCTCGCAATGATCAAGGGGCAGATGTTTTGATGCTCAAACCCTCAAGCTGCATTCTCTCGATCCTTCTGGCAACGACCGCCGTCCTTCTCGCGGTTCAGCTTGCCGGATTGATCTGAGCTTTCCGAACGGAAACGTAATTTTACTGGAGTCTCTGTTATGAGCCAGTCCAAATCCGCGAGCATTCTCGATGCCCGCATCCTTTTACCCGCCATCGGCGATGCCTTTCGCAAGCTCAATCCCAGGAGTCTTGCGCGCAATCCGGTGATGTTCGTGGTTGCCGTCGTTTCAGCGCTTACAACTTTGCTGCTGCTGAAAGACGTCGCCACCGGCAATCCCAGTGTCGGCTTTTCATTCCAGATCGTCTTGTGGCTGTGGTTCACAGTTCTGTTTGCGAATTTTGCCGAGGCCGTCGCAGAAGGCCGAGGCAAGGCACAAGCAGACTCGCTGCGCCGGACACGAACGGAAACACAAGCTAAACTTCTGGATAGTCCCGAGGGACCAAACTGGAAAAGTGTGCCGGGAACGAGCTTGAAAGTTGGCGATATCGTTCTTGTGGAAGCCAATGACATCATCCCTTCCGACGGTGAAGTCATTGAAGGTGTCGCATCCGTCAATGAAGCCGCCATTACCGGCGAATCCGCGCCTGTCATCCGTGAATCTGGCGGCGATCGCTCTGCCGTTACAGGTGGAACACAAGTTTTGTCCGACTGGATCAAGGTACGCATCACCGCCGCGCAGGGTTCCACCTTTATCGACAAGATGATTAGGCTGGTGGAAGGTGCAGAACGCCAGAAGACACCCAACGAGATCGCGCTCAACATTCTGCTTGCAGGCATGACGCTGATATTCGTGCTCGCCGTTGTTACGATCCCTAGCTTTGCGACTTATGCAGGCGGTTATATCCCCGTCACGGTGCTGGTTGCGCTCTTCGTGACCCTGATCCCGACGACAATCGGCGCCTTGCTTTCTGCCATTGGTATCGCAGGCATGGACCGCCTCGTACGCTTCAACGTGCTTGCCATGTCCGGTCGTGCGGTCGAGGCAGCGGGTGATGTGGACACGCTTCTGCTTGACAAGACCGGCACGATCACTCTTGGCAATCGTCAGGCGACCGCTTTTGTGCCGGTCAATGGCGTAACCGAGCAAGAGCTTGCCGATGCAGCGCAACTGGCCTCGCTTGCCGACGAAACGCCCGAAGGTCGTTCCATCGTCGTTCTGGCCAAGGAAAAATACGGTTTACGTGGCCGTGACATGCAAGGTCTTCACGCCCATTTTGTACCATTCACCGCGCAAAGCCGCATGAGCGGCGTCGATATTGAGGGTTCCGTCATTCGCAAAGGCGCTGTGGATGCTGTGCTTGCCTATGTGGACCAGAATAGCCACGCCGATGAAAGAACACTGTCGGAACTACAGTCTATCGCTGACACAATCGCCAAGGCTGGCGGCACACCGCTTGCCGTCGCTAAAGATGGCCACCTTCTCGGTGTCGTGCACCTGAAGGACATCGTCAAAGGCGGCATCCGCGAGCGCTTTGCCGAATTGCGCCGGATGGGTATCCGCACTGTCATGATTACCGGCGACAACCCTATGACCGCAGCAGCCATCGCTGCCGAAGCAGGTGTGGATGACTTTCTTGCGCAGGCAACGCCAGAAAACAAGCTGTCGCTTATCCGAGAGGAACAGGCGAAGGGGAAACTTGTTGCAATGTGCGGAGACGGTACAAACGACGCCCCTGCCCTTGCTCAGGCGGATGTCGGCGTGGCCATGAATACCGGCACGGTTGCCGCGCGAGAAGCAGGCAATATGGTCGATCTTGATAGCGATCCCACCAAGCTCATTGAAATCGTTGAAATCGGCAAGCAATTGCTGATGACACGGGGAGCGTTGACGACCTTCTCCATCGCCAATGACATTGCAAAATATTTTGCGATCATTCCGGCTATGTTTCTGGCTTTCTATCCTCAGCTTGGCGCGCTCAATATCATGGGACTCTCCACGCCGCAGAGCGCCATCCTGTCGGCCATCATCTTCAATGCCCTGATTATTGTGGCTCTGATCCCGCTTTCGCTGAAAGGTGTGACCTACAAGCCGGTCGGTGCAGGTACGCTCCTCTCGCGCAATCTTCTGATCTACGGCCTCGGCGGCGTCATCGTGCCATTCATTGGCATCAAGGCCATCGATATGGCCATTACCGCCCTTGGCCTCGCATAAGGATTAACAAAAATGCTGAAACAACTTCGTCCAGCACTTGTCATGATCGTTTCGCTCACTGTCATAACCGGGTTGCTCTACCCGCTCGGCATGACAGGTATCGCCCAGGTGATCTTTCCCGCTAATGCCAATGGCAGCCTGATCGAAAAGGACGGTACAATCATTGGTTCCGAGTTGATCGGACAGGGTTTTACCGGCGACCGCTATTTTCACGGCCGCCCATCTGCGGCAGGACAAAACGGTTATGATGCCGCGAGTTCTGGCGGGTCCAATCTTGGCCCAACCAATCCAAAACTCATTGAGCGAATTAAAGCTGACGCCACCGCTCTGTCACAAGACGAAGGTTCTGCACGACCACCGATTGACCTTGTGACAACATCCGCAAGCGGTCTCGATCCGCATATTTCACCGGAAACAGCTTTCTATCAGGTGCCGCGTGTCGCAAAGGCGCGCGGGATCGATGAAGCCGCACTGCGAGAGATTGTTGAGCAACAAGTTGAAGCTCGTGAGCTCGGATTTCTTGGGGAACCGGTGGTCAATGTTCTGAAGCTGAACCTTGTTCTGGACAGGACCAGCACCAAGTAGAATAACTGGCGGCGGCATGATTTGCCGCCCTTCCTTTCAGGAGCTTTATTTGACATCGGACCCGCTTCGCTTCGGCGAGAACAGACCTTCTCCCGATGCTCTGCTTGAACAGGCGGAACGCGAAACGCGTGGCCGCCTGAAGATATTTCTCGGTGCCGCACCGGGTGTTGGTAAAACCTATGAAATGCTGATGTCCGGTCGCGCGCGCAGAGCTGATGGCATAGATGTCGTCATCGGCGTTGTCGAGACACATGGTCGAGTGGAAACCGAAGCGCTGACGGAAGGGCTTGAGATTATTCCGCGTGCGCAAGTGGCCTATCGCGGGCATCTCTTGGATGAAATGGATATAGATGCGGTGCTGGCCCGCAAACCACAACTGGTTCTTGTGGATGAACTGGCGCACACGAATGCACCGGGCAGCAGACACCCCAAACGTTATCAGGATGTCGAGGAAATTCTGGCGCGCGGGATTGATGTCTATACGACGCTCAACATCCAGCATGTCGAAAGCCTAAATGATGTTGTGGCACAGATCACGCGTATCCGTGTGCGTGAAACAGTACCCGACAGCATCATCGACCGTGCCGACGACATTGAGCTTATCGATCTCACGCCGAATGATCTCATCAAACGTCTTAATGAAGGCAAGATTTACCTACCAAAGACCGCGAAACGAGCGATCCACAATTACTTTTCTTCCGGGAATCTGACCGCATTGCGTGAATTGGCACTGCGCCGCACCGCCCAGCGTGTCGATGAGCAACTGCTCAGTCACATGCGTGCCCATGCCATTGAAGGGCCATGGGCCGCAGGCGACCGCATATTGGTTGCGGTCGACGAACGCCCCCGTAGTATATCGCTGGTTCGCTATGCACGTCGGCTTGCGGATCGTCTTCGCGCACCTTGGGCGGCCATCCATATAGAAACGGCACGGTCTGCGGGGCTTACTGAAGAAGCAAAGGACAGGCTTGCAACGGCACTGAGGCTTGCCGAACAGCTCGGCGGGGAAACCATCATCATTCCCGGTCAATCCGTCGCCGAAGACATTGTTCGCTACGCTTCAACACACAACTTTACCCAGATCGTCGCCGGAAAATCGATAAAATCGCGCTGGCGTGAGATGATTGACGGCTCCATCGCACGAGAACTGGTGCGGCTCTCCGGCGCCATCGATATTCACATAACGGCAGGTGTCGACTATGAAAACGGGGAGACCCCTCGTAAGGTAAAGACCGCCAGTCAGAAGGCAACGCCCGACATCACGCCCTATCTGATCGGTATGGTGATGACAGGAATAGCGCTTGTCACCGGCTTGCTGCTCGACCAGTTTCTGGATGTGCGCAGCATAGCACTGGTGTTCGTTGTCGGCGTTCTTGGTGTTGCGGTCACCCTTGGTCTTTGGCCAGCGCTTTTCGCATCCGTACTTAGCGCTTTCGCCTATAATTTCTTCTTTCTTTCTCCCCTCTACACGCTTTCCATCGCCGATCCTGAAAGTGTTGTGGCGCTGGTTTTCTTCCTGTTCGTGAGTTTCATTGCCAGCAATCTGGCGAGCCGGGTCCAGCGGCAGGCTGCAGCGGCACGGCAACGTGCACGCATGACGGAAGATCTATATCTCTTCAGTAAAAAGCTGGCAGGGACTGGCTCGCTCGATGATGTGTTATGGGCCACCGCATTCCAGATCGCATCAATGCTCAAGGTGCGGGTCGTGATGCTTCTCCCTGAAGGAAACAGTATAACGGTCAGAGGTGGTTATCCGCCTGATGACACTCTGGATGATGCCGATATCGCTGCAGCACACTGGACCTGGGAACACGACCTTCCCGCTGGGCGTGGTGCCAATACTTTACCGGGTGCCAAGCGGCTCTATCTGCCTCTCAAAACCGCCAGAACATCAGTTGGCGTCATCGGCCTCGACAATGATCGCATGGGGCCTATCCTCACGCCTGAACAACAGCGTCTCTTCGAGGCTTTGGCCGATCAGGCCGCAATTGCCATCGAACGCGTTCAGCTTGTCGGTGATGTGGAGCGAGCAAAACTCGCCGCCGAAGCTGACAAATTGCGTTCGGCCCTGCTCACCTCAATCTCACACGATCTGAAGACCCCGCTGGCGGCAATTCTGGGCGCAGCCACGACCTTGCGCGACTATTCCAGCTCATTGCCAGATACAGACCGTTCCGATCTCGTTGCAACCGTGGTGGACCAATCAGAGCGCTTGAACCGCTTCATCGCAAACCTCCTCGATATGACGCGGATTGAAGCAGGTGCAATGAAGCCTAATCTGTCGCTTCATTATGTTGGCGATCTCATTGGGGCGGCGCTCAATCGTGCAGCCAAGATTCTGGTTCATCATCAGGTCAACATTGCCGTTCCAGCTGATTTGCCTATGGTTCAGCTTGATGCCGTTCTGTTCGAGCAGGTCTTGTTCAATCTGTTCGACAATGCGGCGAAATATGCCCCCGAAAACACACCGATTACAATTAAGGCTCATGCTGCTCCGTCTCGTATAACACTGGAAATCAGTGATCGGGGTCCAGGTATTCCACCCGGCGATCTGGAGCGCGTGTTCGATACGTTCTATCGTGTGCGTAAAGGTGATCACGTGCAGGCCGGTACCGGACTGGGGCTTTCAATCGCTCGCGGTTTCATCGAAGCAATGGGGGGCTCTATTCGGGCCGGAAATCGGCATGAAGGCACCGGTGCCGTCTTTACAATCGCTTTGCCCGTCCCAGCTGATGAAGTTGACAAAAACTCATGAACGATCCGAAACTGAAAATTCTTGTTGTCGACGATGAACCAGCCATCCGCAAACTGTTGCGGGTCGGACTGACGACGGAAGGCTACACCGTCGTCGAGGCCGTGAATGGTGGCGAAGCCGACGAGCGTATTACGACGGAAAAGCCCGATATCGTGGTGCTTGATCTGGGTCTTCCTGACACTGATGGACATGCGCTGCTTCAACGCTGGAGAGAAACCGGCGTGACCTTGCCTATTCTCGTCCTCTCAAGCCGAACCGACGAAGCGGGGATTGTTCGTGCACTTGAAGAAGGAGCCGATGACTATGTCCCGAAACCTTTCGGTATGAAGGAACTGGCCGCGCGTTTGCGGGTCGCGTTGCGGCACAGGTTGCAACAGCAGGGAGAAAAGCCACTTTTCCAGAGTGACGGCCTAACCGTCGATCTTGTGCGCCGTATTGTGAAACTCAATGGTGAAGAAATTAAACTGTCGCCGAAGGAATACGATATCCTCCGTCTTCTCGTGCAGCATGCCGGAAAAGTGCTGACGCACCATTTTATTCTCAGCCAGGTCTGGGGGCCGGCGGCTGATGTGCAATATCTTCGCATCTATGTCCGCCAGCTGAGACAGAAGATTGAAAAATCCCCGGATCAGCCGCATTATATTCTAACCGAAACAGGCGTCGGCTACAGGCTGCGCGAAGCTGATCCTGCTCCCTGAGACAGCCGGAACCAAGGCTTTGCGAAAGCGTTGTTTGCCAAACAACCCAGAGAATTTCCAGTTTAAATTGAACTGCTGGAAATTCTCTATCTCTTTGTTTTTACGCATTATCCTACGCAAAACCACTTCGCACTTTTGCTGGAAATGCTCTAGGTAACGGAGGCAAGCGTGGTCGAGCTGGTCAACAATATCGACAATCTGGAGTTTATAATCGCCAAGGCCCGGGAGTATGACGTTCAGGTTCCCGCAACCGATGAAGAATCCGGGTCAAATGCCAGCGATGACAATGAAGTTGATATTCTCGACGCCTCACTGGCAAATCCCACCCGCAAGGAACTCTTTGCGGCTATCCGGTCCCTGAACATAGATGAGCGGCAGGAACTGCTCGCTTTGATGTGGGTTGGACGCGGAGATTTCAGTGCGGAAGAATGGGACGAAGCCCTCTCAACCGCCGCTGATCGTGACAATGGCCGTGAAGCCAAATATCTCATAGGCACACCGCTTCTCGGAGATTATCTGGAAGAAGGACTGGTTGCCCTGGGTTTTGATGTTGAAGCCTACGATAATGAATAAGAAAAATTGATGTTTCCATGCACCCTTCTGTTTTGACGCTGCCATGTCCCGGCATTAGTGTCGAAAGCAAATCGGGTTGGCTTATGCTGAACTCGAACATTCAGCACGACGGAGGACGGCACAATGCTTCAGAAAAACCTCGACCAGAAAACAGACTTCTATATTGATGGAGCGTGGCGCGCTCCGATAGAAGCCAAGACCATTGAGGTCATCAACCCCGCCAACGAAAAGCCTTATGCCGTCATCTCTGCCGGTTCCGCAAAAGACATCGACCTGGCGGTCGCAGCCGCACGCAAGGCTTTTCCGTCCTGGAGCGAAACCCCGGCGGAAGAACGCATCGGTTACATCCGACGGTTAGTGGAGATTTACGAAACCCGTCTGGACGAAATGGCCAAGGCAATTTCACTCGAAATGGGTGCACCGATTACACTTGCGCGGGAATCGCAGGCAGCGGCAGGCCTCTCGCATACCAAGGCTTTCATTGCGGCCTTCGAAAACTTCGAGTTCGAAGAGATCCTTTCTCCGAAACACCCGAACCAGACGGTCGTGCGCGAACCAATCGGTGTTTGCGGCCTCATTACGCCGTGGAACTGGCCGATGAACCAGATCGCGCTGAAAGTTATTCCAGCACTTGCGGTTGGCTGCACCGTCGTCCTGAAGCCGTCCGAGATTGCGCCGATGTCGGCCATGCTCTTTGCCGAATTTGTGGATCAGGCAGGTTTCCCGAAAGGCGTTTTCAATCTCGTCAATGGTGAAGGCACCGTTGTTGGCGAAGCCTTGTCGCAACACCCAGATGTCGACATGATGTCCTTCACCGGCTCGACCCGCGCCGGAACGGCAGTTTCGCGAGCAGCAGCAGCAACGGTAAAGCGCGTTTCGCTGGAGCTTGGTGGCAAATCGCCGAACATCGTTTTCGCCGACGCCGATCTTGAAAAGACTATGGCACGCAGCCTTGCGCATTGCTTCGAGAATACCGGACAGTCCTGTAATGCGCCGACGCGCATGCTCGTGGAGCGCTCAGTTTACGACAAGGCAGTAGACCTCGCGAAAAAGATAACAGAAGGCACGAAGGTCGGCGACCCGGCAAAGGAAGGCGATCACATCGGCCCGCTTTCCTCCTCAATCCAGTTCGAGAAAGTTCAACACCTGATCCAGAAGGGCATTGACGAAGGTGCACGGCTTGTTGCGGGTGGTACGGGACGTCCCGACGGGTTCACCGAAGGTGATTTCGTCAAGCCAACCGTCTTTGCCGACGTATACAATGACATGACGATTGCTCGCGAAGAAATCTTCGGACCGGTGCTTGCAATGATCCCGTTCGATACCGAAGAAGAAGCCGTCGCCATTGCCAACGACACTCCATACGGGCTTGCAGCCTATATCCAGACCGGTAGTCCGGAACGCGCAAAACGCGTGGCTCGCAAATTGCGCGCTGGCATGGTGCAGATCAACGGCACATCGCGTGCACCGGGAAGTCCGTTTGGCGGCTACAAGCAATCAGGCAATGGCCGCGAGGGCGGCAAATGGGGGCTGGAAGACTTCATGGAAGTAAAGCTGATCAGCGGCTGATCTTTATACTACGACAATAAAAAGCGCCGGTTAGCGGCGCTTTTTAGTTTTTTACTTGATACTCAAGCTTTCTCGATAACGCGAATGCGATGGTCCCCGCCTATATCGATGAATTGTGTCCGTGGCGGCACTTCATGAACATCGTGCGTGCCAAAGCTTTCGGGGTAGAATGCATAACCTTCCGGTGCTTGCGGTGGGCTTGTATCGTCGAGCAGCCGACCGCCCGTCAATTCCGTCATCGGATCGGGAATGGCCGAAATCAGTCTCCGTGTATAGGGATGCGTCGGGTTCGAGAATATCCGATCCCACGGTCCGCTCTCAACAATCTGCCCGAAATACATAACCGCCACACGGTCGCTCATATGCTCTACGACACTCAGATCATGGCTGATCATGATATAAGAGAGACCGAGCCGTTCTTTCAGTTCCAGCAGCAGATTGATGATCTGAGCCCGGATCGAAACATCGAGCGCCGAAACAGGCTCATCAAGCACGATAACTTTCGGATTGAGCAGCAGCGCGCGTGCTATGCCGATGCGCTGGCGTTGCCCACCCGAAAACTCGTGCGGAAAACGCTTTGCCTGCTCGGGCTTCAAACCGACAAGACGCAAAATTTCCTCGACGCGCCCATCGACTTCGCTGCGCGAGGTCACACCGTGAAGTCGCAAGGGCGCCGCCAGGGACGTATAGACTGTCTGGCGCGGATTGAGTGAAGCGAACGGATCTTGAAAGACCATCTGCGCCATCTTTGCTCGTTCCAGCCGTGACGGTTCGTCCTTTCCGGTGATCGGTCGTCCTTCAAAATAGATTTGCCCGCTCGTCGGCTTTTGCAAGCCGACGAGGGAGAGTGCAAGCGTAGATTTACCGCAACCGGACTCTCCAACAATCGAAAGACACTCGCCTTTGTTGAGGGTCAGGCTGAGATTGTTGACGGCACGCAGCAATTGCTTTGAGCGACTGAAAATGCCGCCGCTCACCGGGAAGTAAACGCAGACATCGTCGATGCGGACCAATGGTTCTGCCAGTTTGGCGGAATGCATGTCATTCATGATGGAAACACCTCACCACACCGGCATCTTCAAGTGGCGTCCAGCCCGGTTTTTGCGCACGGCAAATATCAGTCGCGCGCGTACAACGCGGCTCGAACCTGCAGCCCTTTGGAAAAGCGGAAATGGAGGGTACCACGCCTTCGATTTCCTGCAGCCGCAACTGACCTGCTTTTTGTCGTGATCCGAGCTGCGGTAGAGAGGCCAGAAGACCATGCGCATAAGGATGAGCCGGGTGGTGAAACAGGCCTGCTGTTATGCGCTGCTCGACCAAATGCCCAGCATACATGACCCCCACGCGACGACACATTTTCGCGATGACACCAAGATCATGACTAATCATCAGGACAGAAGTTCCTCGTGCAGTGCAAAGCTCTTGCATCAGACGAAGAATTTCCGCCTGAACAGTCACATCAAGCGCGGTCGTGGGTTCGTCAGCGATCAGCAAATCTGGATCACACGCGAGTGCGATAGCGATCATTACACGCTGGCGCATACCGCCAGACATCTGATGTGGATAGTTCTTCACACGTTGCTCTGGCGCAGGAACTTGAACACTGGCGAGCGCTTCGATCGCTTTGCGCTCCGCCTCGTGCCAGGTCGCACCCTGATGCAGCACGAACATTTCCGCAATCTGACGCCCTACTGGCGACAACGGATTGAGAGCAGTCATCGGCTCCTGAAAGATCATCGCTATGCGATTGCCGCGCAGCTTGCGCATTTCACGCGACGACATCGACCGCAAATCCTGCCCTTTGAAGCGTATCACGCCATCTGTTATCGACAGTGGTTTGCGCAGCAATCCGATCATCGATAGTGCAGTGATGCTCTTTCCGCAGCCAGACTCTCCAACCAGTCCGAATGTCTCGCCGGCTCCGATAGTGAACGATACGTCTTCGACCACGTTATGTTTGCTCGAACCAGAAACAATATCGATCCGGAGGTTCTCTACCTCAAGAAGTGCTTGTTCGCTCATACCTTGCGTGTCCTCATATGCGGGTCGAGCCAGTCGCGAAGACCGTCCCCGAACAGATTGAGTCCAAGCACCGTGAAGAAGATGGCCAAACCGGGAAACACGGCAGCCCAAGGCGCGTTCACGATCAACTCACGCGCATCGGTGAGCATGTTACCCCAGCTTGGATCTGGTGGACTGATCCCAAGACCAAGATAGGAAAGTGCTGCTTCTGCCAGAATTGCGTCGCCCATTCCGAGCGTACCGATCACAAGAATAGGCCCGATCATGTTTGGCACGATCTGCGTGATCATGATGCGGGCATCGCTATAGCCAAGCATCTTGGCAGCCTGAATATAGCCCTGCTTCTTTAGCGAAAGGGTGGAACTGCGCGCAATGCGGCAAGTCCAGGACCAATTCGTCAGACCAAGCGCGAGCAGAAGGCTTGGCAAACCGGGGCCGAGGACAGCCATGATTGCCAGCGCGAAGATCAGCGACGGAATTGCCAGCATGAGATTAGTCAGACCATTGACGAAATCATCCCACCAACCGCCGAAATAACCGGCAGAAATGCCAAAACACAGTCCAATAACAGTGTTGATGCACTGCGAGACGACACCAACGGTCAAAGATACTTGCGCACCATAGAGGATGCGCGAATAAACATCGCGGCCCTGTGCGTCGGTGCCGAACCAGAATTGTGCATCGGGGGGCAGTTCTGCATTCATCAGATCGGCATCGAGAACCGGATTATAGTGCGCCAGCAATGGTGCAAATACGGCAGCACCTACGATTACGATGCACACGAACCCGCCAAATACGAGATTGAAACGGAGCTTCATGGGCTTACTCGTGGCTTATGCGCGGGTCGATAACCGCGTAGAGAATGTCAACGATCGTATTGATGACCAAAAACCACAACACGATTACGAGAATTGCCCCCTGCACCACGGGAATGTCGCGCAGCGAAACGCTATCGATCAGCAAGGAGCCAAGGCCCGGCCACGAGAATAACTTCTCCACCACCACGGCCTGCCCCATCATCGATCCGAATTGCAAGCCGATTGTCGTGATAATCAACACCAGCGCATTGCGCATGACATGCCATTTCACCAGGCGAAAGCTGCTCATGCCTTTAGAGCGGGCGGTACGAATGAAATCAGCGCCCATCACTTCAAGCACGGCTGCACGCGTTGTTCTTGCCAGCAACGCCAATGGCGCAACACCCAACGTCAGCGCAGGCAGAATGACGTTTCTGATGCCTCCATCGCCATAGCCGAAACTCGGCAACCATCCAAGTGTCAGTGCGAAGAGATACATGGCCAGCAGGCCCAGCCAGAACTGTGGTAGCGAGAGGCCCGAGACTGCGCCTATCATCGTCACACTGTCGAGAAGGCTTCCGGGTTTAAGTGCCGCGAGAAACCCAAGCGGTACGCCTATCAGGATCGCAAACCCCATAGCTGCAAAAGCGAGCTTCAATGTTGGCCACATGCGCTCCTGAATAAGCGAGACAACGGGCTGTCTTGATCGATAGGACGTACCGAGATCAAACTGTGCCAGTTGAACCAGATAATTGCCGAAACGCACATGGACAGGCTTGTCGAGGCCAAATTCCTGAGTGATCTTTTCGACCATCTTCGGGTCGTTCATGCCCTTGCCATTGGCAATTAGGCCAGAAGCGATGCTGCCCGGAACAACACTGAAAATGACGAAGATCAGCAGCGATACAGCGACAACCGTCGGTATCATCTGCAAGATGCGCCGAAAAATAAAATAGAGCACATGGTCCTCCTTTCGGATCAGCGTAAACTACGCTGGAGCAAAGGGGATCAGAGGCCCGCCCGATAACGAGCGGGCCGATCCAGATCAGCCAGAATTAGCGACCGGACGGAACCGTGTCATCAACCCACAGCTTTTCATAGGACTGAACGGCGAGCTCCGCCGAGTTTGGCTGCAGGCCATGCAACCATGGCTGATGTGCCATGACAGCCTTATTGTAGTTGAAGAACCAGACCGGCGCTTCTTCCTGCAACAGGTTGTTGGCCTTCTTCAGAAGCTCGTTCTTCTCTTCTTCGGTTTTCGCCACCTTTGCCTCATCGACAATCTTGTCGAATTCTGCGTTCGAGAACTTCTGGTAGTTACACGCAGATTGTGGGGTCGTGGAATAGAAGCACTGCATCGCCGTCAGTGCATCCGGACCGCTTTCGAGCGACCACATATAGGCCTGGAAATTGCCAGCCGGAACTACATCCGCAAGCACTGACGCTTCGACCGGCTTTGCCTTCACCTTGATACCGACCTTGGCGAGCATCGGAATGATCGCTTGAACGATGGTCAGGCCCCAACTCTCGTTTTGCGTTGCTGTCAATTCGAATTCGAAGCCGTCGGGATACCCAGCTTCAGCAAGCAAAGCTTTTGCTTTTTCAGGGTCATACGGATAAGGCTTCGCATCCTTGTCGAAGGCTGGCGATGAGTTTGGCAGCCAACCAACAGCACGATAGGCCTTGTCTTTGACGAGACGCTTGATGATGAGATCGCTATCGATGGCGTAGTTGATTGCCTGACGAACGCGCTTGTCCTGGAACGGCTTGAAATCCGGATTAAAGCCGACGGCGCGCGTATATACCTCAGCTACCTCGACCATATTCTTTGCCAGTTCAGGATCGGCAAGATAGGCGGTATATTGTGCCGGCCCGAGCACGGCTACGTCGATCTCCTTGTTGCGGAACGCAACGTCGCGCGCGGCCGCATCACCCATGATCATGATATTGATCTTGTCGGCGTAGGGCTTGCCCTTTTCGTAGTACTTGTCCCACTTCTCCACTGTCAGGCGAGAGCCGGGAACATATTCCGCAAACTTATAAGGTCCGAGACCAATCGGGTGGCGCTGAAACTCTTCGCTATCCCCCTCACCTGCCGGGTAAATGGCAGTGTTGTTACGCATGAACTGGAAGCCCGGATCAATTGGCTGTTTCAGCGTGATTTCGAGCGTATGGTCATCGATCTTCTTCAGGCCGGAAATTTCCTTGGCCTTGCCCTGCGTATATTCCTCCGCCCCTTTGATTTCGGCGATGTAACGTGCCGGTGGGAATGCCTTTTTTGGATCCATGATCCGGGTGTAGCTCCAGATAATGTCGTCTGCCGTCAAAGGCTTGCCATTGTGGAAAAATGCATCCTGACGAAGCTTGTAGGTATAGACGAGCCTGTCGTCGGACACCGTCACATCGGTTGCAAGACCGAGTACCGGTTTGTTGAGATCAGCATCCCAATCATAGAGCGTACGGTGAATCGCCTTGGCGTAGAACTCGTCTTGTGTGGCAGGCGATGCTTGAATGTCGAGCGTCGAGAAGCTGTCGCCGTAGGGGGCGACAAAATTGATGACGCCTCCCGAACGTGGTTCGTCCGCCGCGTAAGCCGCCCTTCCGGCCAGCAGGACTGCGGACAGCGCTGCCAGCAATGCAAATTTTCTCATGTTGTTCCCCTTCATAAATGTCATTCTTGCGATTCAGATGAACCGTTCTTCGGGCAGCTCTGTCGAAACCTCGCTGCCCGAAATCGCCCCGAAGCGTTTACGCTTCTATTCTTTTTATTGCCCCCGGAAACCGGGAGCATTTAACTCACGACCGTTCGAATACGACCTCACCGTCGCGCATTGTAAGAACACAATGCGTGTCGTTGAGAATCTCTTCCGGCTTCGCGGTAAGCATATTGCGTGAAAAGACCGCAATATCAGCAACCTGCCCAGTTACAAGCTTGCCCTTCACATTCTCCAGCTTCTGAGAGAAAGCACCGAACTCCGTATAAACTTGCAGGGCCTCTTCGATGGTCACGCATTCGCGGGTATCCATCACCGTTCCCTCACCCGTTTCGCGCGTAAGCATCGAATAGATGTTTGGATAGGGGTTCGGATGGCAGACCGGTGAATCACTGCCAGTCGCAGGCTTAAAGCCCAGATCCTTCCAAGTTTTCAGCGGATAGCTTGAAAGAGCGCGTTCCTCGCCAAGAACAGAAATATAGGCGTCACCGAAATCGTATATGAAGACCTGTTGCGGACAAGGATAAATCCCGGCTTTCTTCATCCGCTCATGCTGTTCCGGCGTGGAGAACCCGCAATGTTCGATACGATGGCGGCGATCTGGATCGGGATGCGCTGCGAGTGCCTTTTCATAGGCTGTAATAAGCTGTCCAATCGCTGCATCGCCGATAGCGTGGCAAGCCAACTGATAACCCTTTTTATGGGCATCGAGCACCAGCGCTTCCAGTTCTGCATCCGGCAATATCTGGACACCGATATTATCGTCGTCGCCGAGATACGGCTTGCTCATCCATGCAGTGCGTCCGCCCGCCGATCCATCAAGGAAAATCTTGACGGCACCGACTGTCAGCATGTCATCGCCGACACCGGAAACAAGTCCTGCTTTGTAGCATTCTTCGACAATGGAAGGTCCCGGATCGCCGAGCAGCACGAGCCAGGTGCGCACCGGCAAGCGCTTGTCGAGTTTGGCGAGGTTGTAGGCACGGATTTCATCGAAGCCTGCGACCTGACCGACAGCGGCGTCCATAACGCTGGTGATGCCATAGGAAAGGAGAAGATTGCCTGCAGCCTCAATGGCCTCGATCATCTCTTCCGTCGTTGCCTTGGGGATCGCTTTGCGGACGGCGCCTTGCGCATTTTCTGCAACCATCCCCGTCAAAGTACCATTCTTCTGCTCGATCAAGCCGCCATCTGGCACCGGGGAATTTTCGTCGATACCCGCCAGTTCAAATGCCTTCGAATTGAAGATCGAGACGTGGCCACATGCGCGTACCACCATGACGGGATTGTGTGGAGCAACAGCATCAAGCTCCGATTTATGCGGGTGCCGACCGACATCGAGCTTCGTCTGGTCATAGCCGCGTGCTCTGATCCATGCGCCGGGAGGTGCGGAAGCAGCCTGTTCTCGAATGGCGTCAAGCAGGCTTTGCAATGTCGGGGCCGCCTGCGGCGTCGCATCAATCCACTTGAGTGTCAACCCAATCGAAATGAGATGCAGGTGAGCGTCATTCAGCCCGGGTGTGGCAAAGCGTCCTTTCAGATCGATCAAACGCGTATTATCGCCCTTCAAAGACCAGATTTGATCCTTGGTGCCCGTAGCGAGCACCTTGCCTTGCCAGATGGCCAGGGCTTCGACTGTGCCCTCTTCATATCCACACCAGATCGTGCCGTTATAAACTATGGTATCGGCACACAATTTGGGCATTACAGGCATTTCAGCGATCCCCTCCCTACTTCACGCTTTTATAAGTGCAGGGAGATTTCCATTGATGCTTTGAACGATCAAGCCGTGGATTTGTTAAATTTCGTGGGAACAAATTGTTCAAAATGACAACTACACGGTCAATCTGCCGAAACTTTTGAAAAAAGACGGGCATCCGCTTGGCAAAATGATAAAAGGTTTCCACCATAATGATAGCTGCCGCGCTCACCTGCCAGCAATCGCAGCTTATAAATGTTTGCGAAAAAGCGAAACATGAGCGGCGGTCACTCGTGAGGGTGTCGCATGATCCGGAACGATCTGGATCAACCACGTACCCCCGAACTCGTTCCTTGACGGCTGTTGAGACCAGCACAATTAGCCGTCAAGGGATGGGGTGAACAGGGCGTTCTCGTCAGCACGACCACGACGCCCTGGAAAATGAAGATCAACCTGTCAATATGTTGATCCGGGCGAGCGATCCGCCAATTGTTCGGGTGTCAGCAAATCTGCATGATGAGCACGCGCAACATCAGGATGGGACCGGAGGCGACTTTTTAGATTGTTCGCACCAACTTCACGGAAGATCGGGTTCAGCGTGTCGACAGTCACACCGCGCTCCTTGGTCTTCAACTCATCTGGCAAATCGATAACCGGAATCGTCGCGTCGTATCGAGCACCGAGAAAGAAGGCGACGGAAAAGCGTTCCACACCGGCTGGCGGCGCGACAACGCCATGCACATCTGCCCGCACGAATCCATTGGTGGCAAGTTCAAGCAGTTCTCCCGTATTGATAACAAAAGTGCCGGGAACCGGAGGTGCATCAATCCATTCGCCATCTTCCCGCTGAACGCGCAGGCCGGGGATGATATCTTGCAGCAACACAGTAACGAAACCGCCGTCCTTATGCGCGCCCACTCCTTGCTCACTTTCCGCTATATCGCGCCCCGGATAACGGATAATCTTCAGGAGTTGGGATGGATGCGGCTCATAAATCTGGGCGAAAAAGCCTTCCGGCTGCCCCAAAGCCGCGGCGATGGCCTTGAGAATATCAATGCCAACGCGTGTCACCTCGGCCTGATAAGCAAGCAGCAACGGCTTAAGTTCGGGCAGTGCTTCCGGCCACTGGTTCGGGCCGATCAAACGCTTCCATGCCGGGCTATTCGGACCGATCTCGGCAGGTTCTGATTCCGTATTGATATCGAGCTGTTCGCGCCAATCCTGCTCGCCACGTGTCCGTTCGAGGCCAGCACGATTGTAACCGCGGAAATGCGATGACTTCACCATTTCTATCTTGAGTTTTTCTTCCGTTGGAAGTGCGAAGAACGTCTTCGCCGTTGCAACCACGTCCTCCACGAGTTTCGGATCGACGCCATGTCCCGTGAGATAGAAAAAGCCATGTTCGTGAAGAGTGCGGCGCAGCTCCTCAATGAAACTGTCGCGCTCCTCAGCACTGCCGTTGAAACGGGACAAGTCAAGCAGAGGCAGATTGATTGGGGTGGTATGTATAGTCATTGGAAGCTCCTGAAAAACTCTCAGCGGGAACGACGGCTGCGCGCCACACGGTGATTGACAAGACGGGCGGCGTAGTCGCCCGTGATCTGGATGGATTGCACGATCGCAACCAGGATGATGACGACGGCAACCATGACTTCCGGCATGAAGCGTTGATATCCGAAGCGAATTCCGAGATCGCCAAGTCCACCGCCGCCGACTGTTCCTGCCATCGCCGAGTACCCGACCAAGCTGACTAGCGTAACCGTTTGCCCCGCAATGATCCCGGGTAGCGCTTCAGGCAAGAGCACCTTGAAGATGATCTGAATTGGTGTTGCGCCCATGCTTTCCGCAGCCTCGATCAGGCTGTGGTCCACCTCACGCATCGCCGTTTCGGCAAGCCGTGCGTAAAGAGGTGTGATGGCCGCGGTCAGTGGCACGATGGCCGCATAGGTGCCAACAGTTGTTCCGGCAATCAGGCGCGTCAAGGGAATGATCGCCACCATCAAAATGATGAATGGCGTGGATCGAACCAGATTGACGACAGTACCAGCAATACGATTGAAGACCGGTCGTTCAAGAAACTGGCCCGGACTGGTAACAACCAGTGCAACACCGAGCGGCAGGCCAATTAATGTCGACAGAGTGGCAGATGCGGCCACCATAATGGCCGTCTGCTTCAGCGATTCAAGCAAGAGCCCGACGAGTGCCGGCGGAAGCAGATCGGACAACATGACCGATGACCTCTCCATGAAGATTGAGTGAAGACAGATAATTGCGGACGTCGGTAAGATCGGTGGAACCACCCTCAGCGACGAGTGTCATGACGCCCAGTGGTCTGCCGCCGATATAGTCTATACGCCCGTGCAATATGTTCGGATTTATCCCAAAGCGCTGCACGAGTGTCGCAACGACCGGCGCATGCGCGGCTTCACCGGAAAAGATAATGCGTAGAACCGGATCCGACCCAACAACTGGTTGTGGAAGCACCCGCTGCGATACTTCCGGCGGGAGGTCGTGGGCGACGATGCTAGCCAGAAATGACCGGGCGATCGGTGTTTGCGGAAAGGCGAAGACGTCGAAGGTCGCTCCGTTTTCAACGACTTTGCCGCCATCAAGAACCGTCACGTGGTCTGCGATCTGGCGCACCACGTCCATTTCATGCGTTATGAGCACAATCGTCAGCCCCAGTCGCCGATTGATATCTTTCAATAACGAAAGAATTTGCTCCGTGGTTTCGGGATCAAGCGCCGACGTCGCCTCATCCGACAGCAAAACGCTCGGCTCCAGAGCCAATGCGCGCGCGATACCCACACGCTGTTTCTGACCACCAGACAGTTCCGATGGATAAGCATCGGCCTTTCCCTTGAGGCCCACCAGATCAAGCAAATCGTTCACGCGGGTTCTTATGGTGCTGCGATCAACGCCTGTGAGCTCCAGTGGCAGGGCTATGTTGCCAAAAGCAGTTCGTGAAGACAGAAGACTAAAATGCTGAAATATCATTGATACTTCACGACGAACCTGTCGCAATTCGCCTTGACGCAACGTTGTGATCTCTCGCCCGGAAACAACGACTTGTCCTCCGGTTGGGTGCACCAGACCATTCAGGCAACGCACGAGCGTGCTTTTTCCAGCGCCTGAACGACCAATGATTCCGTGAATGGTTCCCTTGGCGATTTGAAGCGAGACATTGTCGATGACCGGACCGGCCTTCTTGTCATAGGTCTTTGTCAGCGAACGTATATCGATGATTGACGGTGCCGGGTTTGTATCGTCCGGTACGGCGTTCGACACCGGTCCGCTGCGTACGAGCACGTTCATGTCACCAACCCGCTACGATATTGCCATTGAACTTCTCCTCGATGAAGGCTTTGACATCAGGAGATTTATAAGCCTCGACAAGCGTCCTGACCCACGGGGCATCCTTGTTCTTTCCCGCGACAGCAAGCAGGCAGAAATAATCGGATAACTGGTCTTCGATCAGGATCGCATCACGGGTCGGAACCAGCCCGGCACTCAGCGCAAAATGTGAAGTGATGACGGAAAAATCCACGTCTTCCAGCGACCGCGGAAGCTGGGCCGTTTCCATCGGTATGATTTTGACCTTTTTCGGATTATCGACAATATCGAGTTCTGTTGCGTTGAAAGTTACACCCGGCGTAAGCTCGATAACGCCGCCAGCTTCAAGAAGCTTCAAGGCACGGCCTGCATTGCTCGGATCGTTGGGAATGGAGATTTGTGCGCCCTCTGGCAGCTCACTTAGAGATTTGTACTTGCGTGAGTAACCAGCCATTGGCAGCAAGACAGTACGTCCGCCAACAGCAACGAGATTGAGACCTCGATCCTTGTTCTGTTGATCGAAGTAAGGTGTATGCTGAAAGCCATTGGCGTCGAGATCGCCATCATTTGTCGCCGGGTCGATCAGTGCACCGTCCGAAAACTCCACAATCTCGATATCCAGTCCCTTTGCCTTGGCAACGGGTGCGAATGCTTCGGCGATTTCAGCATGCGGCCCCGACGTCACACCAAACCGGATTTTTTCCGCAAGCGCCGGTGAAGCGACGAGCGCTGAGAAAAGTGCCGCGGAAACTGCGCCGCGCAAAAATGAAACTGAATGCATCTTGTTTTCCCTGTAGTGATTTTCGGGCGCGCCTATGATGCGGTGCGCCAATTGTGCTCATTATTCCACTGGACCAGCCGTGAAGCGGCCTCCCGCAGCGTTTCTTCGCGCTTGGCGAAACAGAAACGGACGTGGCTGCGCACATCGCGTGCACCAAAAAAAGATGAGATAGGAACCGGGGTTACACCCGCTTCAAGCGTCAACCGTCGGCAAAAATCGAGATCGTCACCGCCATGATCGAGCGACTTTATATCGGCCACCGCGAAATAGGTGGCATGGACAGCTACGACATCAAAACCCGCAGATTTCAGCCCTTCAACCAGCAGATTCCGTCGCGATGCCAGCGTCGCTCGAAGGCCGAAAAAGTAGCTATCAGGTAACGAAAGCCCAACCGCAACCGCCGACTGCAATGCTGGCGGCGTGGTGAAAGTGACATACTGGTGGGCGCGAGCGATCGGAGCCAGAAGTTTTTCGGCGGCTGTCACATAGCCGACCTTCCATCCTGTCAATGAAAAGCTCTTTCCGGCGGAACCAATTCGCACGACACGGTCGCGGACTTTCTCAACACCGAACATAGAATGAAACGGGTGACCGTCGAAGACGAGATGTTCGTAGACCTCATCCGAAACGATCACGAGATCATGCTTGATCGCAAGTTCGGCGAGAAGGTCCAGCTCATCTGGATCCAGTATCTTGCCGATTGGGTTCATCGGCGTATTGACAACAATGAGTTTCGTCCGTGGAGAAATGGCTTTTACCAGCTCCTCTCGCGGTAGTTCCCAATGAGGCGGTTTCAGCCGTACCGGCACCACCTTCCCACCTGCGCGGCGGATAAGCGTAGCGTAAGCATCGTAAACCGGCTCGAACAGGATAACCTCGTCGCCCGTATCCAGATGCGCCAGAAAAGTATCGGCGAGCGCTTCCGTAGCGCCGGACGTAACTAGAACTTCCCTTTCCCAGTCTACGTCTAGACCGAGAAATCGCTTTGCGTTTTCTGCGACAGCTTGGCGGAGAACCGGCAGCCCCATCATGGGCGGATATTGTTGTGAAGTTTCACGAAGAGCGCGAACAGCGGCATCAAGGAGTTCAGGCGGTTCAAAGCCTTCTGGAAACCCCTGCCCCAGATTGATGGCTTCACGCTCAACAGCAAGCCGCGACATCGCCTCAAAAATAGACGTCCCCGCCTCGCCGAGTACCTGATTGACCATCGAAGCTCCCCTGTTGCAATCGAATTCACGGGGAGAAAGATAAAACCTACAAAATTAGTGGACAAAGCATGGACTTGCCATCCTCGAACGAGCGAGAGAAAGCTTTTTCAAATTCTGCCGGACGTGAAACAGTTTTACGTTCCACAATCGCAACTACTTCCAAATCACGCCGCCGCCCGGCTGTGGCGATTTCGCCAGAGCTCTTCGGCTTTCTCGAAAAATTGCGCATGGCTTTCGTTGTCTGCGGCGGCGGCCGTCATCATCGCCATGGCAGCCGTCGCAACGATTGTATTTTCTGCGCGTTTGTCCGTTGCCGCGCCAGACCAGATGCCATACCAGTATTCGAATGAACTGAAGCTCGAATGCTTGTCACCACTTTCCTTGGAAAGGGTCGGAAGCAATAAATCTGTTTCACGACCATTAAGAAGCCTATGGATCGTATGCGTTCGATGCGGAACTAACTCGGCAACGTCCCGGCTGGTCGAAACTACCGAAATAGAAGGCATATCAAGAAGTACGCCCGCATCGCGGTGTAACTCACGATATGTGGGCTGTGTAACACCCAAAAACGATGCCTTGAGATTCATCGGATTGAGCAAATGAACGAGGCTATTCATAGATGAACGCGACTCGAACAGTGGGTAAAGCGCCATCAGCGCATGAATCTGAGGAGCGAAACCGGCCAACGGCATAAAACAGATGCCATGCGCTCTTAATGCACCTTCTGCGAGCGAATGTGATGTCGCGATCGGGAGATTGATAGCTTCGGCCGCTATCTCAAGCTTGCCCGAGATTTCACCTGTGCCACAATTACCGTGTAAGACAACAGGATAACCAGCCCGCGCGACCAGCAAGGCTGAAAGCATGAACCACGGTGACTGCACAGAATTCGGCGATAGATAAGCTGGCCAATCCAGCGCTGGCATGTTCAAGCCCGCGTCCATGGAATAAATTCGTCTCGCTGCTCGCGTTATGCCAGCAAGTTCAGGTGCAGTTTCCCCACGATAGTGAATGAGCCGGAGCAACGCACTGATCTGCATTGGATCGGCATTACCCGTAAAAATCGTCGTGAATGCATCGTCAGCCTCAGACATCTCGAGCGGACGGGTGTGCCCGGCTTTTCGCCCTACAACAGCGATATATTTCGCTAGTCGTCTGGCCGGATCGTTTTCGTCCTGGATGTTAGCGAACTGTGCTGCAAGCTGCTCCGGTGTCGGATGGTTTTCGAGCTCAACGACCTTACGGATTCCGAGCGGCGGCGGTGTTACAATGGCGCTTCGCTTCCACCCGTGATGCCCGGTACAGCTCGACTTCGGCAATTCGGTAAAGTCCAAACTCAACAGCGTTTCGGCCTCATTCGCCAACCGCCGTAGACGCCCACGGAGCGCTTCGGCTTTTGGTGTAGCCACCATGTTTCGGCCGGAGCGAACCAGAATGGGGTCGTTGAACTTTCCGCGAATCTGTCCGAGCAGTCGGCTCATAGCCGCAATGCTTAAGCCCATCTGTTTGGCAGCACCGCCAACACTGCCTTCCACAAGAAGTGCATCAAGAGCGATAAGCAAGCGCAATTGTCCCAAACGAAGGCTTTCACTCTCACCTTTCTCCGTTTGTTGCTGCGTTTTCACCTGCTTGTCCGACATCACTTTCTTGCCCGTCCATTTGCGGTTTTTGAAATTTAGAACGCTTATAAAACATCACGATTGACGTCATCCGACAGCCATACATAAGGAGACTTGAAAACTCAACTTTAAACGGTGACGAAAATGACCAGCTTGTTTCGGGGATTGTGGGCCGATGGTACACAAAACAGGCGTTTGGCCAGCAAATCGCTCATTTATCGGGCGATCCTAGCGGGGACGTGTCTTTCCACAACGCTACTTCTGAGCGAAATGAATGCCATCGCGCAAACCGCGATCAACGCTGCGGAAGAGGCAACTTCAGACGAAGCTGGCACCAAGAAGAAAAAGACAACGGAAGCGGGCATCGAAACGACCGCTGATGGAGCTGTCAAACTTAATCAGATTGTTGTCACGGCAACAGGGTTCGAACAGAACATCACCGACGCTCCGGCAAGCATCACTGTCGTTCCTGGCGAAGAGCTGGAAAAAGGCGCCTATCGCGATCTGACCGATGCTCTGAAAGACGTTCAGGGCGTCGCGGTGACAGGTCCAGCGGCCGAGCGCGACATATTCATTCGTGGTCTTCCTGGTTCTTATACTTTGCTGCTCGTTGACGGGAAGCGCCAGAGCACGCGCGATGCCCGCACCAACGGCAACTCCGGTTTCGAGCAGAGCTTCTTACCGCCAGCGAACGCAATCGAACGGATCGAGGTCATTCGTGGCCCCATGTCTTCGCTCTACGGATCGGACGCGATGGGCGGCGTTATCAACGTGATCACCAAGAAAGTATCGGACACCTGGAGCGGTTCTTTCTCTGTAGACGGCACGGTTCAGCAGCATTCCAAATTCGGAAATTCGTTGCAGGGGTCTTACTACATGACCGGGCCGCTGGTCCCGAACCTCGTCGGTGTTCAGGTCTGGGGACGCGGTCTCAAGCGGCAGGAAGACAATATCGTCAGCGGGACGCCAGAACAGAAAGATATCGACATCACCGGTCGCGTTACAATCACGCCGAATGAAGATCATGATATCATGCTCGAGCTGGGCAAGACTCGCCTTCGTCGCGACGCCACCGTCGGCAACACGGCGGCATCGGGCTCGGATTCCTACAACTACAATGATCGCGATCATTGGTCGATCAGCCATACCGGTCGCTGGGGACCCACAACGTCGGAATTCTCATTCCAGCAAGAATGGGCAGAACGCACCAATTTCAATTGGGACAACAAGACCAAGAGATACGTCGAGAACCTGCGTTCGCCGCATATCCGTAATTCGGTACTCGATGGCAAGTTCACAACTCCGTTCGAATTCTACGGTAATCACACGCTGGTAACCGGTGGACAGTTTTCGCAATCGGTGCTGACCGATCAGAACCCAGGACGTCGTACCGGATTGGATGAAGAGTTCAGCGTTCGCCAGTGGGCACTCTTTGCAGAAGATGAATGGTGGATCACGCCAGACTTCGCCCTGACAGGCGGTCTGCGTATGGACGACCATGAGATTTATGGCTCGCATTTCAGCCCACGCGGCTATGCCGTCTGGCACGCAACTGAACAACTGACGTTCAAGGGCGGTATCTCCACCGGCTTCCGTGCACCGGAACTCCGTACTATCGCCCCGGGATATGCTTATACGACGGGCGGCGCGGGATGCTCGTATGGTCCAAACGGCACCTGCGGCGTAATCATCGGCGATCCAGATCTGCAGCCTGAAAAAAGCACAAGCTATGAAGCGAGTGTTCTCTGGGACAACCAGTCTGGCCTTCGCCTCGGCGCAACCTATTTCTACACGGATTTCAAGGACAAGATCAGCAATGCGCTGGTGACGGATGCCAATGGTAATCCAATTCGCTGGAGCGAAGATCCGAACTATCGTCTCTGGTACAGCTTCAATATCGATGAAGCCGTCATGCAAGGTGTGGAGTTAACCTTCAACTGGGAAGCAACCGACACAATTACCGTGCGCGGCAACTATACCTACACCGACTCCGAACAGCAGACCGGTGACTACAAGGGCTTGCCTCTGACACGTACGCCGAAGCACATGGCCAGCTTGCGTGCAGATTGGATAACGCCGGTTGAAGGCTTGAGTGCATGGGCCAGCGGCAACTACCACGGCGAAGAAACCAATGCGGGTGCGCGTATCGGCACAGCCGGTGAACCCGTCTACAGGAACGGCAAGGTAGTCGCTCGCAAATACAAGCCCTATGCAACCTTCGATATCGGCGGTTCGTATGACTTCAGCGAGAATGTCACTCTGAACGCTGCCGTCTACAACGTCTTCGACAAGAAAGTAGATGTCGATGACTTCAATACAGTCGTCGATGGTCGTCGCCTCTGGGTCGGCATGACTTCCCGCTTCTAGTATCACAACAAAAAGACGCCTGCCCGCAATGGCTGGCGTCTTTTCCATGAATGGGATGCTCTTATGAGCGCACTGACGAATATCGTGAAGAAAGCATGCCTGATGATGACGGGGATACTGATGGCTTCCACCGTGAAGGCTGCTGAGCCTTCCACCTCGTCCTTTGATATGGAAGCCAACGGCATCGCCTATCGTATATTCACCGCTGCACCGCAGGAGGTTGCACCCGAAGGTGGCTATCCTGTCATATACATGGTCGACGGCAATCGCATGTTGCCGATTGCAGCAAAGCTCATGGCAGAAAACTCTGCCCTGAAGGCTATATTTGTGGGCATCGGCTACCCGACTGACAATCAGGAAGAAATCGTCCGCCTGCGATATTTCGACCTCACGCCTCCGACACCTGACGATCTGATCCCAGTCCACTTCAATGTACCAAAGACTGGAGGACGAGATGCATTCTTCGACTTCATCGACAATCAGGTAAAGCCGGAAGTCGAAAAGCGTTTCAACGTCGATAAAAGCCGACAGGCCCTGTTCGGCCACTCTCTGGGCGGATTGTTCACCCTTTATGCCTTGTTCAACCGCACAGATTCCTTCCAGAGCTATAGCGCGGCAGACCCGTCAATCTGGTGGAACGATCGTTCAATTCTAACTGATAAAGATCAGTTCATCACGCGCTTCAAGGATGCCCCTCGCCCAATCCGCTTGCTTATAGAAACCTCCGGCAAACGTGGTAGCCGCCCCGGCCAGACGAAACAGGACGATGACCGTCTGAAGAAACTGCGTGGCGGACCTTCCGGTTCAGACATATTCAAAGAGCTTTCTGAACTACCGCAAGTCGACGCAGCCTTTCATCGTTTCGAGGATGAGAGCCACGGCTCGATGATACCGCTCACGGTGGCGGACAGCCTTAATTTCATTGTGCTCGGACAAAACCCCAAGGGCAAAAACAACTGAATTTTCTCTCTCGGTCTTTGACGGAGAAGATACTTGACTGTAAAGCACAGGATTGATGAAAGGATCGAACATCATGCTGAATATCGCTCAACAGGTTACACGCTTGTGCGGTGCCGCCATAATGGCGCTGAGCATTGCCTCAACTGCAAATGCTGCTGATGTGACTATCAAGCATGCTCAGGGTGAAACAGCAGTTCCAGCCTCACCGGCTAAGGTACTGGTTTTCGATCTTGGCACCCTCGACAATCTGGATCGCCTTGGCGTCAAGGTGACTGGTGTTCCAAGCGGCATATCGTTTCCTGAATATCTGAAGAAATATCAGGGCGACGAGTATGCGAAAATCGGCACATTGTTCGAACCTGACTATGAAGCCGTTAATGCGGCAGAACCAGATCTTATTATTGTGGCAGGTCGTTCGGCTGCGAAATATGGTGAGCTTTCGAAGATCGCTCCAACCATCGATCTGACGACCAATGCGAAGAATTTCATCGCCGACACTGAAGCCAATGTCGAGAAACTTGGCCAGATTTTCGGGAAGGAAGCAGAAGCAAAGGCAGAAGCCGAGAAACTTGATGCCGCACTTGCTGCATTGAAGGAAAAGGCCGCCAACAAAGGCACCGGTCTTCTGATCCTCACTTCCGGCGGCAAAATCAGCGCTTATGGTCCCGGTTCGCGTTTCGGCGTCTTGCATGACAGTTTCGGGGTCAAGCCTGCAGCGCCTGACCTTTCCATCGGCAATCATGGCCAGCCCGTGAGCTCGGAATTTATCCTCGAAACCAATCCCGACTGGCTGTTTGTCATCGATCGTGATGCTGCCATCGGTCGTGAAGGCAATTCGGCAAAGCAGGTTCTGGACAATGAGCTCGTGCGCCAGACCAATGCTTGGAAAAGGGAGCAGCTTGTCTATCTGAACGCTCAGAACTGGTATCTGATTGGTGGCGGTCTCGGCGCGCTTCACGGCACGATCGATCAGCTTTCCCAGGCTTTCGACAAAGCAAAGTAACAGCTTTCCAAACCCAATCCGGTCGGGCCACACAGTTAGTAGCAGGTGGCCCGAAACCGTGATCAGGCAACAGAACAGGAAACGAGCGTGAAGGGACTTGCAGCAGCCATTGCCGTTGTCGTCGTACTGGCTGTCATCAGCCTGTTTATCGGCGTCAGCGATGTGTCGCTGAGCACGCTATTCGGCACCGAAGCCACTGACCGTGCCGCCGAAGTCATGCTTGTCAGCCGTATTCCACGTACCCTTGCAATCATTCTGGCGGGCATGTCCATGGCCGTCTCAGGCATGATCATGCAGATGCTGACACGCAACCGTTTCGTTGAACCATCGACGGCGGGCACAGTGGAATCAGCCAGTCTTGGCATCCTTCTGGTCATATTGTTCGCACCGGAAACGCCTGTAATCGGAAAAATGCTGGTCGCTTCTGTTACGGCGCTTGCCGGAACTGCATTGTTCCTTCGCATTCTTCGCGCCATTCCGTTGCGATCCGTTCTTGTCGTGCCCTTGGTCGGCATCATGCTTGGTGGCGTTGTCAGTGCAATCACTACTTTCATTGCTTACCGCTTTGATCTTCTGCAATCGCTCAATTCCTGGACAACCGGCGATTTTTCCGGCGTCCTTCGCGGACGCTATGAACTCTTGTGGCTTGCGTTCTTCCTTACAATCATCGCCTACATTGCCGCTGACCGCTTCACGGTCGCGGGACTGGGCGAGGATTTCACCACCAACCTTGGCCTAAATTATCGCCGTGTAGTCACACTTGGCCTTGTCATCGTTTCGATGGTCAGCGCATCAGTCGTCGTGACCGTTGGCATGATACCTTTCCTTGGTCTTATCGTCCCGAACGTCGTCAGCATGTTCATCGGCGACAATATGCGGCGGGCTGTACCGTGGGTTGCAATACTCGGCGCTGGACTTGTTCTTGCCTGCGATATTGTCGGGCGAGTAGTCCGCTTTCCTTACGAAATTCCAATCGGTACGATGATGGGAGTCGTGGGAAGCGTCATATTCCTCTATCTTCTGTTGCGGCGGGGTTCACGCCTTGCTTAAGCGCCCTACCTTGATCCTCTCGCTCCTCTCTGTACTCACTCTGCTTGCAGTGGCAGCATTCATGACAGTCGGCGCAAAGGGAAGCTGGTCTTTCATCCTGTCCTTCCGCGGCACCAAGCTTGCAGCCATGGTACTGGTCGCATACTCGATTGCGGTTTCAACGGTGTTGTTCCAGACAGTCACGAACAACCGCATCCTAACCCCCTCGATCATGGGGTTCGACGCGCTTTATATTCTGATTCAGACATTGGTAGTCTTCTTCTTCGGCGCCGTTCAAATCGATTGGATCGGACCGAATATTCGCTTTCTGGCAGAAACCGCTATCATGGTGGTTTTCGCTGGTACACTCTATTACTGGCTCTTCTCCGGAGCAACGCGCAGCCTGCACCTCATTATGCTTGTCGGCATTGTCTGCGGTGTCTTTTTCCGCAGCATTTCCAACCTGATGCAGCGGATGCTTGATCCAAATCTTTTCGCTGTCCTGCAAGACCGTTTCTTTGCCAGCTTCAACACCATCAATAGCGACATTCTGATTATGTCAGCCGTCATTGTCGCGGCTGTTTCGCTCTACGGTCTGCGCTTCGTCTATGTCTTTGACGTCCTGTCACTCGGCAGAGATCCGGCAATCAATCTGGGCGTCGATCATCGACGCATCGTGCGCAAAATCCTGTTCATGGTCACAGTGTTGGTTTCCGTTTCCACCGCACTGGTTGGACCTATAACCTTTTTCGGTCTTCTGGTCGCCAATCTGGCTTACATGCTTGCCGGTTCGGCAAAACACCGGTTTATCCTGCCTATAGCCATCTTGCTTGCAATCCTCTGCATCGTTGGCGGACAGACCATCCTGGAACGGGTCTTCTCGTTCAATACCGCACTCAGTGTCATCATCGAGTTTCTGGGCGGCCTTGTCTTCATTATCCTTCTCGTCAGGGGGCACGCGCGTTGATAGAAATCAGCCAAGTCAGCAAATCCTATAACAGCACACTTGTCGTCGATGACGTGACCCTGAAATTACCTGCTTGCGGCATAACCTCGATCATCGGGCCGAATGGGGCAGGAAAATCGACGCTGCTCTCGATGGTGAGCCGTCTCCTGCCAATGGACAAGGGTCGTGTGACCGTAGACGGACTCGATGTTTCAACGACATCCGGTGATGTGTTGGCAAAACGCCTTTCGATCCTACGACAGGAAAATGCGATTAATTCCCGCCTGACCGTGCGCGACCTCGTAACCTTCGGTCGTTATCCCTATTCTAAAGGCCGCCCGAATAGTGAAGACCGCAATCATGTCGAGCAGGCCATCGGCTATCTCGGTCTTGAATATCTAAGCGGACGCTTTCTGGATGAACTTTCGGGCGGACAGCGCCAGCGTGCATTCGTAGCAATGGTGCTATGCCAGGATACAGATTATGCGCTGCTGGACGAACCGCTCAACAACCTCGATATGAAGCATTCAGCTTCAATGATGAAGTTGTTGCGGCGAGCTGCAGACGAACTTGGAAAAACCGTTGTTCTGGTTCTGCACGATATCAATTTCGCATCGTGCTATTCCGACCACATAGTCGCCATGCGCCACGGCAAGGTTGTGCATCAAGGAAGCCCGGATGAACTTATTCATCCAGAAATCCTCGCTGACATTTACGAGATGGAGATTGCCGTCGAAATTATCGGCGGCAAACGCATTGGCGTCTATTATCTTTAGGCAACCGCATCCGAGGAAAACAGTGCCTGCAAGGCATCATAGGATGCCAGCACGGTTTCCATTTGCGCGGTATGTCCCTTGACGAAAGCATCTCCATAAACCGTCTCATCCGGATATTCGGTGATCAGCGTCAATGGCACCGTATGGCGGTCATCCACGCCGACGAGGCACGGAAACCCATTGATGATGCGGAAACCCGTTTCGCCTGCATGCTGCTCGAACAGCCTGATCTGGGCATTGTTATAGGCAACCAAGCCATCAATCGCGGCCAGATGTTTCGTCACGCGGTCGATTAGTTCTTCTGCTGCCTTCTCCCAGGAGGCATGGTGGCGGATGATCAGGAAAAAGCCCTTCGGCAGCGTCCACATGGCAAAGGAACGCGGCACATAACCGGACAGCGGACGCGTCCATTCATGCGATGGATAACCATGCAGGTTGACGTGCAGTTTCGCATCCGTCAGCTTTTCAGCCTCGATACGAATGGCCTTTTCATAGAGCCCCTCGCCGCTTCGATATTCAAGATCGTCACCCAGCGCCGTATAGCGCGCGGCGTGATGCATGTGGTGCGGCTGAAGCGCACAAAGGCGCTTGTGTATCTCGTATCCGTCCGGATTTTCCTGCGGGGAGATCGTGAAATGCGCGCTTTCGCGCGCAGCAAGCCGGTTAGCCGCCCGTAACGCGCCGACAACGCCGGTCGTTTCATTGGCGTGCTGTCCAGCGCTGATCATCATCGCGGCATCGCTGCCCTTGCGATAGGTCGCGCGCACCGTTCTGCCTGAACGGGTCTTTGCCTCGAACGGCTTGCCGCCCAGTCTGGCGATTTCACGGCGGATCTGATCGGCGGAAAGCGGCGCTTGCGCCGTCTCCAGAACCTGTTCTGCCGTCAGCGCGTCATCGGTTGAAAGCGAGCGTGTCTCCACTTTGACCGACGGCTCGGCATCGCGAAAGCGGACTTCCGGCACGATCTGGCCCGGTTGCAAGCCACGATCGCCCACCGGGCGACCTGACTTCTTCTGAAAAACTTCGAGCAGCGAGAAGTAAATATCCTCGTGCATGGCTTCGGTGAGGCTCAGCGTTTCCTCATCGTAAGGCAGGCGGCGGTCGGTGATCGGCAGACTGACCGCGATGTTCAGCTCATCGAAATAAGGTTCGCCACGCTTCCAGTCATGGGCGGCGATGGTCGCGACGGTGTCATGAAACAGCTTTTCATAGGATGTCTCATAGCGCGCGCTTTCTATCTTGCCGTGCTGCGTGACGGCCAGCCAGCCGGTCGGCGACACCAGCGTTTCGCCGATGAAATCCACATGCACGCGGTTCGGTGCGAAAACCCGGCGGCTCTCACTATGGCCATCGGCAAAGACCAGATCGACTTCATAATGAAAATCGTCTTTGCCCGAAGCCGAGAAATCTATCTCCACCTCCGGAAGAAGCGATGATAAAGGATAGGTCTCAAGCAGAAACCGGTTCTGCACACAGGCGTCATGACGCGGATAACGGATCGCTGCCGACTTCAGCGCAGAGCCATCAACTTCTTCCAGAAAGAAATGGAGGAGCGGCTTATAAGCCGAGCACAGCCGCACCTCGACACCAGCCTCGCGCAGCGTCGTTTCCGCGGCAAAGCGGCTCGGCTGGTCATCGAACAGCCATGCGTCCACCTTCGCGCCGCGCATTTCCGGTTTCAGGAAGCGTTCGACAAGCGCATGAATGGTGCGCGGATAGGTTTTCTCAAAAAGCACGCTCATCGGGAAGTCCTGCCGGTTGGATCGAGGCTGTCGCGCAGCCAATCGCCAAGAAGATTGAGACCAAGCACCGTGAACAGAATGGCGAGGCCCGGGAAAATGCTCACCCACCATGCAGTCTGGAGATAAGTGCGACCATCGGCCAGCATGCCGCCCCAGCTTGGAATGGTCGGATCGACACCGAGGCCGAGGAAGGTCAGGCTCGATTCCAGCAGGATATTATTGGCGACATTGAGCGTCATCAGCACGATGACCGGACCAAGCAGGTTCGGCAGCAGGTGCTGGAAGATGATGCGCCAGTCCTTCACGCCGATGGCCCGGGCTGACAGGATGAACTCGCGCTCGCGTAACGACAACACCGAGCCGCGCACCAGTCGCGCATATTGCACGCATTGCGAGACGATCAGCAAAATGATGGTGTTGAAAAGCCCGCCACCCAGAATGGCCATCACAGTGATGGCAAGCAATATGAAGGGCATGGCCAGCTGCACATCGACAAAGCGCATCAGCGCCATATCCCAGAAGCCGCGATAATAGCCAGCGACGAGACCCATGATGGTGCCGATAAGAACGGAGCCGAGCACCGAGACAAAACCGACAAACAGCGAAATCTTGCCGCCGGTGATGACACGCGCCAGCACATCGCGGCCCAGCGGATCGGTGCCGAAAATATGGGCCTGATTGACAAATGGCGGTGTCAGGCGCGCCAGGAGATCGATCTTGTTGGCGCCGCCCGGAAACAGATAGCCGGAGAAAATCACCGCCAGACAAATGCAGCCGGTCAGCACGACACCGACGATGAATTCGAGGCTCGCAAAACGCGAAAACAGAACGGATGAGGTCTTGGTTGCCATGGGTCCTACTCCGTGCGGATACGCGGATCGACAAGGCCATAAGCGATGTCCACGAGAAGATTGACGCCGATGATCAGCATGGAAAGGATCGCGATGGTGGCCTGCAGGACAGGATAATCGCGCCCTGCCACAGCGTCGAAGGCCAACGTACCCATGCCCGGCCAATTGAACACACGCTCCACCACGACGATGCCGCCGAGAAGCCCGCCAAACTGAAGGCCGAGATAAGTGATCAGCGGAATGGCGCAATTGCGCAGCGCATGCTTGTAGAGAACCTTGTTCTCGCTCAACCCCTTGGCGCGCGCCACCATAATATATTGCGATTGCAGCGTCTCCAGCATCGCCGTGCGCACAAGACGAACATTGGTTGCAGTCAGGATGACGCCCATGGTGAGCGCGGGCATGATGAAGCTTGCAATGCCGCTCATGCCGCTTGGCGGTAGCCATTGCAGCGAGATGCCGAACAGCAGCACCAGCATGGTCGCCAGCCAGAAGTTCGGAAAGGACAGGCCCACCAGCGAGCAGATGCGGATCAGCTGATCGGCCCATTTTCCACGCGACACCGCAGCCTTGATGCCGAGTGGAACGGAAATCACAATAGAAACGAACAGCGAGGCGAAAGCCAGCATCAGCGTGGCGGGCAGAGCGCCAGCAACGAGCGTGGAAACCGGCGTGCCGCCAAGGAAACTGCGCCCCAGATCCATTGTGAACAGTCCCTTGAGAAACTGCCAGTATTGAACGAAGAACGGCTGGTTGAGACCGAGACCTTCACGGATGCGTGCGAGATCGGCTTCGGTGATGCTGCCAGCGCCTTGCGTCAGCATCAATGCCGGATCGCCTGTCAGGCGGACCGCGAAAGCGACAAGCAGCGTCATCGCGACGAGCACGAACAACGCCTGCAAAATTCGTTTGATCAGAAATCCGGCCACCAGTGCGCCTCCGAAATGCTGCGGCAAGCCGGTCATATCCGGCTTGCCGTATTGTCATTCTTGCTTACTCGACAGTGACGTCCGTCAAACGCAGACGGCTGTCAGGCACCGGCACGAAGTTCTTCACGCGCTTGTTGACGCCGAAGATTGCCTTGAGATTGTAAAGCGGCATTTCGAGTGCACGGTCGGCAGCGTAAACCGCGATTTCCTGCAAGAGCTTTTCGCGCTCGCCGCGATCAATAACCGAGCGCTGCGCTTCCAGCATCTTGTCGAGCTTTTCGTCCTTGTCGTACGGGTTCCACTTCTCGCCGGAATGGTACATGGAATAGGCGGTGTTATCGTAGTCGAAGGTCCAGCCGCCCCAGGCCTGCTGGAACATGGCGCCGGTCTTGCCCTGCGGGATGATATCGTTCAGCAAAACATTGGTGTCATAAGGCTTGATGGTGGCATTGACGCCGACCATTTGCAGGAAGCTTGCGATAGCCTGCGCCACTTCATTGAAGCTTGCATCTTGACCGCGCACATCGATCTGCACGGTTGCGCCAGGCTTGACGCCCGCTTCTTCGAGCAGTTTCTTCGCGCCTTCCGGATCGTAAGGCAGCGGCTTCATGTTCGGGTCGAAGCCGAAGGACAGCGAACCCTGGAAACTTGCAATCGGCTCGGCCTGACCTGCCAGAATGGACTGGATGATCGCATCGCGGTCAACCGCCATGATCAGCGCCTTGCGAACGCGCTCGTCCTTGGTGATGCCATCAGCCGTGTTGAAGCGCAGGGCATAGACAGTTGGACCCGATGCAGTGACAAGCTCCAGCTTCGGATCGCCCTGAATGGTCGGGATCATACCAATCGGAATGGTCGGCGGGATGACCAGATCGACGCGACCGGCCTGAAGTTCGGCAACGGCGGTCGAAGGCTCGGTGATGAAGCGATATTCCAGTTCGGAAAGTTTCGGCGCACCGCCCCAATGATCAGCGAAAGCCTCAAGCTTGATGCTCACCTTCGGTTCATAGGACGCGAATTTGAATGGCCCGGTACCGACCGGATGCGTGTTGAAATAATCGTCGCCTTTTTCCTGAATGTATTTTGGCGGAACGATCATGCCACCATAACCGGCCAGCTTGGTGATGAGAACAGGGTCCGGTGCCTTCAAATGAAAATCGACGGTCTTGTCGTCTATAACTTCCACTTTCTCGATGGCGATATAGTTCGAACGCTGCGGGCCTTTCGCGCCCTCGTCACCGAGCAGGCGATCAAAGGTGAACTTGACGGCTTCGGCGTTGAACGGCTCGCCATTATGGAACTTGACGTTCTCGCGCAGATGGAAGCGGATGCGCTTGCCTTCGTCTAGCTCGTCCCACGAGGTTGCGAGGGCCGGAACGATCTTGAGGTCCGGTCCGCGATAGACCAGACCGTCGAAAATATTGGTGGCGACAGAAGCCCAGTTGACGAGGAAAGTGTCGATCGGGTCCCAGCTGCCTGGGTCCTGCGGCGACGAAACGGTCAGCTTTCCGGCAGCGAAAGCCGGAGCAGATACAAACACTGCCGCCGAGAGAGCGGAAGCCATGAGAACGGCTTTAAGTGTTTTCCTTATCATTGTTTTTCCCCTTTGGGTTTCTGTTGAACTTTATGCGTCAGGCAGTTTCGGCCACAAAATGCCCGGTTGCGACCTCGCGATGGCGATAGATCGGCGGCTTGTCATCAATCCGGCGCGTCGTGCTTGGAATTTCACCTTCCAGTGCGGAACGGTTGGTGCGCGCAGCGGGATCGGCAATCGGCACCGCCGAGAGAAGCCGCTTCGTGTAGTCATGCGACGGCGTTTCGAAAACCTGCTGCCGCGAGCCGAGTTCCATGATCTGGCCGAGATAGAGAACGGCCACGCGGTGGCTCATCTTTTCGACTACCGCCATGTCATGGCTGATGAAGAGATAAGCGAGATCCTGCTCTTTCTGGAGGTCCATGAACAGGTTGATAACCTGCGCCTGAATGGAAACATCAAGCGCCGACAGAGCTTCATCGGCAATAATGAGCTTCGGCTTGGAGGCAAGCGCACGCGCAATGCAGACGCGCTGGCGCTGACCGCCGGAAAATTCGTGCGGATAGCGCTTGGCATGTTCCGGGCCGAGACCAACCCGCTCCAGCAATTCTGCCACGCGCGCATTGATCGCCTTACTATTGTCGAGAAGGCCATGCGTGCGGATCGGTTCTGCAATGGAAAAGCCAACCGTCTTGCGCGGATCAAGCGATGCAAACGGGTCCTGGAAAATATACTGCACTTCGCGGCGCATGGCATATCGCTCGGCAGCACTCATGGCCGAATAGGCCTTGCCGTTGAAGCGAATATCGCCGGAAAGCGGCGTCTGCAATTGCTGGATGGTGCGCCCTATGGTCGATTTTCCCGAACCGGATTCACCGACCAGCGCCAGCGTTTCGCCCGGATAGATATCGAATGCGACCTTCGACACAGCGTTGCAGACATGCGTGACCTTCCCGAACAGGTTCTTCTTGATCGGAAAGCGTACATAAAGATCGTCTACGGAAAGCAACGGCTTGTCGCCATAACGCGCCGTGTCCTGAATGCGCTCCTCGCCCGTCAAAACCGGCATGCCGTCACGCATGGTCATGACCGGCATCCGCTTGGGAAAGGCTTCGCCCGTCATGCTGCCAAGCTTCGGCACTGCCGACAGCAGCGTCTTGGTATAGGCATGTTGCGGCTTCGAAAAAATCTGCCCAACCGGGCCTTCCTCGACCTTCTTGCCCTTCCACATGACGACCACATCGTCAGCCATTTCCGCCACCACGCCCATATCGTGCGTGATGAAAATCACAGCCATTTCAAGTTCTTGCTGCAAATCCCTGATAATGTGCAGTATCTGGGCCTGAATGGTCACATCGAGTGCGGTCGTCGGCTCATCGGCAATCAACAGTTTCGGGCGGCAGGCAAGCGCCATGGCGATCATGACGCGCTGGCGCATCCCGCCAGAAAGCTGGTGCGGATAGCGCTTCAGCAGCCCTTCCGCATCCGGCAGCCGCACCATTTCCAGAAGCCGCCTACCCTCGGCAAGCGCCGCCTGCTGGGTCATGCCCTCATGCAGCATCAGCACTTCGGATAGCTGGTTGCCGATAGTGAAAACGGGATTGAGCGACGTCATCGGTTCCTGGAAGATCATGGCGATCTCCTTGCCGCGAATGCCGCGCATCGTCTTTTGATCGGCTTTCAGCAGATCGCGTTCGCCAAACAGAATCCGGCCAGACGGGAATTTCGCGCCGCTCATATCGGCAAGCCGCATGATGGAAAGCGACGTGATGGACTTGCCCGAACCGGACTCTCCGACCACAGCCAGCGTGCGACCCGGATGTACCGAGAAACTCAGATCGTCAACGACACGGCTCGCGCCAAATTCGACACTGAGGCCATCAACGGTCAGCAGAGGCTTTGAAACTCGTTCGCTCAACTCGGTTCCGCTCAAACTTCCAACCCTCTTAAAGTGTGATGGCAGACCGCGTGGCCTGATTGAATGCACCGGACATGAAACGCAAAAGGGCAGCCACTTCCGAAAGCGCTTCTTCAGACGGGCGCGCATTGGCGGTGGAATCAACCAGAAGGCGTTCGCGAATCTGCGCATAGCGCGCGCAGGCTTCTGCTCCTTTGGCGGTGATCTTCACCGTCTTTTCCTTCGCTGCCTTGCCGGTGGTCAGCAGACCGGCATTTTCAAGCTTGCGGATGGCATACGTCGCAATATGCGTATCTTCAATATCGAGAACAAGGCAGATATCGGCAAGCTTCTTCTCGCGATCACGATGACGGATCGAATGAAGAATCAGCACTTCGATGGGAGAGAGCCCCGGCAATCCTGCTGCAGCCATGCAGCGAACCATCCAGCGCGAAAACGCGTGCGATGCGAGAATGAGGCCATATTCAACCTCGGACATACCCGGCGAACCGCCTTCAGCAAGATGCGCAGACGATACAATGGGACCTATTGAGGCAACCGGGCGCAGATGCTTGGGCAACGCGACTTCATCGAAGCTTGCTTCCCGGGTCTCGGAAGACACCGCTACAGTTTCTTCGCTGCCCCTGTTTTTCCCCATTCTTGCTGCTCCCTTATTTATGTGTATTTTATGTCACCATCTTATCGACATTTTGTCAATAAAGTGGGACTATGAAATCCTGAAAAGATTTCGAAATGCACCAGTAGTGCTGTGTAAGGGAGCCGACGATGAGCGGAACGGGACGCGGAGTATGGGACTTCTGGATCGACCGCGGTGGCACGTTTACGGACATCATCGGGCGAGATCCGCAGGGCCAGCTTCATGCACGCAAGGTTCTCTCCGAAAATCCGTCTGCCTATAAGGATGCCGCCGTTCACGGCATTCGCCTGCATCTTGGCCTCAGGACCGGCGAAGCGGTTCCCGCCGGAATTATCGGCGAAGTTCGCATGGGAACGACGGTCGCGACCAATGCGCTTCTGGAGCGCAAGGGCGAACGGCTGGCCCTTGTCACCACCAAGGGCTTTCGCGATGCGCTGCGCATTGGCTATCAGGAACGCAAGAAGATTTTTGCGACCGAGATCATCAAGCCGGAAGCGCTTTACGAAAAGGTCGTGGAACTGAACGAACGCGTTCAGGCAGACGGCACGGTTGAAACGGCGCTCGATCCCGCCGAGGCGGAAGCCGTACTGGCTGCACTGAAGGAACAGGGCTACAAATCCGTCGCCATCGCGCTCATGCATGCTTATAAATTCCCTGCACATGAGGCTGAAATTGCTCGCATTGCGCGCAGTCTCGGCTTCGAGCAGGTCTCCGTCAGCCATGAAGTTTCGCCACTGATCAAGCTGGTCGGTCGTGGCGACACCACGGTCGTCGATGCCTATCTGTCGCCGGTTCTTCGCCGCTATGTTGCGCAGGTATCCAATGAGCTGGACGTCGAGCGCACCGGCGCGCGCGTCATGTTCATGATGTCGTCTGGCGGTCTCACCGCAGCCGATCTGTTTCAGGGCAAGGATGCAATCCTCTCCGGCCCGGCAGGCGGCGTCGTCGGCCTCGCCCGAACCGGCGAAACGGCTGGTTTCCCGAATGTCATCGGCTTTGACATGGGCGGCACCTCCACGGATGTCGCGCATTTCGACGGCGAATATGAACGCGCTTTTGAAACGGAAGTTGCCGGTGTGCGTGTGCGCGCGCCGATGATGCTGATCCACACCGTTGCCGCAGGCGGCGGTTCGATCCTGCATTACGACGCCGGGCGTTTCCGTGTCGGACCGGATTCGGCGGGCGCCAATCCCGGTCCAGCCTGCTATCGCAACGGCGGACCGCTCGCCGTCACCGATGCCAATGTCATGCTGGGCAAGCTTCTGCCGGAATTTTTCCCGGCAATCTTTGGCCCCGACCAGAACCAGCCGCTGGATGTGGAGCGGGTGCGTGAACGCTTCGCCGCGCTGGCAACTGAAATCGGCGATGGCCGTTCGCCGGAAGCCGTTGCCGATGGTTTCATCCGCATTGCGGTTGCCAATATGGTGGAGGCCATCAAGAAAATTTCCGTCCAGCGCGGCTATGATGTGACGCGCTACGCGCTCAACTGCTTTGGCGGCGCGGGCGGCCAGCACGCCTGCCTCGTGGCCGACGCGCTCGGCATGAAGAATATTCTCCTTCATCCCATGTCCGGCCTGCTGTCCGCCTATGGCATGGGCCTGGCCGATATTCGCGCCACGCGCCAAAAGGCGCTTGGCGTCGCGCTCGATTCAGCAGCGCCTTCAGTCTTGAAAGAACTGGGTGAAGAACTGGCGCAGGAATGCGTCGTTGAACTTCTGGCCCAAGGCATAGAGGCTAAAGCCGTGCAGCGTCATCTGCGCGCCCACATCCGCTATGCGGGCACTGACACGGTGCTGTCCGTTGAAGCCACGTTCCCAGCAGAGGACAATGCCGACCGTCTTCGCGCCGAGTTCGAGGCCGCCCATAAGCGCCGTTTCGGCTTCATTGCGGAAAACAAGGCTCTCGTTATCGACGCTGTGGAAGTTGAAGCCGTTGGCGGAGGTGCTGGCGAAACCGAAAGCGCTCAGTCGCTCGACAGTGATCTGGAAGCGGCAACCGCCAAGCGGACCAGCTTCTTCTCGCAAGGCACTTTGCACGATGCGGGCGTCGTCTTGCGTGAGCAGATGCAGCGCGGCCAGACCGTCACCGGCCCGGCGATCATCATCGAGAAAAACCAGACCATCGTCATCGAAGATGGCTGGCAGGCTCGCCTGACCGCGCATGACCATGTGGTGCTGACGCGCATCAAGGCGCTGCCCGCCCGCACGGCCATCGGCACCGAAGCCGACCCGGTCATGCTGGAGATTTTCAACAATCTCTTCATGTCCATTGCCGAGCAGATGGGCGTGACGCTTCAAAACACCGCCTATTCGGTGAACATCAAGGAACGTCTCGACTTTTCCTGCGCAGTTTTCGACGCGGCAGGCAATCTCGTCGCCAATGCGCCGCATATGCCGGTGCATCTGGGTTCCATGGATGCATCCGTCGCCACCGCCATCCGCGAAAACAGCGACATCAAGCCGGGCGATGTGTTCCTCATCAACGCGCCTTATAATGGCGGCACCCACCTGCCTGACCTCACCGTCTGCACGCCGGTTTTCGATGACGACAATCGCGAAATCCGCTTCTGGGTTGCAAGCCGTGGTCACCATGCGGATATTGGCGGCATCGCGCCGGGTTCCATGTCGCCGCGTGCGGTCAATATCGAGCAGGAAGGCGTCTATATCGACAATTTCAAGCTGGTGGATCGCGGCACCTTCCGCGAGGAAGCGCTCGCCGCTCTGCTGACGGGTGCGACCTACCCTGTTCGCAACCTGACGCAGAACGTCAACGACCTGAAGGCGCAGATCGCCGCCAACGAAAAGGGCGTCGCCGAGCTGAAAAAGATGATCGGTCTTTTCGGCGAGGATGTTGTGAAAGCCTATATGGGCCATGTTCAGGACAATGCCGCCGAAAGCGTGCGCCGTGTGCTCGACAAGCTGCCGGACGGCCATTTCACCTATGAGATGGATCAGGGCTGCCAAATTGAGGTGCGCGTCACGATCGACAAGGAAAAGCGCGAAGCGACGGTCGATTTCACCGGCACGTCGGAACAACGTTCCGACAATTTCAACGCACCGGAACCCGTGACCCGCGCAGCTGTGCTTTATGTCTTCCGCGTGCTGGTCGAGGGCGACATTCCAATGAATGCGGGCTGCCTGCGACCGATCAAGATCGTTGTGCCGGAAGGCTCAATGCTCTCGCCGCAATATCCGGCGGCGGTCGTGGCGGGCAATGTCGAGGTCAGTCAGGCTGTCACCAACTGCCTGTTCGGCGCGACCAAGGCCATGGCCGCAGCGCAAGGCACGATGAATAATCTGACCTTCGGCAATGACGAATATCAGTATTACGAAACCATCTGCTCCGGCGCGCCCGCCGGTCCCGGTTTCAACGGTGCCGATGCCGTGCACACCCACATGACCAATTCGCGCCTGACCGACCCGGAAATTCTGGAAACCCGTTTCCCGGTGTTGCTGGAAGACTTCCACATCAGAAAAGACTCCGGCGGCAAGGGCAAATGGCATGCGGGCGATGGCACCAAGCGCACGATCCGTGCACTTAAGACACTCGATTTCGCCATTCTCTCAGGGCATCGCCGCGTAGCGCCCTTCGGCCTTGAAGGCGGCGAATCCGGTCAAACCGGTCGCAATGAAGTACGGCGAAAGGACGACTCCATCGAAGTGCTCGGCAACTGCGACCAGACCGTTCTGGAAGCAGGTGAAGCCTTCACCGTCATCACACCAACCGGTGGCGGTTACGGCAAACCCTAGTAGTTGGCCTGCCCACCGACACGCAAAGCGCCGCCAGCTGAAATTCTGGCGGCGCTTTGCGTTCAACCGGCATCGGTTGGTTAAAGTCGTCTCATAGTGACTGAGGGCGAGTGAATGCTTTCTCCACCCTTCCGATCCGGACTAAAAGGCGTTAGAATTATTCACTCAGATTATTCAAACAATTAGTAATCAATCCTAATAATTGCGGCGTAATGGTCGTTTTGGACGCATCTTTAGAATTAAATTTCTGCGATCAATAGAACATCAACCAGTTCACGGATACCGAAAATGAAATTCGCTCAGATCATCGCTACCGCAGGCATCATTCAGGCAGCTCTCTTCACCGGCGCAATGGCTGGAGAAAATCTCGACGCCATCAAGTCGGCGGGCGTTTTAAAGATCGGCACTGAAGGCACCTACGCGCCGTTCACCTACCACGACAAGGACAACAAGCTTGTCGGCTTCGACGTGGAGATTGGTGAAGCCGTTGCCGCCAAGCTCGGCGTAAAGCCGGAATTCGTTGAAGGCAAATGGGACGGGCTCATCGCTGGGCTTGATTCCAAACGCTATGATGCCGTTATCAACCAGGTAGGCATTACCGAAGAGCGTCAGAAGAAGTTCAACTTCTCCAACCCCTATATCGTTTCCAAGGTCGTTCTGATCGTCAACGACAAGGACGATACGATCAAGGATTTTGCTGACCTTAAGGGCAAGAAGTCAGCACAGTCGCTCACCAGCAATTACGGCAAGCTCGCGAAGGAAGCTGGCGCTGAACTCGTAGCCACAGATGGTTTCGACCAGTCGATCCAGCTTGTTCTGACAGGCCGTGCGGATGCGACCCTTAATGACAGCCTGTCTTTCCTCGACTTCAAAAAGCACCAGCCTAAGGCTCCGGTTAAGGTTGTGGCCGAGAAAGAAAATGCCGACGCGTCGGGCATCATCGTCCGCAAGGGCGACGATGATCTCGTTACGGCGATCAACAAGGCTCTCGACGAAATTAAAGCCGACGGCACCTACGACAAAATTTCACAGAAGTATTTCGGTCAGGACGTTTCCAAGTAAGCGTTTTTCCTGGTTTACAAGACGAAGCCGGAAGCCACTTCCGGCTTCGTTTTATTGTGATTGTGAAAAACTATTCCCAAGACATGAATGTCAGACTGTATAAGATAAGGACGCGCAGGTTCATCAGCGCAAGTTCATTTCAGTCTGACTTTATGCATTATTGAGGAGCCGAAAACCGTGCCCGATTGGCTTCAACTGATGGTGGAATCCCTGCCGACTCTTTTGTGGGCTGGCTTGATTTTCACCATTCCCCTCACCCTTCTGTCCTTTGCATTCGGCCTGACATTAGGGCTCCTGACCGCGCTCGTGCGCTTGTTCGCTCCGCTCTGGCTTTCATCTATTGCACGCTTCTATGTCTGGATATTTCGCGGCACCCCCCTGCTTGTGCAGTTGTTCGTAATCTTTTACGGCCTGCCAAGCGCCGGCATCTATCTCGATGCATTTCCAGCAGCCGTAATTGGTTTCTCTCTCAGCGTTGGTGCTTATAGTTCGGAGATTATCCGGGCGGTCATATCCGCCGTTCCGAAAGGTCAATGGGAAGCCGCATATTCCATTGGTATGAGCTGGCGTCAGGCACTTGCGCGCACCATTCTGCCACAGGCAACCCGCACCGCAGTACCACCGCTCTCCAATTCCTTCATTTCTTTGGTAAAGGATACGTCGCTTGCAGCCGCCATCACCGTGCCGGAGCTTTTCCAGTCCGCGCAACGTATCGTCGCGACCACTTACGAACCTCTCATCCTCTATATCGAAGCAGCCTTGATCTATCTCGTGATGAGTTCCGTACTCTCAGCGCTGCAAGTGCGCCTTGAAAAACGCTTCGGGCGTTATGGCGGCACACTGGAGACAAACGCATGATCGAGCTGCAACACATCGTAAAGCGCTTCGACGACGCTGTAATCCTTAACGATATCAACGTTGCGATTGCCGAGGGCACAGTAACAGCACTGGTCGGTCCATCCGGCGGAGGCAAAAGCACGTTGCTGCGTTGCATAAACCTGCTGGAGATTCCGACGTCGGGCACTCTGGTTTTGGGTGGCCAGAGTCTCAGCTTCGAGCCTGACCGTAAGCCGAGCTGGCAGGCAATCCAATCAATCCGCCGCCAGACAGGCATGGTGTTTCAGAACTTCCAGCTCTTTCCTCACCAGACCGCGATCCAGAATGTGATGGAAGGCCTCGTTACGGTTCTGAAATGGCCGAAGGACAAGGCAAAAGAACGTGCGATGGAATTGCTCACAAAGGTAGGGATGGCGCATAAAGCGGATGCTTGGCCTTCAACGCTCTCTGGTGGCCAGCAACAGCGTATCGCGATTGCACGTGCACTGGCACCATCCCCGCGTGTTCTGTTATGCGATGAGCCCACCTCGGCCCTTGACCCCGAACTCGCCTCCGAAGTCGTTGATGTTCTGAGCAAACTTGCAAAGGAAGGCACCACCATGGTGATCGCGACACACGACCTGCGGCTCGCTTCCAAAATTGCAAAGAACGTCGTCTTTCTCGAGTCGGGCAATATCGTTGAAACGGGCTCCGCACACGAGGTTTTCACGCGGCCTACGCGTGAGCGCACAAAACAATTCGTTGCGACAATCAACGCAGCCCATACTTACGACATCTAATCTGCAGACATATCGTCTCCTTAAGGGCTTTCGCCACCAGCGAAAGCCCTCGGGCGCGCCGTTGGCTCAAATTTCATACGTGCATTCAAAATTTTCCGGCGGCTCTCGACAGCCTGCCCCTTGGTAAAACAGAAAACCACTGTTACATTATGCACAACGTAGAAATTGAAGCGCCTTGCTTGCGTCCTGACAGGTTCGCGCGGCGCCATAAGGACAAGAACCTTGAAGAACCCCGACGAGCGCACCGCCGAAATGGTGCATCAAGGGGCGTCCGGCGGACAATCGGGCAATTCGCAGGCCCGGAATCCGTCCGATAACGGCAAGCGCAGACCGCGCAAGAAAGCCGTTACAGATATCGGCAATGCCCGTAGTGCATCCGATTCAGGACGCTCAAAGCCACAGGACGAGACCGAAGGCACGAATTCGCAGAGCCAGCGTAAACGCGCACGTCGGCGTCGGCGCGGTAAGTCTGTGCCGGCTGTTGAAGCTTCTGCGCAAAAGCCCGAGGCTGCAGAAGCAGCGAACAACCAACAGCGATCTTCCGGAAAAATCTCGAATCGCCGCCGCCGCGCTCGTAAAAAGAAGCAGTCACGACAACAGGGTGCGCAAACGCCGCTGGTAGCTGAAGCTGCGTTGAAGTCTACGCATAATGTCGCGCGCCCGGAAAGCCAACATGCATCGACGCCGAACAAGCGTAAGGGCGGCAATGGCCAAATGCCCCGCGCTGCTAATGGCGCGCATCACGAAAAGGGCGACGCTCCACTTTATGCGGCTTTGGATCTTGGCACAAATAATTGCCGCCTGCTGGTTGCGTCGCCGACGCGGCCGGGCCAATTCCGCGTTGTGGATGCATTTTCACGCATCGTACGATTGGGAGAAGGCTTGAGTGCCACTGGCCAGCTTAGCGAAAATGCGATGGATCGTGCCGTTGAAGCACTGAAGGTTTGCCGTGACAAACTTGCAGGCAAGAAAATCAGACGTTCGCGACTGATAGCCACCGAAGCCTGCCGTTCGGCTTCGAATGGCGAAGCATTTTTGGCACGGGTTCTGGCTGAAACCGGACTTGAACTGGAGATCGTAGACCGGCAGACGGAAGCCCGGCTCGCTGTTTCAGGCTGCGGTACACTGGTTACCCGCGAAACGGATGCCGTCGTGTTGTTCGATATTGGTGGCGGCTCTTCTGAAATTGCGCTGATTGATGTTTCCCGTCGCCGTTCTCCTCGTCTGGCAGAGCATATCATGGCCTGGACGTCTCTTCCTGTCGGCGTCGTGACGCTCGCAGAACGTTTCGGCGGACGCAATGTCACGCAGGAAAGTTTCGATTCCATGGTTTCGCATGTGACCGATCTGCTTGCGCAATTTGCCGAGCGGCAGTGTCTCGGAAATCTGACTGCCAGTCCACGTTTCCACCTGCTGGGTACATCTGGAACCGTAACCACGCTCGCTGGAATTCATCTCGGCCTCGACCGCTACGATCGGCGCCGGGTCGATGGCATGTGGATGGGTGCCGACGATGTGACGCAAATGACCAACCGTCTTCTCTCATGGGATTTTGACGCTCGTGTAGCCAACCCGTGTATTGGCGCAGATCGCGCCGATCTGGTATTGGCAGGCTGTGCTATTCTCGATGCGATACGCAAAGTATGGCCCAGCGAAAAACTACTAGTTGCCGATCGTGGTTTGCGTGAAGGCATTTTGACCGAACTGATGTCGCGCGACGGCGCATGGCGGCACAATCGCGCGACAGGCGCTAGAAACAGGCACTGAAAATGAGCAAGGCAGGCGGAAACAAGGGTGGAGTAAAAACTGGTGGTCGCGGTGGCGCGGGCTCCAGCAATCTGCAGGTACGTGTGAAGAAAAAGGCAGGCACGATCAAGGAATCGTCACGCCGCTGGCTGCAGCGCCATTTGAACGACCCCTATGTGCACAAATCCAGGCAGGACGGATATCGTTCGCGCGCAGCCTACAAGCTCATTGAAATCAATGATCGTTATGATCTGCTCAAAAAGGGCCAGAAGATCATCGATCTCGGCGCTGCGCCTGGCGGCTGGTCGCAGATCGCGGCCAAGATTGTCGGTTCAACCGACGAGAATCCGCACGTCGTTGGCATCGACTACCTTCACGTCGACCCCCTGCCCGGCGTTGTCTTGCTGGAAATGGATTTTCTCGATGATGAGGCGCCACAAAAACTGATGGATGCGCTCGGTGACAAGCCCGATTTAGTTATTTCCGACATGGCTGCCCCGACGACTGGCCACCGCAGGACTGATCATCTGCGTACCGTGCATCTGTGTGAAGTCGCCGCTGATTTTGCCATTTCGGTTTTGAAGCCGGGCGGGCATTTTCTCACCAAGACATTCCAGGGTGGCACGGAAAATGAACTACTAGCTCTGCTGAAGCAGAAGTTCCGCTCTGTGCATCATGTCAAACCACCTGCATCACGCGCGGAATCGGTCGAGCTTTATCTACTCGCCCGCGATTTCAAAGGCTGAAGCTTATTTTCCGGCTGAGGTGCTCGCGGCTTCGATGGCTGCGGGCTCCTTACCGTGATGTTTCACGACTGTTGGCGCAGACAGTTCCTTGCCTGCATCAGGTGCGAGCCGCGCAAACCAGAGAAAAGCCAGAGCGGAAACGGCAGCAACCACAAAGAAGCCGATGTGGAAGTCCACCAACTCGAGATGGGCTCCGCGTAACGACGTACTGATTTCCAGAATACCACCTGCCAATGCCACACCGATAGCAATGGAAACCTGCTGCGCCACTGCCGTGATGGGCGTCGCCTGACTGGTCTTTTCATCGGGGATTTCGGCGAAAGCCAGCGCATTGACACCAGTGAAAAACAACGAACGCGCAAAGCCCCCCACCAGCAAAAAGCCGATGATGATCCAGTAAGGTGTTGTCGGTGTGAACAGGCCGTTGACGGCAATGAAGCAGGCCGAAATCAAGGACCCTGCCATCAAGGCGCGCCGGAAACCAACGCGAACAAAGATACGCTTTGCACCGAATTTCATGCTGATCGCACCGATCGCCGAAACGAAAGTCATCATACCCGATTGAAACGGTGTGAGACCAAAGCCAAGCTGAAACATCAATGGCAGCAGGAATGGAATAGCCCCAATCCCGAACCGGAAAATGCTGCCGCCGATGACTGCGGAACGAAATACCTGATTATCGAAAAGTTTCAGGTTCAGCAGCGGATCATCGGTTCTCCTCGCATGTTGAAGATAGAGAACCGTGCAGACAATACCGATTGCAAGGGTTGTAAAACCAACCGCTGGCGGCAAGGCTGGCAGGCTGACGACCGACAGTCCGAAGACAACGCCAGACATTGCGATCCCGGAAAGAAAGAAGCCCGTCCAATCAAGGCGCTTTACGATGCGCTCGTCTGTGTCCGGCAGGAACCGCGTTGCAAACCAGATACCGACGAAACCGATCGGTACATTAATCAGGAATATCCAATGCCAAGTCAGGAAAGTCGTGATGAAACCACCGACTGGTGGACCTACCAGCGGCCCGACCATTGCTGGAATCGTAAGCCACGCCATAGCTGACACAAGTTCACTGCGCGGAGTCGAACGGATAAGTACTAGACGGCCAACCGGTGTCATCATCGCACCGCCCATGCCCTGCAAAAACCGCGCAACGACGAAAGCAGTCAGTGAATTCGATGCAGCGCAGGCTACAGAACCAACCACGAATACCGCAATTGCAGCCCGGAAGACATTCTTGGCCCCGAAGCGATCCGCCATCCAGCCGCTGACGGGAATGAAAACTGCGAGCGCAACAAGGTAAGCGGTCAGTGCCAGCTTGAGCGCAATAGGGCTTGTACCGATGTCAGCAGCGATAGCAGGAAGCGACGTCGAGATGACGTTCGAATCCATCTGCTCCATGAATAGGGCTATGGCCAGTACGAGAGGAATGATGCGATTCACGGTAATATTCCGAAATGACGGATATTTAAGAGCTGACAATCCTATGTAGCGCCGCACTGATTATTGCTAGTCAGAGCAGCGTCACATTGCGGTGAATATGCGATAAAATCAGTAATTTATCGCAGTTTTGGGCCTAACTGGCTCTCTGTCGACAAAAGTCACTGAATTTCTCACGCCAGATTTCAACCGTTCACATTTGCGTAAAACAGGGTTGCGCTTCCCGTAACAGCTTGTTACATTTCGTTACAGTTTCACGAGGCTTCGAACCGGGTGGGGGGCCGCTCCGGTTCAAGGAGGTAGGAAATGAACGATATTACAAGAACCGCCATCATCTACGGGATGATGATCATTTCACTCAATACTGCGCTTGCAGTCGGCCTTCTTGGGCTTGATTTCCTGCATTAAAGCGTGCCCCTAAACAAAGTTTTTTGCCCTCCAGGCAGACATGAAAAAGAGCGTTTCCAATAAAATGGAAGCGCTCTTTTCGTTTCATACAGTCTCCGCAGTGTTGGCAAAGATTGCACTATGTGCCTCACAGTCAGAGAATTCGACCCTGACTGTTCGGGTCAAAGAAGACCGACTTGTCCAGGTTGAAGGCCAACGTGGCCGGTTGCCCCGCAGCGATGCGGGCATCTGCGCGCAGTCGTGCCACAACGTGCTTGCCGCCCAATCGCGTAACAGCAAACGTATCCGAGCCTGCGGGCTCGACAACATCTATCAGGCAATCCCCTTCCACTATCGCATTTGCATTGCGATCAGCTCCATCCGGATCTGTGAGTGCTTCAGGGCGAATACCGAAGACAATATCCTGGCCTTCATAAGCGCCTAGTCCTTGGGGCGCCGCCTTCAATGGCAGCTTCAGTGGCTCGCCTTCGCCTCGTCCGAGATTGATGGCATAGCCCGAACCGTTCTTTTCGACTCGAGCAGTTAGCAGGTTCATTGCTGGCGATCCCATGAAGTCAGCAACGAACATATTGGACGGATTATTGTAGATTTCGGCTGGCGTTCCGAATTGCTGCAAGATTCCATCCTTGAGAACGGCGATCTTAGTTGCCAGCGTCATTGCCTCGATCTGATCGTGCGTCACATAAACGATCGTAGTTTTCATCCGGCTGTGCAGCCGTTTAATCTCGGTGCGCATGTCGACACGCAGCTTGGCATCGAGGTTGGAAAGTGGTTCATCGAACAGGAAGACCTGCGGATTACGCACCAGAGCACGCCCCATGGCCACACGCTGACGTTGGCCGCCTGAAAGCTGGCTTGGTTTGCGATCCAGCAGATGGCCGATCTGCAGGATATCGGCAACTTCCTGAATGGCCTTATCGCGCTCAGCCTTCGGAACCTTACGAATTTCCATGCCGAATGCGATATTCCCGGCAACCGTCATATTCGGATAAAGCGCATAAGACTGGAAGACCATTGCAATATCGCGCTGGGATGGATGCAGGCCGGACACCGACTTGCCATTGATGGCTATGTCACCCGATGTGATCGGCTCAAGCCCGGCGATAGTATTCAACAATGTTGACTTGCCGCAGCCAGACGGGCCCACGAGAACGAGGAAACCGCCTTCATCAATCTCGATATTGATATCCTTCAAAACCGAAACATTGCCGTAGGATTTGTAGAGATCAGATATTTTCAGAAAAGACATTGCAACTTATCCCTTTACGGCACCGGACATCAGGCCACGTACGAAATAGCGACCGGAAACGATATAGACGATCAGCGTCGGCAGAGCTGCCAAGATTGCAGCTGCGAAATGGACATTGTATTCCTTAACGCCGGTGGAGGAGGAAACCAGATTGTTGAGTGCAACCGTCATCGGTGTGGAATTCGCACCCGAGAAGGAGGCACCGAACAGAAAGTCGTTCCAGATGTTCGTGAACTGCCAGATCACCGACACAACGATGATCGGTCCTGAAGACGGTAGCAAAATACGCCAGAATATCTGGAAGAAGCTCGCTCCGTCGATCTGCGCCGCCCGCACCAGTTCTGTCGGGAAGGCTTCATAATAATTGCGGAAATAGAGCGTCGTGAAACCGATACCGTAAACCACATGCACGAGGATCAGTCCCCAAATCGTGCCCGCAATCCCCAGAAAACCAAGAACACGCGCCATCGGAATGAGCACGATCTGGAACGGAATGAAGCACGACAGCAGTAGCAAGCCAAAAAAGATGTTCGACCCGCGGAATTGCCATTTGGTCAGAACGTAACCGTTCAACGCGCCGACGATAGTCGAGATCGCAACGGCTGGAACCACCATCAGGATCGAGTTGATGAAGAACGGCTTCAGCCCGGTAGGCTGAACTCCGATCTGTGCCGTCGACCAGGCAGATAACCATGGTTCGATGGTCCATTGCTGCGGGAGGTTCAACATCCCGCCCTGGCGGATTTCTTCAAGGGGTTTGAAGGAGTTGACCAGCATCACATAGAGCGGCAGCAGATAATAGAATGCGAAGAGCAGTAGCGCAGTGTAGATCAGCGCTCGCGTCAGCTTTCCGCTGTTGATAGCATTGTCTTGCGACTGGGCGCTCATGACCGAGACCCTCCGCGAATTTCAGAATACAGATAAGGAATGATAATCGAGAAGATCATCGCCAGCATGATAATCGCCGACGATGCACCGATACCCATCTGGTTCCGTGTGAACGTATAGGAATACATGAAAGTCGCAGGTAATTCGGTGGCCTGCCCCGGACCGCCACCGGTCAGCGCAATAACAAGATCGTATGCCTTGATTGCCAGATGAGCGAGAACCACGAAAGCCGACAGGAAAACCGGACGCATCAGCGGGATAATGATGCGTCGATAGATCGTACCGGATGATGCTCCGTCAATCTGCGCTGCTTTGATGATTTCATTATCCACGCCGCGCAATCCTGCGAGGAACATTGCCATCACAAATCCGGAGGATTGCCACACAGCAGCAATCACCAGACAGTAGATTGCCATTGTATTGCTCTTGATCCAGTTGAAGGAGAAACTCTCCCAACCCCACAAATGCATTGTGTTTTCCAGACCGATACCTGGATCAAGAAACCACTTCCATGCCGTTCCAGTGACGATGAAAGATAACGCCATTGGATAAAGATAGATCGGACGTAGAACGCCTTCACCCCGGATCTTCTGGTCAAGAAGGATCGCAAGGAACAGCCCGATAACCGAACAGATAATGATGTAGAGCGATGCAAAGATCGCCAGATTGGTGATCGCACGCCACCAATGAGGCAAGGCCCACAACTTGGTGTAATTCGTAAGTCCGACGAAGCCATATGACGGCAGCATTCGGCTATTGGTTAGCGAAAGAACACCTGTATAGATGATAAAACCATAGACAAACACGAGCACTATCAGAAAGCTCGGCCCCAGAACCAGCTTTGGCACCAGTTCTTGTAATCGGTTGTTACGCTGCATATCTGCGTCACCTTGTTTACGCCACCCGGACATATGCCAAACATCAGGCGCACGTTCCGGACATCTGTTTGATCGGCATTCCAGCGCTTCTGCATTATGCGCGACCGAATGCACCCAATAAATTCAGTCTGCTGCAATTTCCGATGGAAACATGCAGGCCTTCATCATGCAATTGTTGTTTTGATTTCTGGCCACTGATGCCAGTACTTTCAGATGCTCTACCAATATCCAAAACACCTGAGATAGAAGGCGTCCGGAAAGGACCGGACGCCTCTTTGCTGTTATTTTGCACCTTCAACAGCCGACACGAGTTCTTTGACGGCATCTTCCGAGGAAAGTTGACCGTTGAACTGGCGTGTTACGACGTCATAGATCGCATTCTTCACCGCAGCAGGGTTAGCGTAACCATGCGCCATGGAGCCCAGCATCGTGCCTTTTTCACTCGCTTCCTTTTCGTCAGCGATAGCCTTCTTGCCGCAAGCATCGAAGTCGGTATCAGGCACATCGGTACGAGCCGGAGCGGAGCCCTTCACTACGTTGAATGCCGACTGGAAAGTCGGACTTTCAATCGCCGATGCCATTTCAAGCTGTGCAGGAACCTTGTCTTCCGAGACTTTGAACATGGCAAACATATCGGAGTTGAATGTGATAGCGCCCTGGGTGCCCGGATAGCGCATGCAGACGAAGTCTTCGCCCGGCTTCTTGCCAGCCTTGACAAACTCACCCTTCGCCCAGTCGCCCATGAACTGAAGGCCGGCTTTGCCTTCAATGACCATAGCTGAAGCCAGGTTCCAGTCGCGACCGGAGAAGTTATCGTCAACATAGGAACGCAGCTTCGTCATACGATCAAAAGCCTGCTTCATCGTATCGCTGCCGAGCGTTTCGGGATCCAGATCGATGAAGGCCTTCTTGTAGAAATCTGTACCGAAAGAAAGCACTACAGCATCAAATATCGTTGCGTCCTGCCATGGCTGGCCGCCATGAGCGATCGGAGTGATGCCCTGTTCCTTGAACTTATCAAGGAGAGCGATCAGTTCATCCCAGTTGGTAGGCTCCTTGCCGCCAGCCTTGTCGAGCGCTGCCTTGTTGATCCACATCCAGTTGGTGGAGTGAACATTGACAGGAGCAGCGATCCAGTGGCCGTCATACTTGGCAAACTCCTGCAGAGGAGCCGGAATGACCTTTTCCCAACCTTCCTTGTTTGCGATCTCATCAAGATTACCAAGAGCACCCTGCTCTGCCCAATCGCGGATGTCGAAGCCGAGCATCTGCACTGCCGTCGGAGCATTTCCAGCTGTGACGCGCGCGCGCAGTACTGTCATGGCTTCCGTACCACCGCCACCGGCAACCGGCATATCGGTCCAGCTAATGCCCTTCTTTTCGAGATCCTTCTTGAGAACGTCGAGCGCGGCGGCTTCACCGCCAGCAGTCCACCAATGCAGAACTTCAACATTCTGCTTATCCTGCGCACTGGCAACAGGGGCCATTCCGGCGAGCAAAGCACAGGCGGCTGTACCCATCGCGGCGAGCTTCAAAAGTTTATGCATGTCTACCTCCCGTAGAAACAAACGAAACTAAAACTATCGGATATCTGGCTAAGCCTTTGCTTCAGCGCAGTAATCCATCTCGTCATTCCCATCCGCGCCTCTTCGGCACAGACCCGAAACCAGCTGCACCACACAACCAGTTTCTCCTACTCACTGCCGCAATACGATGCGAAAGCTTCCGCTTTCACCTGTGCCCGGCCATCCCTCACGACGCTTTTCCTGAAATCCTCCATCCCACTCATACGCCGCTTAAGCCCAATTGACAACGTTGTCTTTTAAGGATGCTAAATATCTGCAAGACAAGATGTGAACATAGGATAGGCCCAAACCCTGCCAGGGTGTCAATATCTTCCGATAGATAAAACGCGTAAAATTCAATCGATTAAAACTTCAGGTAGAGCCAGCACCCTGAAAAACGCTTAGAAATTAAAGCATTACCACCTCAAGGGCAGCGTTTTACATGGTGCCTCCCATCAAACCAGCACTCTACCCCCCCCTCATCGACCTGAAATGTCGGGAGTATAAAATTTCCCTTATTTTACTGGACAAGCCCGCGACGAAACCCTAATTTCACGCCGCTCGCACAATGGTGTGCGGGCTTGTTCTCGGGGCGGGGTGAAACTCCCCACCGGCGGTATGAAGCGAAAGTTTCGAGCCCGCGAGCGCCTGAAAAGATGCCGATTCGGCTTTGTTCAGGGTCAGCAGATCCGGTGAGATGCCGGAGCCGACGGTTAAAGTCCGGATGGAAGAGAGCGAATGAGCGTTAGGATTGCGCCCTTGGGCACAATCAATGCGTTCTTTTGTGCGCCCTGATTCTAGTTTCGTGTGGAACCTATGAACCAGAGCTATCCGAACAAGACTTCCTTCAAGATCGCATTCATTCAGGCGCGTTGGCATGCCGATATTGTCGACGAAGCTCGCAAGAGCTTTATCGCGGAACTGTCCGCAAAGGCTGGCACCAATATAGAAGTCGAAGTCTTCGACGTTCCAGGCGCTTATGAAATTCCTCTCCACGCCAAAACTCTGGCCAAAACCGGCCAGTATGCTGCCATTGTCGGCGCTGCGTTCGTCGTGGATGGCGGCATCTATCGACATGATTTCGTGGCAACTGCCGTCATCAACGGCATGATGCAAGTCGGCCTAGAGGCCGAAGTTCCGGTGCTCAGCGTTGTTCTGACGCCGCATCATTTCCATGAAAGCAAGGAACATCATGAATTTTTCCATGCCCACTTCAAAGTGAAGGGCGTGGAAGCAGCCAATGCGGTGTTGCAGGTCGTTAGCGAACGCAGCCGTATTACCGCCCTTGCATAATGATGCTTCGACCGGCCTTTGCGAAAAGGCCGGTCATTCTCCTGCGATACGCTCTCCGTGGGCATAAACGTCGAATTCATCACCCCTTACTAAGGCAACAAGTGTCAGATTGGCCTCCTGAGCCGTTCGGATGGCAAGAGCTGTCGGCGCAGAGATTGCGGCCAGAACCGGCGCGCCGAACATAACTGCTTTCTGCACCATTTCGACCGAAACACGGCTGGTAATCGCGACTATCCCATTTCCCGGTGCAGTACCGGTAAGCGAGACAGCTCCGACGAGTTTATCCAATGCGTTGTGCCGCCCCACGTCCTCACGTACAGCAATAAGCCCCTCGCCTGGCACATAGAACCCCGCCGCATGAACTGCATGGGTCTCAGCATTCAGTTGCTGCTCTTTGGTAAGAGACGCGACAGCCATTGAAATATCGTTGGAAGAGAATTTCCTATCACCTTGTTCCAAAGCCTCAAGCGACCGCAACGCATGGTCGATTGAATCTATACCACAGAGACCACACCCAACGGGACCAGCCATAAACCTGCGTCGCGCGGCAAGCCTCTGCTCGGGGCGTTCGGACAGTCTGATCTGTAGGTCTATACCCTTTTCAAAGGCTACGACATCAACCGCTTCTATCTCGGAAATATGGTCAACGATATTCTCGGTGAGCGTGAAACCGATCGCGAAGTCCTCAAGATTATCCGGCGTAGCCATCATTACGGCTTGGGTTGAACCGTTATAGCTGACCGCCACAGGCACTTCTTCCGGGACCATTCGGGTGCTTTCATGAAAGCTCGACACACGATGCGCGATACGTACAGCGCTCTGGCTAACCTTGTGGATCGTCACCTTAATCGCTCCCCTGTCATCGCATCCGTTCTCCCAGCAGTTTCATGTGGCATGAAAACAACTTTAATGTAAGTTGCCACCGGACAAGCCGTCGCGATTTGAGCGGCAAGTGAGGAAAATATGGATATTCGCCAGGTAGACGACAATTATTCAGTCTCGGGCCAGATCGAGCCCGACGACGTACGCGATATTGCAGCGGAGGGATTTCGCACAATCATTTGCAATCGGCCTGACGGCGAAGGCGGCCCTGAACAACCCGAGTTCAGCGAAATTGCACGTGTCGCCGAAAAAGCCGGGCTTGCAACTTACTACATCCCGGTTGTAGGCGGACAATTGACGCAAGAAGATGTGGATGCGATGGCAGCAGCGCTGGATGAAGCTGAGGGCCCCATTCTTGGTTACTGCCGATCGGGTGCACGCTCTACGAATATTTACGGGATCGTGCAGCAGCAAAAGCGCGGATAAAGAACGAGCGCAAGCTATGTGGGCGGTGAAGCCGCAAAGGCATTTCAACAGTCTTTGCAAACATGGCGATCACCGTCCAGAAAGCCGGGTGCGACCCGAATGAACACCGCGCGATGTATGAGCGCAATATTGGCGATAATAGCTCATACCGGTACGTGTCACAGTCGCAACAACACCGCCAAGAACGAGAAGCCATCCAATGGCCTGTGGCCAGTTGAAGCTTTCAATACCGCCGCTCAGCGCGACAATAAAGATACCAGCCCAGAGCAGAGCAGCCGTACGGCGCCAGAATAACGGGTTGAGCTCATCGAAGACAGCCTTCCACAGTGAGTGAACAAGGCAGGCGAAGAAAAGGGCAGCGGCCAGCCCGATATTGAGCAACTCGACCGGAAGCCATTGTTGCGAAGTAAGCATCGTTTCCATCATCCACTTAACCAAGATGCGTATCGAGGACCCCGTTACGGGATTTGTCTTTACGATCACTAGTACTGTTACTGTTCGTCCTATTCAGCTTTCGCTTTGTGGCCGTAACGTGTTACAAGCACGGAAAGCTCCTTCGGATAAATTCACTTATTATTGCGATCACGCGAAATATCGTGTTGAAAACACTACGCTATTCGCAGTGTTCGACTGCATTGGATGTGGCGCAACCCCTTCCAGCGATTGAGAAATTTGTGGTTCCGGCCCCTGAATATTTCACTATGGAATTTCATTCACAATCGCATCAAATAACAGCTTTGTAACAATTCGGCACAGCAAAGAGGCTCCGGCAACACCGAAGCCTCAACGTTATTCACAAGGTTGCAGTTTATTAGGTAGTCTTTACTTGCCCACCGCCCTTTTTGCTAGGAAGCCGCGAAGACGGATCCGCTGACGCTGGCGCATTGGCCGGACGCCCGAAAAGAAAGCCTTGAACCTGTTCGCAACCCTCTTCGATCACCATGCGATGCTGGTCAAAAGTTTCTATACCCTCGGCCACCACCGGGAGATCAAGGCTACGACCCAACCCGACGATGGCTCGTACAATGGCTCTCGCACTAACATCCGTTTCCATGCTGGTGATGAAACTGCGGTCGATCTTGATCTTGTCGAATGGGAAACTTTGAAGGTTACTGAGCGACGAATAGCCAGTGCCGAAATCATCCATCACGATACGGACACCCAGCTTCTTCATGCGACGCAACAGTTCGAGTGTCGTCAATCGGTCCTTCATCAATGCGGCTTCTGTTACCTCCAGCTCCAATCTCGTAGGATCCAGGCCCGTTTGTGCGAGAACCGAACTCACCGTGTCCGGCAGATTGATCAAACGGAACTGTACGGGGGAGAGGTTTACGGCGATAGTTAAATGCTTCTCCCATCCGGCGGCAGTGCGGCAGGCTTCACGCAGAACCCACTCACCGAGTGGGACAATTACCCCCGTTTCCTCAGCGATAGGAACAAAAACCTCAGGTGGTATCTGGCCACGTTCCGGATGGTTCCAACGAACCAGTGCTTCATAGCCGGTACAACTACCATCTGCTGTCGCGAACAATGGCTGATAGGCAATACTGATCTGACCGCGAACCATGGCGTGGCGCAAATCGGCCTCCATCTGGCGACGCTCTCTTATTTCGCGGTCCATTTCCGGCGAGTAGAATGCAACCATACCCCGTCCTTCTGTCTTCGCCCGATAAAGCGCAATGTCTGCCGCATGTCGGATGGCTTCTGCATCCTTGCCGTCATTCGGATACACGGCAACGCCAATGCTGACACCAACAGCAGTCGGATCGAGCACTGTATTCAGTTCTGACCGGAAGGTATCCAGAATCTTTTCGGACAGTTTCCGTGCACCCTTGGGCTGTGGAACCCCGACCTGCAGAATGATAAACTCGTCGCCGCCAATACGTGCTGCCGTGTCTATACCGTTTATGGATCGCTTCAGGATGCTGGAAACCGTCTTCAATACGCGATCACCTTCGGCATGGCCGAAAATATCGTTCACTGCTTTGAACCGGTCCAGATCAAGCGCGAGTACAGCAAAAGGCTCTCGGCTGCGGCGTGCCACTGCGTTTGCGAGACGCTCTTCAAAGAACATTCGGTTAGGTAAATCCGTGAGTGTATCATGCCGCGCCATATGCTCGATCTGACGCTGGGCCGTACGCTTTTCAGTAAGATCACGGACAGCCAGAACTTCGCAAGGGCGTCCCTGATACTCAATCGTATGAACTGCGAGTTCAAAGATACGCTCATCATTTGGAAATCTGGGTGCGGCTTCGATTGCTTCCGGGCGAGAAGCACAGACGGGGAGCCCATCAGCCGCCAGCAACAGAGTATCCGGCGCAACACCGACAAGCGCCTTTTCACTGCGCCGCATGAGATCGGAAAACCGAGCGTTCATCTCGACTATTCCACCATCACGAACGACGGCCAGTCCGTCCAGGGTAGCGTTCGCAAATCCCTTCAAGTCTGTCATGTAACGATCTACAAATACTGCAATAATCGTTGTCAGCGCTACTATACTGACAACAGCGGCAATTGCACCGATCAACCAGAGACGCCCTATGCCCAGCGGATCAGCAGCAGGAAGGGTCGGGTTTGGAACCAGCTCGGTCGACGCAACTGCAGTAAAGTGGAGCGTGCAAACAGCAAGAATCCCCCCAACGGTCGGTAGCAAAACGCGCATCCAGCCGGCAGTATTCATCACAAACCAGAAAGCAGCCAGCAAAAGCAGGATCGATATTATACTGCCAATCAGGATCGGTGGAAGGTCATAGTGAACATCTGCAGCTGCTCTGATTGCGCTCATACCAGTGAAATGCATTGCGGCAATCGATAGGGTTGCTGAAATGGCTGCGATCAAAACGTATTTGAACGCCTTACCATTCAGGAAGCGCACACTCAGCCAAAAGCCAAGTACAGCAATTGCCGCTGAAAGAACCGTGATCGTAAAATCGAACTCGATTGCCACGGTGCCACGATATGCAAGCATCGCCACGAAATGGGTTGCCCACACGCCCAATCCACCCGCAAGCGCGCTTATCGCCAGCCAATTGTCACGGCGGCTTTCCGTGCATTCCCGCGCGCGGACGAGCAACAGAAAGAAAGCAAACATGCTTGCAAATGAGATGGATGCAGCCAAAACCACGAAAGGTTGATCGTGCTGTACTGTTACGCATTCCAGGACTTTAAACATACCGCCCCCTGCGCCCGCCTGAAGTGCCACCATATAAAAATACAACCAGAGCATCATTCAGACTGTGCTTTGTTCCCTGAACAAAAGTACCAATAACTATTTAAGCATTTCTGAACTATGATATATATCGGCCCACATAAGCTGACGTTGCAAGAGTGGATCAAGTACGCTTGCCAAAACGCCGTCCGACACGAGCAAGCAATATCACGGGCAAAATTCCGACTACCACGATGGCAAGCGCCGCAATGGACGCTTCCTCATAAGTCCCGCGCGCAGCCTCACCATAAAGATGCGTTGCAAAAGTTTCGACATTAAGTGGGCGCAGCAAAAGTGTTGCTGGTAATTCTTTCACACAGTCTACGAATACGAGCAGACCTGCCGCCACAATGGCTGTTCTGGATAGTGGCAGATGAACTGCACAGAATGTTTGTGTCACACCGCGCCCTAATGTGCGCGATGCATGATCCAACGACAAGGGTATGCGTTCTAATCCGGAATCAATACCACCTGCAGAAATGGCGAGAAATCGGACCACATAGGCATAGATGACCGCTGCGCCTGTCCCAATCAGTAGCAGCCCGGCAGAATATCCGAAGAAATGCGATGTGAACTGATTGACGAGATGATCAAAGCCGCCGGCGACCACCAGAATACCGATGGCGATTACAGTGCCCGGCGCCGCATATCCCATCGTCGAAAAGCGATAAGACCAGCGCGAAATTGAACCCGGAAAAAGTCGGACGGCATATGCGACAAACATTCCGCATATCAGCACCAGCGCAGTCGCGATCGAAGCCAGAGCAACGGTATTAAAAGCTTCGCCGAGCAATCGCGGGGACACACCTGCAAAACGAATACGTTTTATGGCCTCCACGACCAGATAGATTGCCGGCAGTACGAATCCGATAACTACCGGCAGTGAGCAGAGACAGAACAACCAGATCGCTTGCCCTCGTCTGGCTTTCAACGGCTCGAAGCCACGCGAATGGCGGATATTGGAAGCAAAGCGCTGCTTGCGCCGTGCCCAGCGCTCGATTGAAACGAGAGCAACAACCAGAAACAGAAGGGCGAGTGCAAGTTGGGCTGCGCCAGGCAGATCGGAACGCGTTATCCAGGTCGTATAAATCGAAACGGTCAATGTGCGAACGCCCAGGAACTCGGCAGCCCCTACATCGTTCAATGTTTCCATCAAGGCCAGACTGACACCGACCGCCACTGCAGGCCGGGCAAGTGGCAATGCAACCCGCCAGAAGATGCCCTTGCGGCTTACCCCCAGAGTTCTCGCCGCTTCGATGAGGCTGGCGGATTGGGTGAGAAACATGGCTCGTGTAGGAATATAGACATAGGGATAGAGAACGAAGCCCAGCAGAATGATACACCCGGTCATCGAGCGGACGTCGGGCAATCGAAACTGACGCGGGCTTTCATATCCTAGTACGAAGCGCACAGCACCTTGCACCGGACCAATGGGATGCAGGATATCGAGATAGGCATAAGCGATAATATATGTCGGTACAGCCAATGGCAGCAGAAGCGCCCATTCCAGCACGCCTCGACCGCGAAAATCATAAGCCGTGACCAGCCATGCCATCGACGTCCCGAGGACGGCAGCGATAATGCCAACGCCGGTAAGCAAAATGACTGTTTCAAGAAAAGCCGTTGGCAGGTTGGTGGCAAACAGATGCGCCCATAGTCCGGCTGAGCCTTGTATGGCTTCCAATGCAAGGGCGAAAACCGGCAGCAAAACCAGAATTGCGACGAAAACCGAGAACCATAACCAGTTGCGCCCTGCTCTTGCGGGTCGCAAAACTCGTTTCCGCATGGCTGCAAGGACTTCCATTCGTCTCTCTATAGTGCAACGCCGGCGCATGAACTGCACCGGCGTTATTTCGCTTAACTCATCAGGCTTTTAGTTGTCGAAACCGACTTTGTCGACCAGTTCACTTGCCTGCTTACGATGGCTGACGATTTCAGACAGCGGAACGCTGTCGATCTTCAGCTCACCGAACGATTCCACGATCGGATCAAGCGGCGCACCCGGCTTTACCGGATATTCGAAATTGGCCTTGGCATAGATCTGCTGAGCCTCATCGGAAACCAGATATTCAAGCAGCTTGACTGCCGCGTCCTTGTTCGGCGCGTTCTTTGCAACAGCCGCACCACTGATGTTAACCTGAGTACCGCCAGCCTTGAAGGTTGGCAGCAGAACCTTGATGCCTTCGCCCCAAGCCTTCTGCTCGTCGCCGCCCTTGCCCGAACGCATCAGACCGACATAATAGGAATTGGCAACTGCTATGTCGCAGATACCTCCGACGATATCCTTAGCTCCGTCACGGTCCCCGCCAGCAGCTTTGCGCGCGAGGTTATCCTTGAGACCCTTGAGCCATTCTTCAGTCTTTTCTGCACCATAGTGCGCAATATAATCCGCGAAGAGAGCGGTGTTGTAAGGATGCTGGCCCGCACGGATGCAGACTTTGCCTTTCCACTTCGGATCAGAGAGGTCTTCATAATTGATCTTGTCGAGTTCCAGATCTTTGGCTGCATAGACAACGCGAGCGCGCATGGAGAGCGCGAACCAGTTATCCTTCGCGTCGCGAAGCTGCTCCGGAACGGCCTCTTTCAGCACCTTGGAATCGACAGGCTGGGTAAGGCCCTTGTCAACGAGATCGACCAGATTACCGGCGTCGACCGTCATAAGGATGTCGGCGGGCGAATTCGCACCTTCAGAGGCCACACGCTCTGCCAGACCATCCTTCAGGAACACCGTATTGACCGTAATTCCCGTGGACGACTTGAAAGAGTCGAGCAAGGGCTGAATGAGACCCGGTTCGCGTGTCGTGTAAATGTTCACTTCATCTGCGTGGGCGGCTCCTGCGAACAGCGTTACTGCGACGAGGGCGAGACCGGAACGCGCAAATTTGGACATTTTACCTCCAGATGGACATGGTTCATTTTGAATTATGAGCGGACTAATCAAGTTATACGGTGAGGCTCGCTGACGGTCAATTACCCATGCAACTCTAACGGCGTATATTTTCCATCACTTGGGGAAAATGAGCGCCTTATCCCAATGTGGGCATAAAAAAATATCGGTCGCAGAGGCCGGAAGCCTCAATTCTGTACGCACCCGCAACAACGGCGCAGCATCAGTCACCCGTACAACCAATTCTTCGATTTCACCGAGAAACGTTCGTGATTCAATATGTCCATGCAGCACAGCTTCGTTGGATTCAGCATCGGACAGAATCGAGAAGTCTCGCGGACGCAGATAAACAAACGCTTCGGCATTTGGTTCAAGCTGTTCAGCCAGAGCAAGCTCTCCAAAGGGAGTAGCCAGTTTACCGTCTTCAGCTTTGCCCGATATCATATTGAAGTCGCAGAAAAAATCTGCGGCATAACGGTTCGTTGGTCGGTCATGGAGTTCGCGTGCCGGACCGCTTTGAACTATCTTGCCGGAGCGCATCAACACCACACTATCCCCAGTCGACAATGCTTCTTCTGCTTCGTGCGTTACGATAATCGCTGTCGTTCCAAGTTCCCTTAACAAAGCCACCGTCTCACGGCGAACCCGGGCACGCAGACCTCTGTCGAGGTTTGAAAACGGCTCGTCCATCAGTAGAAGATGTGGGTTCGGAGCAAGGGCACGGATAAGAGCAACACGCTGCTGCTCACCGCCCGACAGCATATGCGGATAGCGATCCGCCATATGGGAGAGCGACACCAGTTCGAGAAGCTCGGCTGCTCGTGCGTTCGCTTCGTCGCGGGGTATTCTTCGCAAGCCGAACAGGATATTTTCTTTGACCGTCAGATGCGGAAACAAGGCGTAGTCCTGAAAGACCACACCAACGTTCCGCTTTTCCGGCTCAATAAAAACAGATGGTCCGACTAGCGTCTTGCCTCCCATCGTGAGTGTTCCGCTATCTGGAGCATCGATACCAGCGATGATGCGCAACAGGGAGGTCTTGCCGCAGCCCGAATGACCAACCAGACAAATGATCTCACCCGCATGAACATCAAGAGACACGTCATCAAGCGCACGCACTGCGCCAAACTGGCGACCGACACCGGATAGCGTCAGCGCCGGACCGGAATGACCGGAGACCTGTCGTTCATCATGCGGGTTGCGTGCGTCCATAAGCAAGATCGCGTGTCCAGATTGCAGTTCAGGCGGATATAGAGACACATTCTCCAGAAAGCTACCAAAACAGGATAGAATATCTCAGGAATATCGTAATTGAGTATTTTTCGAATGGGTTATCTGGTTGATCGCGAACAAAAAGCGGGCCATGCTCACCATGCTTCCACATACCCAAATCACCCAATCGCATTGCAGGAGAATACCGAAATGGGGCCGGTCACGGATAAGGTGGCGACAGCCGAAAGCTTGCCGCAGGAAACCAAAATCGCCATCATTGGCGGCGGCATTATTGGTGTTTCTACAGCCCTCTTCCTGGCCGAACGCGGTATTCCCGTCGCTCTTCTTGAAAAGGGAGAGATTGCTGGCGAACAGTCCAGCCGTAACTGGGGCTGGTGCCGCCGCACAGGCCGTGACAGCCGCGAAATGCCGCTCATCGTCGAGAGCATGCGGCTATGGGATGGCATGAACGAACGCACAGGTCGTGAAACGGGCTTTCGCGTTACCGGGATTGCCTATACAGCTGAAAAAGAAGAGCAAATGGCTCTTTATGGTGAATGGATAAAAATCGCCAGCGAACACGGTATCGAAACACAACTTCTCAATACTGAGCAAGCTGCAGCACTTGCACCGGGCGTCAATCGACATCTCGCAGGCGGCATGATTACGCCACTCGACGGTCGCGCGGAACCGCAAAAGGCCGTTCCGGCATTTGCAGCAAAAGCACAAGAGAATGGTGCTGTCATCCTGCAAAATTGTGCGGTGCGCGGTATCGAGACGACCAATGGTCGGGTGACGGCTGTCCTCACCGAAAACGGCCGCCTGCGCTGTGAAGCAGTGGTCATCGCGGGCGGGGCCTGGTCCAGACTTATCGTTTCCGCTTTTGATGCCCATCTGCCGCAATTGAAAGTTCGTTCATCCGTATTCCGTACAGCGCCTATTGATGCCGGTGTGGAGCCTGCGATTGCATTTTCAGATTTTGCACTGCGCAGAAGGCTGGACGGAGGTTATACGGTCGCAAGCCTTGGAGGCTCCATCGCCGATATCGTGCCCGACAGCTTTCGGTTCTTCCGCGATTTTATACCGTCGCTTTCGACCGAGTGGCGGTCGTTGCGATTCCGGTTTGGCGAACGTTTCTTCGAGGAAGCATTCCAGTGGAAGCTTCGTCCCGCCGATCAGGTCTCCATCTTCGAGAAAATCCGCACGCTCGACCCCGCTCCACACAAGGCAGCGAATACTCAGGTCCTTGCAAAACTGAAGCAGGCAATTCCTTCTTTCGCATCGGCCACAATAGCACAGGAATGGGCAGGCCTCATTGACACAATGCCGGACGTCATTCCGGTCATTTCACCACTTCCAGGCGTGGAAGGGGCGATCGTAGCAACAGGCTTTTCAGGGCATGGCTTCGGTATCGGCCCAGGCGCAGGTAAGCTTGTGGCCGATATGGTCACGGGAGAAACGCCGGTTGTCGATCCTTCAGCGTTTCATATATCGCGCTTTTCAGATGGTTCCAAAATCCGCATCGAGAACTGGGGATAGATCTGTGCTCCAGACTATTCGATCACACCGCAGGCAAACCGTGCTCCGCCGCCGCCAAGTGGCTTGGGCTCGTCGGAATAATTGTCGCCACCAACATGAACCATCAAAGCTCTGCCTTTGATTTCATCCAGTGACTTGAGACGCGGTGCTATAACGCTTTGCGTTATGTTGCCCTCGGCATCTGTTTTGAGCAAAGGCAAATCACCAAGATGTCCTTCGCCTTCCGGCCCCATGTGATGCTTGGAATGTGAGGGGTCGTAATGCCCACCGGCGGCTTGCGCCGGAACAGTTTTTCCATCTTGTTCGCCGGGTGCGCAGCTTCCTTTCTCATGGACATGAAAACCGTGTTCACCCGCGGGAAGGCCACGCAAATCGGGTTTGAATTGTAATCCGTCCGCAGTCTGCGAGATCGTGACGGTGCCGATTTCCTTCCCCTGTCCCGTCGGCAGAGCTTCGTAGAGTTTGACACTCACATCCGCCGCAGCGGCTGGAACTGTCAGAAGCATCATTGCTGAAGCAATCAATAACGGCTGCATCATTTCCTCCTGATCGCGATAATTCGTGATGAGAGGACAACGCACACCGTCAGAAATTGTTCGAAAATAAATCTTCCGTGTGAGGACCGCGTGACAAACGCCTGACACGCGGTCCAGCCGGATTATACCGTTACGAACTGAGCCATCATGCCCACATCTTCATGTTCCAGCACATGGCAATGGAACATGAACGGGTGGCTCTTTGCTCCCTCACGGTCAAAATGGACAAGTATTTCGGCCTTGCCATTGATCAAAGCAGTATCCTTCCATCCCGACTGGTGCGCTGGCGGAGCCTTGCCATTCAGGGAAAGAATGCGGAATGAGGCTCCATGGATATGGAATGGGTGCGGCATCTCCTTGGTTGTGAGATCCCAAATCTCCCAGGAGCCAAGTTTAGCCTCGACATCAATACGATCCATGTCGAACGGTTTACCCGCGATTGCCATTTCCACACCCGAAGTCAGAGCTTCAAGCGCAGGCCCCGCATCGGCAGAAGTTCTGGCACCGTGCATATCATGATCCATGGCGCCGGACATCGAGCTCATATCCATATTGCCCATATTATGCCCGGCATGAGGATCAACTGGCGGCTTTGCCATCATCAGTTTCATATTTTCCGCCATGCGCTCATCGAAGAAAAATGAACGACGTTTTACGGATAGTTTTTCATCGGCTGCATCAGGACCATCAAGACGATCTGGAACTGCCGTGATTTTCCCTCGCAAGGTGCTGTCCACGACAAACCGCATCAAGTGCAGATCGTCACCGCCGCTGTCATCCCCATAGGTCAACAAATCAGCGGCTTCACCCTTGGAGAAATCAACCAGAACCTCGTAGCGCTCGCCGGGGCTGATGGTCAGCCTTTCGACCGCTTCTGGCTTTCCAATGAAGCCGCCATCAGATGCTATGACAAGCAAAGGCCGATTGTCGCTCAGACGAACATGAAAATTTCGCGCATTGGCGCCGTTCAGGATACGCAGGCGGACAATGGAGACGGGAACACGTGCTTCCGGTGAAACGACACCATTCACGATAAGCTTGTCACCTCGGAAACCATGCATCAAGTCCATGATATCCGGTTGATAGACCTTATCACCTTCAATCACCCGGCGATCCTGAAGCACCAGCGGAATATCGTCCACTCCGTAATCTTCTGGTAGTCCGCGCTCAGCATCCTTGCCGTCAGTAACCACCATCAAACCGGCAATACCCATATGCGCCTGGCGGGCGGTGTTGCCGTGCAAATGCGGATGGAACCAGTTGAACGAGGCTGGCTGGTTAACCGTAACTTTCGGCTTCCATTCTGCACCCGCCTCAATCAGATTATGTGGCCCGCCGTCGAGTACGGACGGAACGAAAAGCCCATGCCAATGAAGTGTAGTCTCTTCATCCATGCCATTTTCAACGGAAAGAGTGACCGTTTCGCCGTTCTTCAGACGGACGAGGGGGCCGAGATAGGCACCATTGATGCCAGCAGATGCCGCTTCGCTTCCTTCTTCAAAGCTGTGCCGACCTGTCTGCACTTTCAGTTTAACAACGCCCGATGCGTCCGGTTCGATCAACGGCGGTAAAGGCAAAGGCCGTCCAGCCGTGGCGGTCGCTGAGGAAGCAGCGCCGTGGCCCATGTGCGCGTCCTGGGCAATACTGTCAAAAGGGCGAATAGCGGTTAGAAAAGCGGCCCCTGCCCCAAGAGACAGCAGGCGACGACGTGTAATTCCAGTCATGGTTATTCTCCAGACAATAATCTCATGGCCGCCAAAGGTTTGGCGGCGATTTTCAGATCAAGCCGGAAGCAGTATGGGAGGCCGCAAATCTCTATTCGGCATTTTGCCGCTAAGTGCCGCGACAAGCGGCGGCAAACCAAAATCCAGAACAGGAGTAAAGGCACGCAAATTCGTGCCAAGCTGAACGACGCAGCCACAAATCATCATGACACAAGCATTGGGTGCTTTGGCGCCGTGATCCACTGGGGCAGATTTATCCATGCTCGACGGCATCGACGAATCGTCCATGTGATGCGGCAGGCTCAAACTGCAATCAGAAACTGTCTGCACAGATGGCATGTCATGCGCCATTGCGTAACAGAGTTGCACTGAGAGAAGAAACACGAACGAAAGCATTGTCACGAGCACGCGGGAGGGCGAACACAAGACCGCATGGCCTCGTGCTGTATTCCTGAAACCGATATCGTACTGTGCTCGATACATCTTTGCTTCCAAACGGACGACATTGGAAATCTAGTCGTCCGTTACGGCAATTAAAAGACCTGACGGAGCACTGACGGGAATTTTACCCACTTTCGCTTTTCTTTCCAAAATCGCCTATTCGAAATCATAAAGTTGCTCAAAAGCCGTTTTTTGCTTGCGATTCCATACCCCGCGGTTTTAAAGAAGCCGTATCTCGGGCTCCTCCCCCAAATTTAGACGGCCCGTAAATATTGGATCTGAAACAATGACTGTCGCTGTAGCGGTTGCCCCGCAGAAAAATTCCGCGCGCCGAGTTCTGGCCGCGAGCATGATCGGCACCACGATCGAATTCTTTGACTTCTATATTTATGCCACCGCTGCGGTGATCGTATTCCCGCATCTGTTCTTCCCTGCGAGCGACGGCAATTCCGCGCTTCTCCAGTCTCTGGCAACCTTTGCGATTGCCTTCTTCGCCCGCCCTATCGGTGGTGCTCTGTTTGGTCACTTTGGCGATAAGGTTGGACGCAAAGCGACGCTCGTTGCAGCGCTCATGACCATGGGCATTTCCACCGTCGCCATCGGCTTCCTGCCAACCTATGATTCGATTGGCGTCTGGGCCGCCCTTTTGCTCGCTCTCTGCCGTCTGGGCCAGGGGCTTGGTCTTGGCGGTGAATGGGGTGGTGCAGTGCTGCTCGCAACTGAAAACGCACCCGAAGGCAAGCGTACCTGGTACGGCATGTTCCCGCAGCTTGGCGCGCCAGTTGGCTTCATTCTGGCAACGGGCATCTTCCTCGTTCTGGCAGAAGCTCTCACTGAAGAACAGTTTTTCGCTTTCGGCTGGCGCATTCCGTTCATCGCCAGTGCACTTCTGGTTGGTGTAGGCTTGTTCATCCGACTGAAAATCGCTGAAACGCCAGAATTCCAGAAAGCAATCGACAAAGCTGAACGCGTCGAAGTACCGGTCGCAACTCTATTCAAAAAGCACAAGATGAGCCTGTTCCTCGGCACGATCGGTGCGGTTGCAACCTTCGTCCTGTTCTATCTGATGACAGTCTTCTCATTGGGTTGGGGCACGCGCGCCCTTGGTTACAGCCGCGAAGAATTTCTTATTCTTCAGATGATTGGCGTAATCTTCTTCGGCCTCATGATCCCGGTAGCGGCCCTGCTGTCAGACCGCTTCGGCATGCGTCCGGTCATGATCATCGTCACCGTTCTGATCGGCCTCTACGGCTTCATCATGGCGCCTTTGTTCGTGGCTGGTACGGCCGGCGTACTCGCATTCCTCGTCATCGGCTTCGGCCTGATGGGTCTGACCTACGGTCCGATTGGCGCTGCTCTGGCCGAGCCATTCCCAACCTCGGTTCGTTACACCGGTGCTTCGCTGACTTTTAATCTGGCAGGCATTCTGGGTGCTTCAGTAGCGCCTTACATCGCAACCTGGCTCGCAACACATTATAGCTTCGACTATGTCGGCTATTACATGTCTGCCGCAGCTGTGATCTCGCTGATCGGTTTTGCCTTTATCTCGTTCAAGCGTGGCGAAGAACGAACTTCCGAAACGAAAAAGCCCACATGGAGCGATCCACGTGGGCTTTTCTTTTTAGGGAGCTTGCAGCTTTTATTCTGTGTCAGCAGCTTCCAGCGCAATAGCCACTGACTGGATAATCGACGCAAAACGCACGGCGGTCTGGATCGTTTCCGACGTCACATTGGCTTTGCGCAAAACATCCTCATGCGCATCGATGCACATGCCGCAGCCATTGATAGCAGATACGGCCAGCGACCAGAGTTCGAAGTCAATCTTATCGACACCCGGATTACCGATCACATTCATGCGCAGCTTCGCTGGCATGGTGCGGTAGTCCTTGTTGGTCGCAAGATGCACAAAGCGGTAATAGACATTGTTCATGCCCATGATCGACGCAGCAGATTTTGCCGCCTGAATGACGGAGGCATCGACCTTGGCAGCGGCTTCGGCAACAAGCGCCTTGCGCACGTCGGCATTACGAGAAGCAATGCCGCAGGCGACGAACAGGCCGTATTTCTGTTGCGGTGTCAGAGTTTCGTCGCTTGCCATCGACGAAAGATTAAGACGAACGTCCTTGGCGAAATCCGGGATCTTTGACTTCAGATCATCAATGGACATGGAACCCTCTTTATCTGTCATTTGGATACTAGAGCATGTCTCCCGAAAGTGGGAACCGGTTTTGGGGTAAAGACATGCCGAAAACAAAGAGATAGAGCGGTTCCAACGATTCCGTTTTAACCGGAACCGCTCTAGATAAAAGAAAGGCGGGCCTTGACCCGCCTTTCTGCAAACCAATCAGGGCCTATCAGGCAGCCTTGAGCGTCTCGCCACCGACTTCACGGTTGCATGGGCAGAGCTCATCGGTCTGCAGCGCATCGAGAACGCGCAACGTATCCTTGGGAGCGCGACCAACGTTGAGATTGGTTGCGTAAACGTGCTGGATCGTGTTGTCCGGATCGACAACGAAGGTGTAGCGGTACGCAACACCATCTGGCGAACGAACGCCGAGGCCATCGACCAGCGAACCATTGGTGTCGGCAAACGACCAGATCGGCAGCTTGTCGAGATCCTTGTGATCGCGACGCCATGCGAGCTTCACGAACTCATTGTCGGTCGAACCGCCCAGGACGACTGCGTCACGGTCTTCGAAATCCGATGCAAGACGCGCAAATTCGGCAATCTCGGTCGGGCAAACAAAGGTGAAATCCTTCGGGTAGAAGAAGATAACCTTCCACTTGTCCGCAAAGCTTGCTTCGGTGATTTCTTCAAATGCCGAAACGCCGTTTTCTTCGTGATGGTTGAAACCGGGCTTTACGCCGGTGACCTTGAAGGAGGGAAGCTTATCGCCGATACCGAGCATTTTATACCTGCCTGTAAATTCAATTGTTATGCGGAAATTTCTGAACTTACAGAATTTTCCGACTACGAGTCATATATAGGGATTCTTGTTAAATCGGTCAAAGCGATTATAACGATCAAATCCATCGATTTTAACGATGGAGCAAAGTCGAAAGAAGCAATGCTCAATATCAGCGTCCGCCAGCTCCATTACTTTATGGCCCTTGTCAAAGCGGGGTCCTTTTCGCGTGCAGCTGAGGTCGTGGGCATTACCCAATCGACATTAAGTGCAGCTATTCAGGCGCTTGAAACAGAACTTGGCGTAACGTTGATTGATCGTTCTGGCAGACGAATGCAGCTTTTGCCTGCCGGTGAAGATTTTCTGGCACGCGCTCGTACGATTATAGCCCTCATTGAAGAATTGCCCGAACACGCGCGACAAGCTGAACGACCGCTGACGACCAGACTGCGAATGGGCGTCATTCCGTCGATAGCGCCTTTTCTGCTGCCTAAAGTCCTGCCTGCGACCGCTAAAGCCTTTCCCGAATTGCAATTGACCATTCGTGAAGGTCTCACTCGGTCGCTGCTCGACAGCTTGCGTTCAGGTTCGCTCGATGTAGCACTGGTCGCCCATCCCTACGACCTCGATGAATTTGAGATAGCAGAGCTTGGTCGGGACATCTTCTATCTGGCAGTACGGCGCGATCATGCGCTGGCCAATCGCGATCAGATCGATGCAGACGACCTGCAAGGCCAGCCGTTTCTGCTGCTGGAAACCGGGCATTGCCTTCGGGAACACGTCATGGCCGCCATAGGGTCCACACCGGCCCAAGCAAGCGGTGACGTTCATGCCACATCCATCATGACGTTGGTGCAACTTGTCGATTTCGGGATGGGTGTTACGCTGCTGCCTGAAGTGGCGGTCAAAGCCGGAGCCACGCGCGGAACGGAGCTGAGCATCGTTCCTTATGAGGGCAAGAACAATTATCGGTCACTGGTTCTCGTCTGGCGCTCCAACGCCGCCCGCCGCAACGAGTTTCAGCTCTTTGCTGACCATCTTCGCGGCAAGTGCATGAAGCCGGCCTAGAGAATTCCCCAGGCGCGAAACCGTCCGCGCCCGGTAACTTCTCTCAGATTGAGTTCCGAGATCAGCTTCAAAGCCCCTTGCTGCGTAACCTGCAGTTCCTTCTCCACCATCTGGCTGGAAATAACGGGACTGCGCAGAACCATATCCATCAGTTGCGGCAATCGCGAATTGGACCTGCGCCCCTTGAGCTTACGCTGCATCTGTTCGCGCGCCAGCAGCAGCCGGTCATGCTCCTTCATGGTCGTATCGGCTGCATCTTCGATACTTTCAAAAAACGCCCTGAGACGGACAAGACGGTTAGGTGAGCGTCGTTCATCCGGTCGTTTCGCGCGGAGACCAAGACTGATTGCTGGCAAATGACCGATTGCAAGGCCACTCTGACGCAAGAAGGCGGCAGTCAGCAACCGACCAATCCATGACGATCGCTGCACAACTTCCAGAGAAAACCACGCGTCGTGGATCAATGCGGCGCGCATAAGGGGCGGCAAATGCCTTGTCGCTGCAAGACAGCCTCGCCATTCCTGCAAACGCGCATCCTCATCCCAGTCGTCGTCGTAGAGTAACGTATCGCGCGCGACGACTTCCGGCTTCGACCTGTTTGAGACAGTTCCCTTCAAAAGAGCATCAGTTCGCGCAAGCAAATTGTCGATGTCATCAAGCAGCGGATCAACATCATCGTCGTCCATTGCCCCGGATGGCTCAATTCCAGAGGGCACGGTATCAACCGTGCGGCCAAGCAATTGCTGAACACCAGCAGGGTCAAGAGCCCAATCTGCAGGTCTTCCAGCAATCTGCCGACGCATGCGCAAAACCGCATGTGCGATGGTCAGGGCGTGACTAGGCATCCGGCTGTCCATCAAGGCATCATGCAAGACCAAGTCTTCCATATGTACCAGTTCGCCTTCAAGCCACATCGAAGCGACGGCATCGTGCATATGCATTCGCTCGAGCATCCCTTCGCGAATGGGCGAGCGCAAAAGTCGTTCGTCGAGCCGCACCAGAGCTGCCGTAGCTTTGCTCACGGGTACGAAAAATTCTCCGAACGGCAAATCATCGATCTTGTAGGCCATGCCCCGCATATCGCAGCCGATTGCGAGAAAAGGCAAACAAAATTACCGCCTTATCCGAGAACTTCCGCAACTTTGACAGTGCGGTCTTCCCTGACCGAACGAAGTGCCGCCTCAGCCAGAGCCAAAGCTTGCAATCCATCTTCGGCTGAAGGATGCGGCGCCTTACCGGTGTCCAGCGCATCAATAAACGAGGCGATTTCCGCTGCATAAGCAGCCGTGTAGCGGGTCATGAAGAAATCATGCAATGGTGGACGGTTATAACCGTCTTTAGAAGCGATTTCTATCGAGATCGGACGCTGGTTTTCCGCCGAAACAGCACCGAGCGATCCATGGACTTCAATGCGCTGATCGTAGCCATAGGAAGCGCGGCGCGAATTGGAAATAACGCACTGGCGGCCGGAAGCAGTCGTCAAAATGACGCTTGCACTATCATAATCGCCAAGTTCTCCAATTTTCGGATCGACCAGCACCGAAGCCGAGGCCGATACGTTCTCGATTTCCTCACCGAGGAGAAAACGCGCCATGTCGAAATCATGGATCGTCATGTCGCGGAAAATACCGCCGGATACCTTGATATATTCTGCCGGCGGTGCACCCGGATCACGGCTGGTGATCGTCACCATTTCAACATTGCCGATGCGCCCATCTTTGATGGCTTTGTGCACTGCTGCAAAATGGGGATCGAAACGGCGATTGAAACCCAGCATCACTTTCGCGCCAGTTTCTCGAATGACATTGAGGCAGGCTCTAACGCGCGCTATGTCAAGATCAATCGGCTTCTCACAAAAAACAGCCTTGCCGACGCGAGAAAACCGTTCAATAAGATCGGCGTGGGTATTGGTCGGCGTGCATATCAGCACTGCGTCCACATCGTCTGATTGCTCAATAGCGTCGATACTGCGGACTTCCGCACTGGCAGAATCAGCAATTGCTCGCGCCGCCGCCTCATTTGCGTCTGCGACCGCGACCAATCGGGCCCGCTTGTCCGCAGCGATTGCGCCTGCGTGAACCTTGCCGATACGGCCCGCGCCGAGCAGTGCCAGACGTGTCACCATTGCCTCATCCTCCCAGGAAACGGCCATCTTCAGTCAAACGAAGATATACTATAGAATATTTATTCTATTTTGCTAGAATGTGACATAAAGATTGTCAAGAGACCATATCGAAAGGCCACTGATGGATTCCCCCGCCCCGTCATCAATCAACGTTCCGACGAATATCAAGGAATTCGAGGCGAAGCTGCTGGAGGTTTCCGACCGTTTGCCGAAGAGGCTGAAACAGTGCGCCGATTTCGTTGCCGCCAACCAGGACCGTATCGCTGTGTCGACCGTCGCCGAGATGGCCGAAGGTGCGGGTGTGCAGAGCTCAGCCTTCATGCGTTTCTGCCAGATCATGGGTTTCTCCGGCTTTTCGGAGATGCAGAAGCTGTTCCGGGATTCCTATGCGGGCGGCTGGCCTGACTATTCAACCAGATTGCAACATTTGCGAGAAACGGCGACCGGCAGCGCCCCTGCCCTTCTTGCCGAGTTTGCCGAAGCAGGGCGCACGTCTCTTGAAGGGCTACTCAAAACCATTGATCCAGATGCACTCGAAAAGGCCGTTCAGCTTTTAGCCAGCGCGCAGACAATCCACATTGTCGGCATCCGCCGTGCTTTTCCCGTCGCGAGCTACCTGGCTTACGCGCTGGAGAAGATGCAAGTGCCTGCCATGCTGCACAGCGCTGTCGGCAAACTGGAGAACCTGCATGCTATTCGCGAAGGTGATGTGCTTCTGGCGATTACCTTCTCCCCCTATTCACCGGAAACGGTCGCAATGGCCGAAACTGTCGCTGCGCGTGGTATCGACGTCGTCGGCATCACTGACACGTTTGTCAGCCCGATGAGTAAATCCGCCAAACAGACATTGCTCGTTTCAGAGGTGGATTTCGGCGCCTTCCGCTCACTCTCCGCAACGCTTTGTCTTGCTATAGCGCTCGCTGTAGCCGTAGGCACCGCACGTCAAAGCGACTGATCCTTCCCGTGCATATTCCATTTTTTAGTTGAAATGGAATAATAAATCCATTTTAATCAAAAATGGAATAACTGCTATGTGTGCATGAATTCTGCACAGCCTTGCAGCAATAAGAAAATAGCGAGGGAGGATTGTAGTGAAGCGGCTCGACTTGATAACGATTGGCCGATCTTCGGTTGACCTGTATGGCGCACAGGTTGGCGGCCTTCTGGAAGACATGGCCTCCTTCAACAAATATGTAGGTGGCTCTCCTACCAATATCGCAACCGGGACTGCACGGCTGGGCCTTAAATCCGCACTTATCACCCGTGTTGGTGACGAGCATATGGGCCGTTTTCTGTTACGCGAGCTGGAACGCGAAGGCGTGGACACACGCGGTATCGTCACCGATCCCGAACGCCTGACCGCGCTCGTTATTCTCGGCATTCGCGATCAGCAGCATTTTCCACTGATATTCTATCGCGAGAATTGTGCCGACATGGCATTGTGCGAGGACGACATCGATCCGGTCTTCATCGCCGAAGCTGGCTGTATTCTGGTTACAGGCACACATCTATCACATCCGAAGACAGAAGCGGCTGTTCTGAAAGCACTCCGTCTTGCTCGCGACAATGGCAGCCGGACGGCACTCGACATAGACTATCGCCCCAATCTCTGGGGGCTTTCCGGTCATGGCGACGGCGAGAACCGTTTTATCGAATCCGCAGCTGTTACGACCAAACTGCAATCGACCCTGCATCTGTTCGACCTGATCGTCGGCACGGAAGAAGAGTTTCATATTGCTGGCGGCTCGACAGACACGCTTCAAGCGCTGAAAGCCGTGCGCGCAGTAACGGACGCTGCACTGGTTTGCAAACGCGGCCCCATGGGAGCCGTGGTTTTCGAAGGCCCAATCCCTAACAGCCTCGACGAGGGACAGAGCGGCGAAGGGTTTCCAATTGACGTATTCAACGTGCTTGGTGCGGGCGACGGGTTCATGTCCGGGCTTTTGCGCGGTTGGTTGAAGGGCGAAGACTGGCCTACCAGCCTCAAATTAGCCAATGCCTGTGGGGCCTTTGCAGTCTCGCGACATGGATGCACGCCAGCTTATCCGAGCTGGGAAGAGCTTCAGTATTTTTTCCGTACCGGCATTCGCAACAAGGCTTTGCGCAAGGATGCCGCGCTGGAGCAGATTCATTGGTCCACCAATCGCAACGGCCACTGGCCAAATATGCGCGTTTTTGCCTTTGATCACCGTATTCAACTGGAAGAAATGGCCGCCGAGGCGAGCGTTTCAACGGAAAAGATTGGCGAGTTCAAACAGCTTTGCCTGAATGCGGCCTTGCAGGTGGCAAACGGGGATGAGGGTTACGGCATATTGTGTGATGGTCGACTGGGCCGCGATGCTCTTTACCGGGCCGCCGGTTCGGGCTTGTGGATCGGACGTCCGACCGAATGGCCCGGTTCGCGTCCGCTCAAGCTGGAACCGGAACTCGGACCAGACTGCGGTGGACTGGTCGAGTGGCCTGTCGAGAATGTAGTGAAGTTGCTATGCTTCTACCATCCGGATGACACAACTGAATTCAAGGCAGAACAGGAAGAAACTGTTTCACGTCTTTTCGCAGCCGCACGGCGCAACCGACTGGAATTCCTGCTGGAAGTCATCCCATCCAAAGCAGGTCCCGTCGATGACGACACAACTGCGCGTGTGATCGAGCGGTTTTATGAAATCGGCATCTATCCCGACTGGTGGAAGCTAGAACCCATGAAGACCAGAGCGGCCTGGGCCAATGCCTGTGACGCGATCATACGCAATGATGCACACACACGTGGCATCGTTGTTCTGGGGCTGGACGCGCCTGCCGAAGAACTGGAAGCCAGTCTTGCAATTGCTGCCGAATTCGATCTCGTCAAGGGCTTTGCTGTGGGACGTACGATTTTTGGTGACGCGGCACGCAAATGGCTGAACGGTTCGATCAGCGACGAAGAAGCAATCGCCGACATGGTGATGCGCTATCGTGGCCTTTGCAACGTCTGGGACAGCGTGCGTACATATTGAATTCGTTCTGCCGGGAGGAAACTGGAGGAGCTATGAAGACCGTTCGATTAACCGCCGCACAGGCATTGGTGCGCTACCTCGCCAATCAGATGACGCCGGATGGTGAGACCTTTATCGCAGGTGTTTGGGCTATTTTCGGCCACGGAAACGTGGCCGGACTTGGCGAGGCCCTCCATGGCATTCGCGACGAACTGCCAACATGGCGCGGCCATAATGAACAGACCATGGCCCATGCAGCCATTGCCTATACCAAGCAGCTTGGCCGCAAGCGTGCTTGCGCCGTCACCTCCTCCATCGGCCCCGGCGCAACAAATATGGTCACTGCAGCAGCTCTTGCCCATGTGAACCGCCTACCAGTTCTCCTCATTCCCGGCGACGTCTTTGCCAATCGTGGACCTGATCCCGTGCTGCAGCAGATCGAAGACTTCAATGACGGCACTATGACCGTGAATGACTGTTTTCGTCCGGTTAGCCGCTATTTCGACAGGATCACCCGGCCTGAACAGCTTCTCACTGCCCTGCCCCGCGCCTTCCGCACCATGACCGATCCTGCTGATTGTGGGCCGGTTACGCTTGCTTTCTGTCAGGATGTGCAAACGGAAGCATATGACTGGCCGGAAGAGTTCTTTGAACAGAAAGTCTGGCACTGGCGCCGTCCACCGCCCGATGAGAATGAACTGAATGCCGCAGCGGCAGCAATCAAGGCAGCGCTTAGCCCCGTTATCGTTGCAGGCGGCGGAGTGCACTACTCCGGCGCTCACGAAGCGTTACACAATTTTGCCGAAGCACATGGCATTCCAGTCATCGAGACACAGGCTGGCAAATCGGCGCTACCGTGGGATCACCCGCTCAATTTTGGTCCGGTTGGCGTGACTGGGGCAGACAGCGCCAATGCTATCGCGGCGGAAGCCGATCTTGTGATCGGCGTCGGCACACGCTTTCAGGACTTCACGACCGGATCATGGGCGCTGTTCAAACATCCCGGGCGCAAGCTTCTCTCGCTAAACGTCCAACCCTATGACAGCTCCAAGCACGGTTCGCTTCCATTGGTTGCCGATGCAAAGATTGGCCTTGAAGCGCTCTCGAAAGCGGTTGGCAGCTATAAGCGCCAACCTGCGGACACAGCGTTGAAAGAAAAATGGTTTGCGGCGGCAGACGGGTTTACCGCTGCCCCCAGTGACGGCAACGCTTTGCCAACCGATATGCAGGTGATCGGCGCGGTACAGCGTCAGGCACAAGAGAACACGGTCGTCATGTGCGCGGCAGGCACCATGCCGGGCGAACTGCACCAACTCTGGAAAGCCGGTCGCCCCATGTCCTACCATATGGAGTATGGCTTCTCCTGTATGGGTTATGAGATAGCTGGCGGCCTTGGTATCAAGATGGCCGAACCGGATCGAGACGTCATCGTGATGGTCGGCGACGGCTCTTACATGATGGCCAATTCCGAACTCGCCACTGCCGTCATGATGGGGCAGAAGATTACGGTCGTTATTACCGACAATCGCGGTTTCGGTTGCATCAACCGGCTGCAGATGGCGACTGGTGGCGCTGAGTTCAACAACCTGCTCGACCATTCGAGCCACGTGAACCCGTCGCACATCGATTTCGCCGCCCATGCCGGAGCTATGGGTGCCGATACGAAGAAAGCAGGGTCGATCCGCGAGCTGGAAGAGGCTTTGGCGGAAACCCGCAACAGCCCGCGAACCACTGTCGTCATTATCGATACCGATCCTTACCCGACCCCTGAAACTGGCGGTTGGTGGTGGGATGTCGCGGTGCCGGAAGTCTCGGAGCGCGAACAGGTACGTGCTGCGCGTAAAGATTATGAAGCCAAGCTCAAAGAAAGAAACTGACCGATGATCCTCTATGGCACCAATCCTATCGCCTGGTCGAACGACGATGATCGCAACCTCGGTGCGCATATCACTCTGGATCAATGTCTCGATGAAACCGCCGAGATCGGCTTCGACGGAATCGAGAAAGGTCACAAATTTCCGCAGGAACCGGCTGCACTCAAAGCCGTACTTGAACCTCGCAAGCTTCGCTATGTATCGGGCTGGCATTCGCTCAATCTGCTGGTGAATTCGGTCGAAGAAGAAAAGAAGGCAATGCAGCCCGCGCTCGACCTCCTGAAGGCGATGGGCTCGAAGGTCATCATTGTTTGCGAAACGTCGAATGCCATTCACGGCGATAACGACAAGCCGCTGTCTGAGCGTCCAGTGCTGGAAGAAGCGCGCTGGGAAGAATTCGGCGCGGGCGTCGAAGCACTGGCAGAACATGCCGCCGCCCAAGGTATCGCGCTTGTCTACCATCATCACATGGGAACGGTAGTGCAGAGCGAGGACGAGATAGATCTTCTGATGCAGCATACAGGACCGTACGCGAAACTTCTTCTCGATACAGGTCACTGCCTGTTCGGTGGTGGCGACCCGGAGCGGGTTGCGAAAAAGCATATGGACCGCGTCGGACATATCCACGCCAAGAACGTTCGCCCGGCGATGGCCACTGAAGTACGCGACCAGAGCCTGTCGTTTCTGGAGGGGGTCCGTCGCGGCGTCTTCACTGTTCCGGGCGATGCGGATGGCGGCGTCGACTTCATACCTGTACTGAAAGTTGCTGCTGATAAAACCTATCAAGGCTGGCTGGTGATCGAAGCAGAACAGGACCCCGATATTCGTAATCCGTATCAGTATCAGTCACTTGGGCTAAAATCGCTGAAATCATTCGCACGCGAAGCAGGACTCGACAAAGGAGACTGAGACATGGCCAATTTGTTGCGCAAGCCCAACGGCACGCATGGCAAGGTCCACGACATCACTCCGGAAAGCGCCAAATGGGGTTATGTCGGGTTCGGGCTCTATCGTCTCAAATCCGGCGAGAGTGTCTCCGAAAAGACTGGGTCGACGGAGGTGATCCTTGTTCTTGTGGAAGGCAAGGCAAAGATTTCCGCTTCTGGCGAGGATTTCGGCGAGATGGGCGAGCGCATAAACGTGTTCGAGAAACTGCCGCCACACTGCCTCTATGTGCCTGCTGAAAGCGACTGGCATGCAACCGCCACGACAGATTGTGTTCTGGCTGTTTGCACCGCACCGGGCAAGCCAGGCCGCAAGGCACAGAAGCTTGGGCCGGAAAGCGTGACACTTGAACAACGCGGAAAAGGTGCCAATACCCGCTTCATCCATAATATCGCAATGGAAAGCCGCGATGTTGCCGATAGCCTTCTTGTTACCGAGGTATTCACACCGCAGGGAAACTGGTCGTCCTATCCACCCCACAGACACGACGAAGACAATTTTCCGGATATGACCTATCTGGAAGAGACCTATTATCACCGTCTCAACCCGGCGCAGGGCTTCGGCTTCCAGCGTGTTTTCACCGAAGACGGAAGCCTTGATGAAACCATGGCGGTCTCTGACGGAGACGTCGTGCTTGTACCAAAAGGCCACCATCCATGTGGCGCGCCCTATGGCTACGAGATGTATTATCTCAATGTGATGGCCGGTCCCTTGCGCAAATGGCGCTTCAAGAACCATCCCGACCATGACTGGATTTTCAAACGCGACAATCCGTAAACAGAAAAGCCCCGGATCCGGGGCTTTTCAATAAGCTGTCGTTCGTCCCTATCGGCTGGCTGGCAGCGTATTGTTCGCCCGCGATGCATCGATGCTCAGGGGGCCAGGTCCGGCAATAAACAGATAAAGAAAAATGAAGCAGAACAGGATTGCAGCAACACCGCCATTCTGGCCTGGGAAAAAGCTTTGGGATGCATGACCAATGAAATAGGCGCATGCCATCAAGCCCGAGAGAATGAAGGCAGAAAACCGGCTGAAAAGACCGATTAGCAGCGTGAAGCCCAAAACAAGCTCAAGGACACCCGCGGTCCACGACAATGAGAACATTGCTGGCGAACGGCCTGAAGGAAAGCCAAGTATCTTCTCCGTACCATAACTGAAGAGTACAAGAGCTGCCACGATACGTAAAATACTGAGCATGATCGGTTGATATGCAGCTGTCCATCCGTTTGCCGACATAGGCTTCCTTCCTTCAAATGAAACACTATGCCAGCATATTATTGCGGCCTGCATTAGTTAAATAAAACACATTCACGAGTACGTTATCAGGGCCTCTCGGCTAAACCGAAACAAACAGTTTAGGAAATTGGGCGTTCTTTGTTTCTGTCCTCTCCTTGCTTATCTCGGGCTTAAACGCGCGATTTTTCTCAGATCTTCCACCGCACCGGGTGCAGCCACGAAAACCTTGTTGCCTTTGGTGAGCTGTTCTCCGTCTACCGGAAAAGGATGCACATAACCTCCCGCCTCACGCACGAGACAGAAGCCCGCCATGCAATCCCAAGCATGCATATAAGGCTCATAATATCCGACCAGCCTGCCAGCCGCGACATAAGCGATCATCAGTGCGCCTGAACCATTACGGATAAAGGTTCCGCCCGCCTCAAGCAGGTCTTCTACGATTTTTGCAACAACCTGTGGTGTTACGTAGTTGTTGGCGCCGATACCCGTCACCGAATTACGGATCGTGCGGCTCGGATCGAGGACCAGCTTCTTTCCATCAAGTGTTGCACCCAAGCCTTTTGCCGAAGCATAGAGTTCGTCGAAGCACGGCGCCTGGATTACGCCAATGACGGGCTCGCCGTCTTTCAGAACGGCAATGGAAACACACCAGTTCGGCATACCGTTGACGAAAGGACTGGTGCCATCAATAGGATCCACAACCCATGTGTAACCCGAAGTGCCTTCATTCAACCCGTATTCCTCTCCCAGAAAACCATCCTGAGAAAACGCTTCCGACACACGGGCACGGATAAGCTGTTCAACGTCCCTGTCGGCAATCGACACCACATCCTGCGGATCGCGCTTGGTTTCGATAACCAGTGTTTCACGCTGCTTGAAATAGTCGAGGGCCTTGGCGCCCGCCTCGCGCGCGATCTTTTCGGCAAGCGCCAGCCGCGCTTCTAGTTCCTGTCGGGGATGGGAAGTCATGATGATTTTCCGATGAGAGATAAAGAAAGGCGCGACGTTTTTGCGCCTATTGATTGATAATGGCAAGTCCGCGCATTTTGAACTCGATCGATACATCGGTTTGCGGCGGCAGAGCCTCCTCGACCGCCGGATCGACAATGAAAAGCTTGCCGTGCTCGGTTTCGATTTCATACTCGATATGATCGCCAAGATAGGCCGAATGGGTGACACGTCCGGGAAATCCGCCGCCAGTCTTTGGCTGCAAGGTCACTGCGTTGGGCCGGATCGCAAGCTGCGCCGGACCTGGTCGAGCGTTGCGCGCGGTAACCCGGTGGGTCAGGCTGCCCACACGAATGACAGCTTCGCCCCCATCTGCCGTCATCACCTCACACGGCACAACATTCGCCTCTCCCATGAAATCTGCGATAAAGGCTGAGGCCGGTGTTTCATAGAGATCACGAGGGCTTCCCTTCTGTGCGATATTGCCCTCCTTCATGACGATGATCGTATCGGAAACGGCAAGCGCCTCGTCCTGATCATGCGTGACATAGACGGCAGTGAACCCGAGCCTTTGTTGCAACTCACGAATTTCGGTCCTTACCCGACGGCGCAGGCGAGCGTCGAGGTTCGAAAGCGGCTCGTCCAGAAGCAGAACCTGCGGTTCAAGCACAAGCGCGCGCGCTACGGCCACGCGCTGTTGCTGGCCACCCGACAGTTCTGCCGGAAGGCGATGCCCCATTCCTGCAAGACCGACGAGCTTCAGCCCGTCTTCCGCACGTTCGCGCGCTTCCGCTTTTTTCAAACCTGAAGATTCCAAGCCGTAGGCCACGTTGTCGAGCGAGTTCATATGCGGAAAGAGCGCATAGGACTGGAAGACCATGGACACATCCCGCTCATTGGCTGGCAGATTGGTCACGTCCTTGCCACCGATCAGAATGCGACCCGAAGTCGGATGTTCAAGCCCAGCCAGCAGCCGCAATGTCGTCGTCTTGCCGCAACCGGATGGTCCAAGGAGCGTCACCAGAGTTCCCGGCTCGACGGTCAGGGACAGATCGGGCAAGGCGGTAAAATTACCGAATTTCTTGGTGACATTTTCAAATGTAACGGAGCCGGGACGGATCGCAGTCATGCGGTTTTCTCCTGACGAACGGTTTTGACGGGGGGGACAGCCGCAACGCGGTTCTCGCGCCTGAGTTTGCGTTCACCCACGAGGAGCTGGAAGCCTGTAATGACCACGATCATCACGACAATCAGCATCGATGAATAAGCAATAGCCACGCCGAATTCACCGTTTTCGACCAGACCGACAATGTAGGATGTCGCCATGTTGTATTGCGCCGAAACGAGGAAAATAACCGCGCTGATGGACGTGATGGCACGCACGAAGGAATAGACCAATGCAGCTGTGATTGCGGGACGCAGCAGTGGCAGAATGACTTTGCGGATCGTGCGGAAGCTGTTTGCCCGCAACGTCAGCGAGGCTTCGTCGAGGCTCTTGTCGAGCTGGCTCATTGCTGCGATGCCGCCACGTACACCCACTGGCATGTTGCGGAAGACGAAACATGCAATCAGGATCAGCGCCGTGCCAGTCATTTCAAGCGGTGGCAGATTGAAAGCCATGATGTAGCTGACACCGATAACGGTGCCGGGAATTGCGAAGCTCAGCATCAAGGCGAATTCGAAGACGTTTCGTCCAACAAAACGCTGGCGAACGATCAGATAGGCCGTTAGCAACCCGACAGCAGCAGTCAGCGGAGCCGAAATCAGCGAGATTTCCATCGTCGTCCAGAACGAATTCCATGCCACACCGGTCCACGCAATTCCACTCTCTGCCCAATTGACGGAAAACGCCCGCGCGTAGTGCTCGACTGTCAATGTATTGTCGAGCCCCCACTGACGCACGAAGCCGCCAATAAGGATCATCGCGTAAACAACGACAGTGAAAATCATCCAAGGAATGACAAGGGCATAAACGCCGATCTTTAGGCCGCGTGGCAGCCCGGCATGCATACCGGAATCGCCTTTGCCGGTCACAGTTGCGAAGTTCTTGCCTGAGAGCCAGACGCGCTGGATAAGAAACGCAGTCAATGTAAAGCAGAGCAGCACGATTGCGAGAACTGCCGCGCGCGATGGATCGTTCTGCGCACCAACCACGGCAAAGAATATTTCGGTCGAAAGCACCCCATTGCTGCCTCCGAGCACCATCGGATTGCCGAAATCCGCCATACTTTCGATGAAAGCAATGAGAAACGCATTGGCAAGCCCCGGTGCCATCAGTGGCAGAGAAACCCTGCGAAACGTACGCCAGCGATCAGCGCGCAGAGTTTGAGATGCTTCTTCCATCGACGGTGACACACCCTCGACAACACCGATAAGTACGAGGAAGGAAATCGGGGTGAAAGACAGGACCTGTGCGATCCATATGCCAGTGAGACCATAAAGCCACCGGCCTGGTTCCACGCCGAATATATTGGAAATCTGTTCCGTCACTACGCCTGCGCGGCCAAAAAGCAGCGTCAATGCAAGACCGACAACGAAGGGCGGCGTGATGATCGGTAATATGGTGAGAAGCCGTAAGCCTTTCTTGAAAGGGAAGCCTGTGCGGGTCGCAACCAGTGCAAAAGCAAGCCCCAGCACTGTAGAACCAGTCGCAGTCATCAGAGCCAACCATAACGTGCGCCATGCAACGCCGCACCGCCCCTCACCGATAACGCAGGCCAGACTCCAGATCGAGGAATCCTGAATATTGCCGATAAACCCCTCAGGTTTGAAAGAACCGTCGAAATCCTGCACCGACCCGGCAAACATGCTGATAACAGGATAGAAGACGAATACAGCCACCAATGCAACCAGCAGTGTAATGGAAGAGACGACAAAAGCGTCCCCCTTCATGACGCCGCGTTCTGCGAGACCAAACGAGAAAATCAGCAGAAAGCAGAGACCTGTTAGGATTGCTCCAGCGCCGAATGCCGGCTGGCCGTCAGAAAGTGCGCCGAACAGATTTTCACTGATGGTCCAGTTCCAGCCGGAAAAACCGATGGCCAAGCCTTGCAGCGCCAGGAAAAGTACACCAAGAAGGCTCGCCCATATCAGAACACCGCTCCGACGTTCAACAGGCAATAGCAAGCGGGCACCGGCACAAAGCAGCATGAATACAGCAACAGCGCCAAGCCAAGGCCGTCCGAATAAGGCTACCTGCCAAAGGCCGGGTGCCGTTGCACCATCACCGAACATTCCAGCGAGCCAGCCGAAGCTCAGAAAGCCGTCTTCTATGCGATACCACGGCAACAAGACAAATGCCGCGAGTGCAAGTGCCAGAACGATATCCAGTCTGCGATTATGCTGTTTCATGGATGTCCGCGTCCCTCCAGATCGGGGATTTCCAAGGAATGGCTAGAGCATTTCCAGCAAAAGTGCGAAGCGGTTTTGCGCAGGATAATGCGTAGAAACAAAGAGATGGAGCATTTCCAATGATTCAATTTAAACTGGAAATGCTCCAGGTGCGCCGGCTCCTGCATATTTCAGGAAAACCGCTGCCTTGTTCCGTCATCCGGGTGCGTCGCACAACAAGAGCGGCGCACCCGGATTTCAAGCCAATGAAAGATCAGTTGGCGTGTGCACCGATTTCCTTATCCCAGCGCTCGAGCAGTTCCTTGCGCTTGGCGGGTTCGCCATAGGTCTTGAAGTCATAATCAATGAGCTTGATGTCCTCGAAGCGCGGGGATTCCTTTGGAACCTCGGCTGATTTGTTCGAAGGCAACTGGAAGGATTTCGCATCTTTCATGTGCGACTGCACTTCGGCGGTCAGCGCCCAGTCGTACCACTTCTTCGCATTCTCGAGATTCTTGGCGCCCTTGATGATCGACATGGAACCGATTTCGTAGCCTGTGCCTTCACACGGTGCGACTGACTTGACCGGGAAACCTTCTGCCGTCATCGATACTGCATCATGCATGAAGACGATGCCGATGCCAGTTTCACCACGCGCAGCCGACTTGACGGGAGCCGAGCCCGACTTGGTGTACTGCGATACATTTTCGTTGAGCTTCTTCAGATAATCATAGGCTTTGTCTTCACCCATGATCTGAACAAGCGTTGCCAGTGCCGTGTAGGCGGTACCGGAAGAATTCGGATTGGCCATCTGGATTTCGCCCTTATAGGACGCATCAAGCAGATCGGCCCAGCATTTCGGCTCTTTCAGGTTCTTCTTGGCAAGAATATCGGTGTTGTAACCCCAACCAAGCGCACCGGCATAAACGCCAACCGTGCGGAAGCCGGAGCTTTCGGCCTGTTTCTTGGCCCAATCATTCAACTGGTCTAGCATCGGCGATTTGTATTCGAGCGTCAGCCCCTCGGCTGCAGCCTGCAAATGGGGGTCACCGGTACCAGCTCACCAGATATCCGTCTTCGGATTGCGCGCTTCGGCCCGCACCTTGGCATAGGTTTCACCGGAGGAAAGCCGCACCATGTTGACCTTGATGCCCGTATCCTTCTCGAACATGTTCTTCATCTGCTCACAGATGACCACGTCCGCGGAACAGATAAGATTGAGATTGCCTGCGGCCTGCGCAGAAAAAGCAAATGAAGATACACCTGCGGCCAGCGCCGCAACCAGAAATGCCGAACGCATTGTTTTCCTCCCTTTATACGGCGCCTCCACGCCGACGCTTTTGCAAGCGTGTGCACAGTGTTTGCCTTTTATGAAAGCCTGTCAATGCCTTTGTAAATTTTATTCTGAAATTACAAAAAATAATTCAATCATTCTGTTTTTGACTATCATTTGCACAGCCATGCAAACTTGTATCGATAAAAGAAAAAGGCGGCCGAAAGCCGCCTTTTAGTTATTGCCTGTCAGGAGATCAGCCGATTGCCATCAAGCTGGCATTGCCACCAGCCGCTGTGGTGTTGATCGAAGTCGAAACTTCTTCCAGCAACCAGTTGAGACAATAGGCATCCGGGTTGTTTGCCAGTTCTTCCGTGGAAGCGGCTTGCGTCAGAACCAACGGTCCGGGAAGCGTTGCAAGCTTCTTGTTGATCTCGACAATGCGTTCAGCGTTCCCTTCAACCAACGCTCCAGCGAACGGTGCGTCGGATTCCCAGTTATTCGTCCAGATCGTGCGCGCTGCGACTGAAGCTGGAACATCTTTCAGGACATTCCGCAAATCTGAAGCCTCGTCGACATACACAGTATTGCCCGTAGCGAGGGCAGCCGTCATCTGGCGATAAAGGCCTGCTTCCGTTTGCGGAACCAGCAGGATATTTCCACGCGGATGCAGCGCATAAAGATTGCGCTCGCCAACAGGACCCGGCAATTCAAGGTCAAGACCGAGAGCCGAAGCGCTACCGGTGTCGCGCGCAGCCTGAGCCAGATCGTTCATGCCGCGTTGGCCAAGCCATTTCGCAAAATCCTTGAGCGCTGGATCAGTGTGAACCGAGCTATGACGCGGCGGGATTGGAGCTGTTTCCACCAGACGTCCGAGATAGAGCGGACCACCTGCCTTTGGACCAGTGCCGGACATGCCGCGTCCGCCGAATGGCTGCACGCCGACAATCGCGCCAATAACATTGCGGTTGATATAGACGTTTCCGACACGGATACGATCCGCAACATTGGCGATGGTCTCATCGAGACGCGTATGCAGGCCGAAAGTAAGCCCGTAGCCGGTCGCATTGATATCATCGATCAGGCGCTCCATATCATCGCGCTTGTAGCGCACGACATGCAGAACCGGGCCAAAGACTTCCCGCTTCAGATCGCGAAGCGAATTGATCTCGACAATGGTCGGTGCAACGAAAGTTCCATTCTGGGTTTCAGGACCGAGCGGAAGCTGCTCAACCTTGCGACCGAGATCGCGCATACCCTGAACGTGCTTTTCGATGATGTTCTTGGCTTCATCGGTGATAACCGGCCCAATGTCCACCTTCAGCTTGTCGGTGCGACCGATGGAAAGTTCCCTGAGCGCGCCCTTCAGCATTGTCAGGATACGATCTGCGACATCTTCCTGCAGGCAGAGAACGCGGAGCGCCGAACAACGCTGACCCGCACTGTCGAATGCCGATGCAATCACGTCGAACACGACCTGCTCGGCCAAAGCGGACGAATCCACGATCATTGCATTCTGACCACCGGTCTCGGCAATCAGCGGAATTGGCTTGCCGTTCGGCAACAGGCGCGAGGCAAGCTGAGCCTGAATGAGGCGCGCCACTTCGGTCGAACCGGTGAACATCACGCCGCAAGTCTCTTCCGCAGCAACCAGCGCGGCCCCAATGCGGCCATCCCCCGGCAGAAGTTGCAGCGCATCCGCTGGAATGCCAGCCTCGTGCAGGATGCGAACACCCTGTGCTGCAATCAGCGGCGTTTCTTCGGCAGGCTTTGCCAGCACGGGATTGCCTGCAACGAGTGCGGCTGCGATCTGACCGGTAAAGATCGCCAGCGGGAAGTTCCACGGGCTGATGCAGACGATAGGTCCAAGCGCTTTGTGGCCGACGCCCAGCGTACGACGGGTCTGCTCTGCATAATAACGCAGGAAATCGATGGCTTCGCGCACTTCAGCAATCGCGTTCGGCATGGATTTGCCGGCTTCGCGCATGATGAGGCCGAGCAGAACCGGCATATCACGCTGCATGATATCCGCTGCGCGCTCAAGACAAGCCGCACGTTCGGCTGGCGCAACCGCAGACCAACTTGCCGTTGCCTTCTGTGCCGCCTTCATGGCTTTCGCCACATCTTCTTCGGCGATCTCCGTCACCGTACCGACAACATCGTTCCGGTCACCGGGATTGAGAACCGAGCGGCTGGTGCCCTTTACCTTGGTTCCGGCAAGCTGAGGTTCCGATGTCCACACGCGGTCAGCGCTGTCTTTCAGAATCTTGCTGAGTTCAGCGAGCGTGACTTCGTTCGACAGGTCGAAACCGTCAGAGTTCTTGCGAGCGCCATAGAGATTTTCCGGCAGGGCAATCTGGTCATGGCGTGCTCCGACGACAGCCATTGAGCGAACGACATCAACCGGATCGGCGATCAGCTCATCGACGGAGACACTTTCATCGCCGATGCGATTGACGAAAGACGAGTTCGCACCGTTTTCGAGAAGTCGGCGAACAAGGTAGGCCAGAAGCGTTTCATGTGTGCCGACCGGCGCATAGATGCGGGCCGGACGGCCGAGCTTTTCGGCACCGACAACTTCGTCATAAAGCGGTTCACCCATACCATGCAGGCACTGGAACTCGAACTTTCCGGTTTTGAAATCCGGACCAGCCAAATGATAGATGGTGGCCAGCGTCTGCGCATTATGCGTTGCAAATTGCGGGAAAACGGCATCTGTCGCCGCAAGGAGCTTGCGTGCGCATGCAATGTAGGAAACGTCGGTATGTACCTTGCGGGTAAAAACCGGGAAGTCTTCCAGACCGTCAACCTGTGCGCGCTTGATTTCGGCGTCCCAATAGGCGCCCTTTACCAGACGAACCATGACGCGGCGCTTGTTCTGACGGGCCATGTCGATGATGAAATCGAGCACGAACGGGCAACGCTTGCCGTAGGCCTGCACCACGAAGCCGATGCCTTCCCAATCTGCCAGATCCGGATCTTCGATCAGGCTCTGCAACAGATCAAGCGACAGTTCCAGACGGTCTGCCTCCTCGGCATCGATGTTGAGACCGATATTGTAGGACTTGGCGATAGCGGCCAGCGCCTTCACCTTCGGCAGCAACTCCCCCATGACGCGTTCGCTTTGCGCACGGACATAGCGTGGATGCAAAGCGGACAACTTGATGGAAATGCCAGGGCCGTCATAAATGCCACGACCGGCGGAAGCACGACCAATGGCATGAATGGCGGTTTCGTAATCCTTGTAGTAACGCTCGGCGTCGGCAGCGGTGGTCGCGGCCTCACCCAGCATATCGTAGGAATAGCGGAAGCCGCGTTCTTCCAGCGGCTTGGCGCGCTTCAAAGCTTCATCGATGGTTTCGCCGGTGACAAACTGTTCGCCCATCATCCGCATGGCCATGTCTACACCGCGACGAATGACAGGCTCGCCGCAACGAGCGATCAAACGTGTCAGGGCAGCTGACAGGCCGCGATCATTGACCGTGTTGGTCAGCTTGCCGGTAACGACAAGTCCCCAGGTTGCAGCATTGACGAAGAGCGAACGACCACCACCGATATGAGATTTCCAGTCGCCATTCGAAATCTTGTCACGGATCAAAGCATCACGCGTCGCCATGTCCGGAATACGCAGAAGGGCTTCGGCAAGGCACATGAGCGCCACGCCTTCCTGGCTCGACAGCGAATATTCATGCACCAAGCCTTCGACGCCTGTACCCTTGTGCTTGGCGCGCAGCGCTTCAATCAGCTTGCGAGCCGTGGAACGGACTTGCTTGGCTGTTTCTTCCGGCAAGGCGGCCTGTGCAGCCAGCGCGGAAACGCATTCAGCTTCCGGCCGGCGATAAGCGGCGGTAATCGCCTGCCTCAGTGCGCTTTGCTCGCGGATCGACGGCGCAAAATTCTGGAAAACCGGATTGATAGGAGCGGGTATGGTGTCGGTCATGGTGCAATGCTCACAAATGAAAACAGCCCCGAGCGTCTTTGCCCAGTTTAGCTCTGCTTTAAGTGGGCGCACACTATCATTTGTGCAAATTGCATTCTGCCTTCATTTGCTCCATATAAAGGATTATCGATCTTATTATAGGCTCTAAAGTAGGCTAGAAGAATGCGAAAGATAGATTCTGTAGACGATCTGGACCAATTCGATCGGCGTATTCTGGAAGTATTGAGCGAAGACGGACGCATTCCTGTCACGGAACTCTCGAAAAAGGTCGGTCTTTCCAAGACACCATGCCAGGCAAGGCTGAAACGACTGGTCGATGAAGGCTATATTGTCGGCTTTCGTGCGGCCATCGACCCTGAGAAACTCGGTCTCGATCATATCGCCTTCACGACGGTCAAGCTTTCCGACACACGCGAAGCCGCGCTTGAGGCGTTCAACACGGCCGTGCGCAAGATACGTGAAGTCGAAGAATGCCATATGATCGCAAGCTCTTTCGACTATCTTCTGAAGGTGCGAACGCCCAACATCCGGCGTTACCGCGAGGTGCTAGGCGAAAAGATATCGAGCCTGCCCAATGTCGCAAGCACATCGACATTTGTGGTGATGGAGTCGGTCAAGGACAACCGCCCGGTAAGGGTCTATCCGGGCGCATTGTAATTTTCAGTTATAGCGGCTCACCTGCCAGATAACGTTCGAGCGCTTTGACAGTCCCATCCTGCCAGATGCGCAGAAGTGCGGATGAAAAAGCCGCCACATAAGCTGGATTTGAAGCGAGCGAGCCGAAGATATCATCCATCGCAAGCCATGCCGCCGGATTGCTTTTTGCAAGAGCCGCCTGCTTTGTCAGGCGGTCCCATGACGGATCGTTCGGCTCAATAACCGTGCCGCTATCGGTCGTGCCATAGCAGTAACGGCACCAGAATGCGGAAACAAGCGCCAGTCCTGTCACAGACTTGCCTTCTGCCACACGATCAGAAGCAGTGGGCAGAATGAACTTCGGCTGACGGTTGGAGCCATCAAGGCAAAGGCGGCGGATCGTATCGCCGATGCTTGGATTGGCGAAGCGTTCGTCGATGAGGATGCGATAGTCTTCGAGATTGGTATCCGGTACGGGCGGCACCTCTGGAATGATCTCATCCTTGGTGAGCTTTTCCAGATAGCGCCGGATCAGCGGATGCTCCATCGCCTCATGCACGAAGTGAATGTCGAGCAGTCCACCCGGATAGGCAATGGCTGCATGACCGCCGTTCAGAATGCGGATTTTCATCAGTTCATAAGCGGCAACCTGATCGGTAAATGTGACACCTACTTTTTCCAATGCAGGACGCCCGGTGGGGAAATTGTCCTCCATCACCCACTGCTTGAAAACTTCGCAGAAAACCGGCCAGCCGTCTTCAACCCCGAAATCCTTCGCAGCGATTTCACGCTCGCGTGCACCGGTGGCCGGCGTGATGCGATCCACCATGGAATTTGGAAAAGCTACATTGGCAGAAATCCAGTCGGCAAAAGTCGCATCACTCAATTTGGCCAGTCCCGTCACGGCATCTTCCGTCACATGCCCGTTGCCCGGAATGTTATCGCACGACATGACGGTGAAAGGTTGAACACCCGCCGTCTTGCGCAGTTTCAGTGCCTGCACGATTAAGCCGAACACGGTCTTTGGCTGGTCCGGATGAGTGGCATCTGCCACAATATCAGGATGAGCAGGATCAAAGGTCTGGCTGGCCGGATCGATATAATAACCACCTTCGGTGATCGTCATGGAAACAATGCGAATAGAGGGCGATGTGAGATAGGCCATCAAAGCCTTTCGCCCTTCTTCGGTCGATATGGTTACATAATCGATCATGGAAGCGGTAACCCTTGCCTCCGCATAATCGGCTTCCTGTTCGACAACTGTGGTAAGCCAGTCTTGCGCCTTGAGCGTGTCCCGCATGGCATCATCACTGCCACGCACACCAGCGCCAACCAGCGCCCAGTCATGCCCCTCACCCATTCCGAACAGATCGTCCAGATAGACAGCCTGATGGGCACGATGAAAATTGCCAACACCGAAATGCACGATGCCCGGTTTCAACCCGGTTGGGTCGTAGCCGGGTTTGTGTACCTTGTCGAAGCTCTGGAGCGTTGCACGCGACAATTTGGTCATGACGATTTCCTTCAATTCAATCGGGTACGAACTGGACCTTCATCGTAGCAGGATCGCCACCGTGCTTGGTGAAGAACGGCAGCATTTCGCTGAGCGGTAACCGGTGCGAAACGAGGCGTGCCATTTCGCCCTTGTCCTGTTTGAGTATTTCCAGGGCCTGCGGAATGTTGCGGTTCAGCGAATGTGACCCTGCAATTCGAATCTGACGACGGAAAATTTCGAAAGGCGTGACTGAAATCCGTGCATCCGGTGCGCAAACGCCAAACACCAGAACCGTACCGCCGTCGGCCGTGAAGCTGACCATGCTTTCAACGACCTTGGCAATGCCGGTTGCATCGGCAACGAAATCGAAACTGCGCTTACGCTTATCCAGCATTTCCGAGCCCGACACGACTGGCTCAAGGCCGAGACTTTCGACAAAAGTCAGACGGTGTTCGTTGATGTCAGCCACGGCAACCTGTTGCACGCCTTGCGCCTTCAACGATAAGGCTAGCAACAAGCCAATCGGGCCTGCACCGAAGACGAGTGCATTTTCGGCACCTTGTGAGCCAATTTTCAGTTCCGCTGCGCCAAGACCGTTGAGGACACAGGCAAGTGGTTCCGCGAGTGCTGCTACGTCAAAAGGCAGATCGCCAATGGAATGGAGATGGCTGGCATCGACAAGGCTCATGCCTGCAAAGCCACCATTATGGGTTACCCCATAGGCCTTTAAGTCCGAGCACAGATTGGTCAGTCCCTTGAGGCAGGCACGGCAATGACCGCAGGGAATATTCGGATCGACCGCAATGCGGTCGCCCACCTTCACATTGGTCACGTCTTCCGCCACCGCGACCACAATGCCAGCATATTCATGCCCTGGTACCAGCGGAAATGCGCTGGACCCATAGCGGCCATGCAAAACATCTATGTCGGTGTGACACAGACCCGACGCCCTGACGTCGATCAAGGCGTGTCCCGACTGTAATACCGGCTCCGGCAGATCAGTCAGTCCGGCTTCGCCGTGGCCTGTAAAATAGATCGCTTTCATTGTATGTCCCGGCCCTGTTTCAAGCCATCCAGTTGCCCCCATCAACGCCGAAGGTCTGGGCGAGGATGTAGTCGCTATCAGATGATGCAAGGAAAACGGCCATGCCGGTAATATCTTCCGGCGTCGCGAACCGACCGATTGGAACGGACTTCGCTACCGCCGCTTTTTTCTCACCGGGCTTCAAGCCTTCCCATTTGGCAAAATTCGCATCCACCACGTCCCAATGTTCGCCGTCGACCACGCCCGGTGCAATCGCATTGACATTGATGCCATGCTTGACGAGCGCCAAAGCAGCCGACTGCGTGGCGGAAATGATAGCGGCCTTAGACGCGCAATAGAGGGTCACCAGCGCCTCGCCGCGGCGACCGGCCTGGCTCGCCATATTGATGATCTTGCCGCCGCGTCCGCGCTTGATCATTACGTTTGAAACCGCCTTCATCATGAAAAGCGGTCCCTTCAGGTTGATGTCGAGCACACGCTCATAACTGTCTTCGGTCAGTTCGTTGATAGGGGCCATATCGAAGATCGCGGCATTGTTGACCAGAATATCGATGCCGCCATATTCCGCGTCGATCTCTGCAACAACCTTGTCAATCTGACTGAGGTCGGTCACGTCAAGCTTTACCGCCTTGACCGATGAACCGATGCCGCGTGCGGCCTCCTCTGCCCGCTCAATATTAATATCGGCAATAATAACCCTCGCGCCCTCGCGCGCATAGGCTTCAGCGAAGCCAAGTCCGATACCGCGTGCAGCACCAGTGATGAGGGCCACCTTGTCTTTAAGTCGCATGGGGATACTCCGGGATATTGCAGCCTGCACTCACAGGTGCGTTTTCTTTTCCGTCAGCAATAATGGATGCCGTTCAAAGCGCTCCAAAGCCTTGCCATCGGGTGTAAACAAATGCGCGTCGGTCGGGTCAAAACCCAGTTTCGCCGTTTCGTGTGCACGTGCTGCGCTGCCACCGCCTGCTTCCGCAACAATCAGTCCGGTTGCGCTTTCATTTTGCACATAGAGATAGGTCTCACCACCAAGGCGCTCGACAACCATGATCTCACCTTCAAGGATACCATCGGCTGCCGGATGAAGATGCTCCGGACGAATGCCGAGAACCAGCGGCGCCCCAGCGCTTACGCCTTCGCTTTTGACAGGCGCTTTGACCGAACGTCCATTTGCAAGCTGAACTGTCACCCCGTCGGCATCGACGGCACTGGCTTTGACTTCGATGAAGTTCATGGTCGGTGAACCGATAAAACCAGCCACAAAACGATTCACCGGATGATGATAAAGCTCCAGTGGCGATCCTACCTGCTCCACCTTCCCGTCGCGGAGAACCACGATCTTGTGTGCGAGCGTCATCGCTTCCACCTGATCATGCGTGACATAGATCATCGTCGCATTGAGCCGGTCGTGCAGGCGCGCCAATTCAATACGCATCTGCACGCGGAGCGCGGCATCGAGATTGGACAGCGGTTCGTCGAACAGGAAAATCTTCGGTTCGCGCACCATTGCGCGTCCAATGGCAACACGCTGACGCTGGCCGCCAGAGAGTTGCTTCGGCTTGCGGTCAAGCAACTGGTCAAGCTGCAGCGTTTTTGCAACCTCTTCCACCTTGCGATCGCGTTCGGCTTTGGCAATGCCTGCTAGTTTCAGCGCAAAACCCATATTGTCGCGCACATTCATATGCGGATAGAGCGCATAGGTCTGGAAAACCATGGCAAGACCACGCTCATCCGGCGGCGTATCGTTGATACGCTCACCATCAATCGTGAGGTCACCGCCGGTAATTTCCTCAAGCCCAGCAATCATGCGCAGAAGCGTTGACTTTCCCGAACCGGATGGCCCGACGAAAACTACAAATTCGCGGTCTGCAATGTCGAGATCGACGCCCTTGATGACATCAATATTGCCGAAGGACTTGGTGGCGTTTTTCAGTGATAGTGTAGCCATTTCATTCCCTTTATTTCACTGCGCCGAAAGTGAGACCGCGCACCAGCTGGCGCTGCGTAACCCATCCGAAGACAAGTATTGGCGCTATGGCGAGCGTGGAAGCTGCCGAGAGTTTTGCCCAGAACAACCCTTCCGGTGACGAGAAGGACGCTATGAATGCGGTGAGCGGACCTGCTTGCGAAGCTGTCAGGTTCAGGCTCCAGAACGCTTCGTTCCAACACAGGATGATCGAAAGAAGTGCGGTGGACGCGATACCAGGAAGGCTTAGCGGCAGAAGCAGATAGCGTATCTGCTGGCCGACTTTCGCACCGTCCATACGGCTTGCTTCGAGGATTTCTCCGGGCACTTCCTTGAAAAAGGAATAGAGCATCCAGACCACAATCGGCAGATTGGACAGGGTGAAGATGATGATGAGACCGGTGCGTGTATCAAGAAGTCCGGTGTCACGTGCTAGAAGATAGATCGGCACCAGCACGCCGACTGCAGGCAGCATCTTGGTGGACAGCATCCATAGAAGAAGGTCTTTAGTGCGCTTGCCGGGGAAGAACGCTGCCGCATAAGCCGCGGGCACCGCGATAATGAGCGAGAGAATAGTCGCGCCCAGACTTTCAACGACACTGTTCATGGCATAGCGGAAATAATCAGCACGCTGGTTGACCGCGACAAAATTCTCCAGCGTTGGCTCGAAGAACAGCTTTGGTGGTGCCACCGCGTCAATTTCCGTCTTGAATGCAGCAAGCAGCATCCAGAGGATCGGGAAGAACATCAGCAACGCCACGATCCAGCCAATGATCCCGGCAGAGACGGCAGCCTTGTTGATCTTGCGTTTTGCAGCCATCGGTCAGCCCTCCTAATTATCCAGATTTCGTGCGACAGTCCGGATCAGGAACGCGGCAACGATGTTGGCAAGGATGATGGCGATGACGCCGGCTGCGGAAGCGCCGCCGATATCCCATTGCAGGAGCGCTTTCAGATAAATGAAATAGGTCAGCGTCGTCGTGGCGATACCCGGTCCACCCGAAGTGGTAACAAGAATTTCCGCAAACACCGACAGCAGAAAGATCGTCTCGATCATGATGACGACCGAGATCGGGCGCAGCAAATGCGGCAGCACGATATAATAGAACATTACCGGGCCTTTGGCCCCGTCTAGGCGCGCAGCCTCCATCTGTTCCCTATCAAGAGACTGCATCGCCGTCATCAGGATCAGCGTCGCAAACGGCACCCATTGCCAGGACACAATTATGATGACGGAAGCCATTGGAAACTGCGAGAACCAGTCGATGACCGGCAATCCGAAACTGCGTGAAATGAAGGCGAACAGCCCGTTCACCGGATGCATCAGCAGGTTTTTCCAGATCAGCGCCGAAACGGTTGGCATGACGAAGAACGGCGCAATGACCAGAAGCCGCGCTATATTCTTGCCCCAGAAATCCTGATCGAAGATGACCGCAAACAGCACACCTAGGACGACCGATATCACGAGAACCGACACGACAAGGATCAGTGTCTTGGCGATTGCGGACCATAAGGTCGGATCAGATAACAGGAAGGAATAGTTCGAGAAACCGGCAAAACCAGTAATAAATGGATTGATGAGATTGTAATACTGAAACGAGAACCACAAGGTCATCGCCAGTGGAACGATCATCCACAGCAAAAGCAGAATGACTGCTGGAGCGAGCAGAGGTCCAGTGCGGACACTGCGACGAGACTTTGCTGCAAAGCGTGATTTTGTGCCTGCGGCCAACGCATGGTTTGCTGGCATTCGGACTTATCCTCCCCTTCCCGTTTCGGATTCACCGTGGCGAACCTCTACGAAAATTAGGTCTGCCGCCTTCCTCCTACCGAAGGCGGCAGACCTTTATCTCACGGCTACTTGATGTAACCGGACTGCGTCATGATCTGTTCGACCTGACGCTGCGCGCCGTCGAGTGCTGCATCGACGCTCTGTTGACCCGCAACAGCCGACGAAACCGCCTGCCCGACAAGCGTACCGATTGCCTGGAACTCAGGAATGGCCACGAACTGGATGCCGGTATAAGGAACGGGGTCCTTGGTCGGTTTAGTCGGATCGGCAGATTCGATGGCTTTCAGCACCGTATCCGCAAAAGGAGCCGCCTTCTTGTACTCCTCGTTGGCATAGGTGGACTGGCGTGTGCCCGGAGGAACAGCAACCCAGCCTTCGGACTTGCCGACGAGCTCGACATATTCCTTCGAGGTCGCCCATTTCAGGAACGACTTCGCGGCTTCCACCTTCTTGCTCGATGCCGGAATTGCGAGGTTCCAGGACCACGCCCATGAAGAACCGTTTGGCGTCACCTCGACCGGTGCCTTGGTAAAGGCAACCTTGTCGGCAACCTGGCTCTGCTTCGGATCATAGATGCGTCCGGCAGCCGAAGTGGCGTCGATCCACATGGCGCAATGGCCGGTCGAGAACAGGGCCTGATTTTCGTTGAAGCCGTTTGACGTAATTCCGGGAGGGCCCGCTTCCTTCATCAGATCGACGTAGAAGTTAATCGCCTTCTTCCATTCGTCCGAATTGATCTGCGGCTTCCAGTTTTCATCGAACCACCTGCCACCGAACGTATTGATCAGCGTGCCGAGGTAAGCCATGTTTTCGCCCCAGCCCGGCTTTCCACGCAGGCAGAGACCATATTGTTCTTTCGACTTGTCGGTCAGCTTGGTCGCGAAATCCTTGATTTCCGCATAGGTTGGCGCATCGGGCATCTTGAGGCCCGCCGCGTCAAACAAGTCCTTGCGATAGAGCGTAAACGAGCTTTCGGCATAGAACGGCACGGCGTAAAGCTTGCCATCGACCGTCAGACCGGCGCGAACCGGCTTGATGAGATCGTCATAGCCGTAATCATCACCAAGATCATCCACCGACAGAAGCCAGCCAGCCTTGCCCCAGATCGGCGTCTCGTAACCACCAATGGTCAGGATATCGAACTGGCCGCTCTTGGTAGCGATATCGGTCGTGACGCGCTGACGCAGCACGTTTTCTTCAAGCACAACCCAGTTGATTTTATTGCCGGTCGCTTTTTCCCACTCCGGCGACAGTTTCTGCATGATGATCATGTCACCATTATTGACCGTCGCGATGGTGAGCTCTTCCGCCCACGCAGCCCCGGCCATAACTGCAACACTTGCAGCAGACGCAATAAGCCCTGCAACATAAGACTTGGTCCGCATTTCGTCTCCTCCTTTACGAATGCATAGCAAAATTCTTACATATGTAAAATTTATGGCGTGAGCTTCCGTAGCTTGTCAAGCACGGTTTTCAATTTTGCGTTGCGAGAAGAAACGACCGCTTTTGTGAACAGTTCCAAGGGCCGAAGTCGCGGACATTTCCACCTGCCAAATTCACGAACCGATGTTTTAGCATATATGGATATTCACCGCATCATTCTCTGCGAACACATTTGACTGCTTGACGTTTTGCCCCGCCTTTGACAGTTTGACGGGACTTCGCCTGGAGGAATACAACGGCGAGCGGAGCTGGAGGAACATCCTGAAATCGTTACAGAAGCGGCAACCGGGACCAGATTTTGTCCCGAGAAATCAGCACACTCCAGTTTATGCGGCGGCTTCGCAGAAAACAGCATCGTCGTGTGTACCTAGGCCGCGACAACTGACGAACAGGACGTAAAGACGTGCGCAAAACAATACGCACCATGGAGGATTTTTCGGAGTTTGTTGGGCTTTCCCGCCCGACAGTGTCGAAATATTTCAGCGATCCGTCGTCCGTCCGTCCCAAGACCCGTGAACTGATTGAAGCGGCGATCAAGCAATCCGGCTTTCGTCCCAATCTTTTCGCGGTGAACCTCAATCGACGTCGCACGACAATTCTGGGTATAATTATCCCCAACCAGCTCGATCATTTCTACATGGCGATGACGAAACGATTGCAATCGCTCGCAGAGCAACGCGGCTATCTTGCGATTGTCCTGTCATCCGATGGCAAGCCTGAGCTGGAAAAGCAGGCAATTGAAACCCTGCGTTCTCTCAATGTCGCAGGTGCCATCATCGCACCGCTTGGCGAAGAGTCGCAACATTCGACACTGGCACGTCTCGCGGAAGACGTTCCAATTGTCTATGTCGACTCTCCGCTCGACAACACTTCACCCTTTGTCGGCACCGACAATCTCAAATCCTTCCATCTGATTGTTGATTATCTGTGCCGCTCGGGCAGCGAGCCTTGTTATTTTTCCATGCCGATGGTCAACAACAATGCAATCAAGCGGCAAGATGCGTATCGACAAGCCATGGAAAAGCTTGGTTATGAGCCGCGTATCATTGACCTTGAACAGAGCCGAAGCTGGGATTTCGAACGTTATGCCTTCGAGCAAACAGCGCGCATTTTGCGTGAAAAGGGACGCCTGCCGACAAGCACTGTTCTGTGCTCCAATGATCGCATCGCCTTTGGCGTAACGAGTGCACTCTGGCAGGCCGGTCTGAAGATTGGCAGGCTCAAGGATTGCGACGTTCGTGTCGCCGGCCACGACAATAATCCACTGTCAGAATACACGTGTCCGCCACTCACTACAGTGGCGCAGGATTACAATGAAATCGGACGGCTGGCGATTGAGCTCTTGTTTCGAACACTGGGCGAAACAACGGATGACCGACTGGAGCTTCCAGAAACGCAGCGCATTCTACTCAATGCCGAAATCAAATTGCGCATGAGCGCATGAAAATGGCGGGTTACCCCGCCATTTCAGTGTTCGCTTTTTAATTCAGGCCGAGCGTCCCGCGCAGGGTAGAGAGATCTTCGGCAAGCGTGGTCACAGGACCAGCAAGCGCCTTGCGATCATCATCCGACAGCTTGTCGTAGGATTCGTAGCCGTCACCCTTCTTGTACTTTGCAAGAATGTCGTCGACAGTCTTGAAGTTGGCTTCCACCTTCTTCACGAGGTCCGGATTTTCCTTTTCCAGCAAAGGCTTGAAGAGCTCGACGATCTTCTGAGCCCCATCGACATTAGCCTTGAAATCCCAAAGATCGGTGTGGCTGTAACGATCTTCCTCACCGGAAATCTTGGTTGCAGCCACTTCTTCAAGCAGGGCAGCAGCTCCGCCAACAACCTTTTCCGGCGGAACGGTGAGGTCTTTTACACGCTTCTGGAGTTCCAGAACATCTGCGTAGAGCTTGTCGGCAACCGGAGCGAGTCCTTCGGTTGAATTCTGCGCAAACAGGCCATACTCGATGCGATGGAACCCGATAAAGTCTTCCGACTTCTCGCCGTTTTCATGGTCATCGGCGCGGCTGTCGATCGAAGCGTCAAGATCGGCGAAAAGCTCGGCAATCGGCTCGATCTTTTCGTAGGAGACGCGCGATGAAGGATAAAGCTCCTTGGCCTTTTCCAAATCGCCTGCTTTGACCGCGTCAGTGAAAGCCTTGGTGTCCTTTACCAGCACGTCGAGGTTTTCCTGCACATAGACTTTGTAGTCAGCAATCGGCTGAACAAGGTCCAGCGGCGAAACTTCAGCCTTGGCTGCGCCGAAGCTGAGCGTGAGGGCAACGGCACATGCCGATGCGAGCAATGGCAGACGATACTTCATGTTTAGCCTCTCCAGATAAAGCGCATTGCGGGAAATGCGCGTCAAATCAAAAACTTGAGATGCGATCCTCACCCGCCAGCATTTTGCGGACCGCTTGCCTCCATAAGTGCGCGCGCGTAGTAGTCCTTATGATCCTGAACACCAGGCAGCGCGAAGAAATACCCGCCCCCAATCGGTTTCAGGTATTCTTCCAGCGGCTCGCCGTTGAGACGGTTCTGCACCGTGATGAAGCCCTTCTCCAGATCGGCCTGATAGGCGATGAAGAGCAGCCCCATATCAAGCTGGCCGGATTTGCTGACCCCGTTTGAATAGTTGAATGGTCGACGCAGAATGAGGTGCTGCTCGGCATTGGCATCCCGCGGATTTGCCAAACGGATATGCGAGTCGAGTGGCGTCACCTTGCCATCCGCATCCTTCGCATAATCGGGAACATCAGCTTCGATTTTACCGTCGAATGGCGCGCCACTATTCTTGCGGCGTCCGAAAATGGCTTCCTGCTCCTGCAGCGGCGTGCGGTCCCAGCGTTCGACAAAATTGCGAATGATGCGCACAGCCATATAGCTGCCATTAGCGGCCCAGCCCGGCTCTTCATTTTGCTTCTGCACCCAAACGATGCGGTTCATCAATGCATCATCGGCGGAATCCGGATTGGCGGATCCATCGCGGAAACCGAGGAAGTTTCGTGCGCTTTCCTTCGCCCGGGGCGAATGCGGCGGTTGCACCGGAACCGTCCCTTCCTGCTTCCAGCGAACCATCAGAAGATCAGGCATGTTCTTCATGATGTCGCGCAGCGCATGAATGTTCGTGTCCGGCGTATTCGAACAGAACTGAATGACGAGGTCCCCGTGGCAGATGTCCTTCTGCAGGGCGTCGTTGGGGAAACCGGTCATGCGCTGCAGAAGTTTCGGCTTCAACGGCTTCAAACCGAAACGATCATCGAACAATGATGAACCGAGCGCCACCGTAACCGTGAGGTTATCCGGCGTGACGACAGGTCCAAGAATACCGGAATCCGATGGCGGAAACTTCGCATCAAGCTCCGGTGGTTCTCCACCCTTCATCAAAAATTCTGCCCGCTCGGTGAGCAGTTTGAACATGCGTTCCAGTTCGGCGCGGTCACGTGCCAACACATCAAAGGAAGCGACGAGACCCGCAGCAGGGCGCGGCGTGACGATACCGGGCTGGTGCTTCCCATAAAAAGGCTGACTTTCGTGAATCTTGTCGCTTTCCGGTGCATTGGTCACGCTTTCCGAAGAAAGAGCATGGGCTGTCTGCGGGGCAAGCACGCCTGCAACGGCTCCGGCAACCCCGGTTGCGCCAGCCCCGAGGAGCAGTGCACGGCGACCGGCGGAAACTGGCTCTTCTGTGGTAATCTTATCGGTTTTGAAAAATTTTCTGGTCATCAATCTACCCCAAGCTGATCGCGGAGTTTCGTAAACTGTGCAGCGAGTTGAGCTGCACCTTCCTTAATTTTCGTCTTTTCATCAGACGACAGAGCATCATACGCCTTGTAGCCATTGCCTTCAGCACTCGTACCAAGCAGCTTCCTGATCGAAGCTGCGTCCTTGTCGATGCCTTCAAAGGCTTTCGGGTCAGCCTTCATAACAATGGGGCGCAGGACATCGGCAGTCTTGCCAGAGCCTTCAAGAAGGCCAGACAAAGCCTGCAGATCGGTGTGAGCGTACCGGTCTTCACCAGCATCCGACGCCGTCGATGCAAAACGGTTCAATGCAGAAGCAGTGCCCGCCATCATGCGATCCGGCGAAATCCGAAGCCCGCGAATGCGCTCTTTCAATGCAGTGGCATCCTGCTCAAGCTTGCCAGCAACAGGAGCCAGACCATCGACGGATTTCTGTTCGAACAAACCGTATTCGATACGGTGCAAACCACCGAACGCAGGGTCCTGCTCGCGCTTTTCAAAATAATCCGCACGAGCATTGATAGCCGTATCGAGATCGGAGAACGCTTCCGACACGGGAGCAATGCGCGCATAGGCTTCTCGCGCCGGACCGTAGGCGGTTTGCGCAGCCTCAAGATTACCGCTGGCTATTGCCGTGGAAAGTGCCGAAACCGATTTCTGGAATTCGGCAACCTCTGTGGTCAGATAAATCTGATACTCAGCCAGTGCACCAATGAAAGCTGTAAGCGGAAGCTTGCCCTTTTCCGCTTCACTGGCAGCGGTCGCAGTCACAATCAGCTTGCCGCGCGGATTGGAAAGGAGCCCGCAGGTAATCTGGTATTCACCAGGCGTCAACTTGGCGGTGATGGTCTGCTTGAAGCCAGGAGCGATATTTTCGCGCTCCTCAAGAACCATTACTCCGTCGAGGATTTCCCACTCAACCGTACGGTCGGACTTATTGACAATTTCGAATACCGAGCGCCCGGCCGGAACGGTCAGTTCATTCGGCTCGCAGCTTTTTGCGTTGATCGCGACCTGTATTGTGTCACCGGCTTCTGCATGGCGGGCTTTGTCCGACACACGAGATGCATAATAAAACGCAGCGCCAGCGGCGAGCAGCAACAGCACGGCGAAAGCCAGTCCGATGCGGACCAGATTGCGCGACATGGGTTCAGCAGGTTTCGGATTCGTCATTGAAATCTCTTTTACTGTGCGCTTGTTTTGGCCTGGCTTGCCGTTGCTGGTGCATTTGCAGGCATCAGAAACAGAATGAGCGTCGGAACGATGAAGGCTACATAGGCAACAACTTCACTGACGGTCGGTGTCGCGATGTAACCGAAAATGCCGGCAAGAACTGAACCAAGCGTGCTGTCGAGCGGGAGAATATCGCTCATATCGAAAACGACCGTCTGGAAATGGTTCCAGATGCCAGCTTCGTGCAGCGCCATGACCGAATTGGCGAGAATGCCTGCCGCGATGATCAAAATAAAAACGCCGGTCCAGCGGAAGAAACGGCGAAGGTTCAGCTTCAAGCCGCCTTTAAAGATGCCGTAGCCAACTGCCGCAGCTAGCAACACGCCAAGAAGCGCGCCAAGCGGTGCTGCCGCCCCTTCGCTCTGCTGGAAAGCCGCCAGCAGAAAGAACACCGATTCAAGCCCCTCGCGTGCGACAGCAAAGAACACCATCAGAATGAGGCCTAAACCTTTATGTGTCGGTGTCTGAAAAGCTGCATCGATGGAATGATGCAGTTCCGACTTGATAGAACGGGCCGCCTTGCGCATCCAGAACACCATCGAGGTCAACACAAAAACGGCAATCAGACCAATAATGGCTTCAAACAGTTCCTGCGCCTTCTGTGGGAATTCTGCACTCAGAAGCTGCAGAATAGCGCCGACGGCCAACGACATGGCCAATGCCAGCAATATGCCGATCCAGACCACTGGCATCCAGGCACTGCGGCCAGTCTGATGGAGATAACTGGCAATAATGCCAACGATCAGCGCTGCTTCCACGCCTTCGCGGAACATGATTAGAAAAGGTACGAGCATTCCAACTATCCAAAAGACAGAGAAATCGGCCTGTCCCTCGGTCGCTTCTCTTCAAACCCGGCATGAAGCCTTCGCCATTTGGTCATCTTTTTATATCCGCATGGCCAGCGCTGCAAGCTAAATGAAGTTGACCAACGTAGGAATGTTTTAGAATTATTCTAATTATTTCAGGAGCTTATGAGTCCGTTTGTTAGCGAGGAATGATAGTCTGCCAAGTTCAGAGATGATTGCATAAGTCATTGAAAATGCACTGAAGCCATGGCCCAAGCACTTTTAGACAGCAGTTGATTGCGAACTGAAATCAAACCGATCTAGGTTTCAAATCCCTCGGGCAAACCTGCTTTCCCGGCTTGCGACGGATTAAGCCTGACATAGTCAGCTTTCAAATCTTCGGATGTCTTGCGGCTGCCATCATGGCTCCAGCCGGGAGGCGCGATTATATACATCAGGCGCTGTCGCAAGGTGAGACCTGACGAGAATACGTCTTTAAACATACCAACCCATTCGTGAAACGCCACACGCACCGGATTAAATGTGCCGACATTTTTCACGATGCCATAGCGCGGCATATCTTCCGGTAATTCCTCCACGAAAGTGCCGAACATGCGATCCCAGATAATCAGCGTGCCAGCGTAATTTGCATCAAGATAACGCGGATTGGTCGCGTGATGCACGCGGTGATGCGACGGGGTGTTGAAGATGAACTCGATAGGCCTCGGTAGTTTATCTATGGCTTCCGTGTGAATCCAGAATTGATAGATCAGATTGAACCCATAGACGAAGGCGATCACCGCAGGGTGAAATCCGAAGAGTACCATCGGCACTTGCAACACGAACATGCCCGTCATCTGTCCTGTCCACGACTGACGCAGCGCCGTCGTGAGATTATAATGCTGGCTGGAGTGGTGGTTGACGTGTTCCGCCCAGACCCAGCGCACACGATGCGCAATCCGATGATAGCAGTAGTAGCGCAAATCATCGAAGATGAAGGCGACCACAAATACCCACCAGTGCAGGCCGAGATCAAGAAAGCGGAACTGCCAAACCCAAAGCAGCGCTGTCACGGAAACGAAGCCGAGCAGCAAACCCGCTGCAACATTGCCCGCCCCCATCAACAGGCTTGTAAAAGCGTCTCTTGTCTCAAATTCGCCCTTGCGTTGCCAATAGCGGATTGCCACGAGCTCAATCAGAATTCCCAGCACATAAAGCGGGATCGCAACACGCGTCACATCGAAAAATACCGGATTGCTATCCATGTCGGCTCCCCTCCCCAGACAGACCTGAAAGCCAGGATATCACTCTTTCCCGATCCTCAGCATTACTGAAAAGAAACCGCGCTTTGGGCCAGGTAAAATCCTTCATATGCAATATCAATTCAGTATCGCCCTTGTGCTCAAGTGTCAGGACGTCTGCAGCGGTCACGCATCGCGTCAAAAAGCGGTTCCCGACGCTATGGACGAGCCCTGTGGATGCGCCACGCAACAGGAAAAATGCTGTACGATGATCGTCGGTATAACAAATCTCACCGATTTCGATTTCGGGATAATCAAGATGAAAGCGCGCTTTGACACTTTCGTCGTCGGGAAGAATGCTGCGCTTAAGCCCTCCACCCAGAAAATGAATTAACAGAACGCCGAAGCCTATCCCGGCGACAACCATAAGCAGAAGCAGCCGCAAATCCATAAAATCTCCCATTCGCAGCGATGCCAACATGTTCCTGATGACATCCTAGCCACCAGCCAGTGCGAATACATCCCAAAACTTTGCGGGCCGATTTGCTAGTCGCAACCGACTTGGCATTTGCAACGGGAGATTGTTTCGATTTGGAGTACGGCGAAGCCGCCATGGGATACAAATACTGACCAATAAGCCAAAGAACACGGCCGAAATTCGAAAAGTTTCAGAATTTTCCGAAATGGTCAAAAATTTCGTGTTTCAGGGGTTGAAGATTGGAGCAAGGTGATACATATCACAGTCACTTACCGCTGTGCCTCCTCCCATTGCGCGCGGTAAGTGTTCCCCTCTGGAGGTTTGCCCAATGTGGCACCTTCATAACTTAGCCGGACTTCCCAGTCCGGCTCTTTTTTTGCCCAAAATCTGGATAGCGGCTCGTTTCACTAAAAATGTGCAACTTGTGCAACTTGCTGTTTTAAAAACACTAATTCGTAAAAATCAGCTTCACTATATTCGCCCCTCTGCAAATTAACTTATTCTCAGTTAATCAGCCAAATACACTTGGGTGCAACATAGAAAAAAGCGCCGCGTTTCCGCGGCGCTTTCCATCAATAGACCTACATTTTATCTCAGCCGTAGGCTGCTACTGGCGGACACGAGCAGATGAGATTTCTGTCGCCGCCGACATTGTCGACACGGCTGACCGGCGGCCAGTATTTTGCCGTCGCATCGAAATCGCCATTGATCGCGCTTGCCGGGAATACGGCTTCCTCACGCGTGTAAGGATGCGCCCATTCCGTTGCCAGTGTATCGCCTGCCGTGTGCGGTGCATTGGCAAGCGGATTGTCATCTGCTGGCCAAACGCCGTCGGCAACCTTCTTCGCTTCGCCCGCAATGGCGATCATCGCATCGCAGAGACGGTCGATTTCCGACTTCGGCTCAGACTCGGTCGGTTCGATCATCAGCGTTCCGGCGACCGGCCAGGACATGGTCGGTGCATGGAAACCATAGTCGATGAGGCGCTTGGCCACGTCTTCCACGGACACACCTGCGCTGTCCTTCAGAACACGCGTATCGACGATGCACTCATGCGCCACACGATCATGCGCGCCGGTGTAAAGGATCGGATAGGCGTCCTTCAAGCGATGCGCGATGTAGTTGGCATTGAGGATCGCAGCTTCGGTTGCCTTCTTGAGACCTGCGCCGCCCATCATGCGGATATACATCCACGTAATGACCAGAATGGATGCGCTACCAAACGGTGCAGCCGAAACCGCATGCTTGGAACCGATATCCACATGGCCCGGCAGGTAAGGCACCAGATGCTTGGCAACACCAATCGGACCGACGCCCGGACCACCACCGCCGTGCGGGATGCAGAAGGTCTTGTGCAGGTTCATGTGGCAGACATCGGCGCCGATATCGCAAGGGCGCGCAAGGCCGACGAGTGCATTGAGGTTTGCGCCATCGAAATAGACCTGACCGCCATTATCGTGGACGATTTCGCAGAAAGCCTTGATGCCTTCCTCGAACACGCCATAGGTCGACGGATAGGTAATCATGAACGCCGCGAGATTATCGCGATGCTTCTCGGCCTTGGCCTTGAGATCGTCGATATCGATATCGCCATCCGGACGGCAATTGACCACAACAACGCTCATGCCTGCCATCGAAGCACTGGCCGGATTAGTGCCATGTGCAGACGATGGGATAAGGCAGATGTTGCGATGACCTTCGCCGCGTGACTGGTGATAGTGGCGGATGGCCAGGAGACCAGCATATTCGCCCTGACTGCCTGCATTCGGCTGCAACGAAACACCCGCAAAGCCGGTGATTTCGCAAAGCCATGCTTCGACGTCAGCCGTCATCTTCGCATAGCCTTCAGTCTGGGCCGCAGGCGCGAATGGATGCAGGTTTGCAACCGTATTCCAGCTCACCGGCATCATTTCTGCCGCTGCATTGAGCTTCATGGTGCAAGAGCCAAGCGGGATCATCGCACGATCAAGCGCCAGATCCTTGTCGGCCAGACGACGCAGGAAGCGCATCATCTCGGTTTCCGAACGGTGCGAATGGAACACGTCCTGCGTGAGGAAACCTTCGCCGCGCCCCTTGCCGGGAACGAAAGCTTTGTCGCCATCGACCGGCTTGGCACCGAACAGAACGGCGAGTGCTGCAAGATCTTCCTCGGTCGAGGTTTCGTCAAAGGTGACACCAACTGTATCCGCATCAACGATGCGGAGCAGACGACCGCCCTTGTCGGCTTCGTCGGCAATCTTCGCAGCCTTACCGGCAACTTTAATCGTTACCGTATCAAACAGGCTATCACCTGCGATCTCGACACCAGCAGCCTTGAGGCCAGCCGCAAAGCGTGCAGCAAGGCCGGCCACGCGTGTAGCAATAGCCTGCAGTCCTGCCGGGCCATGCCAGATAGCGAAAGATGCCGCCATATTGGCAAGCAGCGCCTGCGCGGTGCAGATGTTCGACGTGGCCTTGTCGCGACGGATATGCTGTTCACGGGTCTGGAGCGCCAGACGATAGGCCGCACGACCATGCGCATCGACCGACTGACCGACGATGCGGCCCGGAATGATGCGGGTCAGAGGCTCAGACACCGCCAGATACGCGGCGTGCGGGCCGCCGAAGCCCATCGGAACGCCATAACGCTGCATGGAGCCTACAGCCATGTCGGCACCCCAGCTGGCAGGCGCTTCCATAATGGTCAACGCCAGCGGATCGGCAACGGCGATGACGAGGGCGCCCTTGGCTTTCGCATCGGCGATGACCTTGCTGAAATCGCCATAGACACCACGCGTATTCGGCCACGGCACGACGATGGCAGCGGTATTGTCATCGACAGTGCTGCCAGTTTCGATCTCCCAGCCGAGCGGTTCGGCGCGGGTGTTGATCACATCGACGGTCTGTGGGTGCAGTTCACCTGCAAGCAGAATACGGCTGCGCTTGTCGCGGTGGTGACGACAAGCAACGCCGATGGCTTCAGCAACTGCAGTCGCTTCATCCAGGAGCGATGCGCAGGCAACCGGCAGACCGGTCAGTTCCGCAACCAGCGTCTGAAAGTGGAAAAGAAGCTCAAGACGACCCTGGCTGATTTCCGACTGGTAAGGCGTATAAGCCGTGTACCAGGCCGGATTCTCAAACAGGTTGCGCTGAATGACGGGTGGCGTTTCCACACCATGATAGCCCGCGCCGATGAAGCTCTTCTTCACCACATTGCGGCCCATGATTTCATTGAGCTCCGCAAGTGCTGCATGTTCGCTCAAAGCGGCTGGCAAATCGAGCGCGCGATTCAAACGAATGGATGCTGGAACCGCCTGGGTGATAAGGGTTTCCATGGAAGGAAGGCCGAGCGCTGCAAGCATTGCGCGCTCGTCTTCCAGTCTTGGCCCGATATGACGGGCAACAAAGGGAAGAACCTGTTGCGTCATCTGTTTATCCTACCAGTTTGTCGTAACCGGCCTTGTCGAGCAGACCGGAGAGCTGGCCTTCGTCGGAAAGCTTCAGCTTGAACAGCCAGCCTTCGCCTTCTGCGGCCTGATTGATAAGGGCTGGATCGCTTGCAACGGCTTCGTTGACTTCGACCACTTCACCATCGACTGGCGCGTAAACGTCGGAAGCAGCCTTGACCGATTCCACAACCACGATGCCTTCGCCCTTGGTGGCCGTGCGGCCGACGTCCGGCAGTTCGACGAAAACGAGGTCACCCAGTTGTTCCTGTGCGTGGATCGTAATGCCGACAGTGGCAACGCCGTTTTCGACGCTGATCCACTCGTGATCTTCGGTGAACAGGATATTGGCCATGGAAATCATCCTTTGCGATAGCGATGCGGAGTGAAGGGAAGCGCCGAAACGTCAACGGGAACCTTGTTGCCGCGAACGTCAGCGAAAACACGTGTGCCGGGGGTAGCGAGGCTTGCCTCGACATAACCCATGGCGACTGGGAAGCCTGCCGATGGACCGAACCCACCGGAAGTAACAGTTCCGATCTGGCGACCGGATTCATCAAAAAGATCGGCTCCGCCGCGAACCGGCTGGCGGCCTTCCGGCTTCAGACCGACGCGCTTGGCAGATGCGCCCTTGGCGATCGCGTCCAGCACGGCTTTTGCGCCGTTGAATGCAGCCTTTTCGCGCACGGCTTTGGTGATTGCCCATGTGAGGCCCGCCGAAACAGGATCCGTTTCCGGCGTGATGTCCTGACCGTGCAGGCAGAGACCGGCTTCAAGGCGCAGACTGTCGCGAGCAGCCAGGCCGATCCATTCGACGCGCTCGTCGGCAAGCAGTTTCATTGCAAGCGCACGGGCTTCATCGGCTGGAACGCCGATCTCGAAACCATCCTCGCCGGTATAGCCCGAACGGGTCATGAACCAGCCAGCCTTGGGTTCAAACCCGCTCATGAAAGCAAGCTCAGCACCCGCCAGCCCGGCATCATTGATGACGGCTTCCGCTTCCGGCCCCTGAAGAGCAAGAAACACACGGTCAAGAGGATTGACCTTAACGTCCTTGCCCGATGCAGCTTCCGTCAAATGCTCGATATCGGCATCGGCATTGCCCGCATTGGCGACAACCATGAAACGGTCTTCGCCAAGACGCGTGACGATCAGATCGTCCAGAACGCCGCCATTATCATTGAGGAAGAAAGTGTACTTCGACTGGCCTTCCTTCAGCACAATCGGGTCAAGCGGACAGGTTTCGGCAAGAAGCGCAGCGGCATCCGCGCCCGAAATCTCGATCAGCTTCATATGAGAAATGTCGAAAAGGCCCGCATGTTCACGCGTATGAAGATGTTCCTTCATGACGCCCAGCGGATAGGTGATCGGCATGTTCCAACCAGCAAAGCCGCCGAAGCGCGCGCCAGCCTGTTCATGCAAATCCTGCAAAGGCAGGGTATTCAAATGTGCGGTATCGCCCATAACAACTCCAGAGTCGCACGTGTGCCTCCGCAAAATGCGGTTGCTTCGTGCCCCTCTGTCTCAGGCCTGAGAGACTCGCATGGCAAGGATGCCATACTTACACCTTCGGCGCAGGGTTTCCCCTGACTTTCCAGAGTTGTCTTACCCGTCTGCGGTTCCTTGTACCTGAGAGATTTCGGGCGATTTCCCCTTCGGCGGCCAATTGGCGCTCTCCCGCAGACAGACAGTGCAAGAACGTCACATGATATGGCGTCCCGACACCCGACGAAACTCCCTTACCCCAATCCGGCGCGCAAGTCATGTAGAATTGTTGTCTCTAACCGACGATTTCCCGGACTTTTGCGACAAAATTTAAAGCGGACAGGAGGTCCGGATTTATACTCTATTATACATGCATATTGCGGCACAGACGAGACCGCGCATTTACCGGCAACTAAATCAGTTGGACGCGCCGCTCTCCACCACATTTTGTGGAGCAGTTTTTCGGCCAGCAAATTTTTAAAGAAGTTTTAACCAGTTAGCTGCCGGAGCAGCCTGAATCCAGCCGATTTGCCTAACAGGGCATCAGATTGTGATCGCATGATGACCAAGCTGCGCAAAAGGCGTGCAACTGACAAGCTTTAACGCATTGCAGCTATGCAAATCTGTCTCTCCAATTCGAAATGCTTCAAGCCTATATGCTGTTTGCAACAAAGAGATAAGATTTTACTAGGTGAGAGAAATGAACCTGATCCGCTCGTACAACAACTGGCGCCGTTACCGTAACACCGTAAACGAACTGAGCCGCCTGAGCCCACGTGAACTGAACGACCTTGGCATCCTGCCTTCGGAAATCCCGTTCGTTGCACGCAAGGCCGCTGCTCGCTAATAGCGCCCCCCCCGGAAGGCATTGGCCTTCTTCAAGGATCGCGAGTCCCCATAACCGCGCGGTCCTACAGTTTCCAGAATATCACCGGGGTGCTTTCTCCTCCTCCCATTTCCTCGGTGATTCAAGACCGGATGTCCTCCTCCCAAGTCCGGTCTTCCCCATAAAACACCCGTCGCCTCCTCCCGCGACGGGTGTTTTCGTTTATGGGCTGTATTTATGCCTCTTGCGAGGCAGGTGTTGCCGCACCGCGTCTGTCGAATGCAATCGAGATTGCAAAGACCGCCAGACCAGATAAGGCAAGCAATGCGCCGACTGTTCCCGTCGACGTCCAGCCATAGCCCCATGCAACCGCAAGACCGCCGAGCCAAGCACCGAGCGCATTGGCGAGATTGAGCGCGGAATGGTTGAGGGCAGCCGCCAGCGTTTGCGCATCCGCCGCTACATCCATCAGACGCGTTTGCAATGCGGGGACGAGTGCAAACCCGCCGCCGACCAGAAGCACGTTCAAGAATGCAGTCACAGGATGCTGCATGAGGACGGGGAATGCCAACATGACGGCCATATCATAGAGCAGCACCAGACCAACAGTTCCCATAACCGAACGATCTGTCAGTCGCGACCCAACTATATTTCCAAGCACCATGCCGAGGCCGAACATCGCGAAGACGAAAGGCATCCATTTCACATCGACATGCGAAACCTCGGTAACTGTTGCCGCGACATAGGTAAAAACGGAAAACAGGCCGCCCGTGCCAATTGCACCAATCCCAAGCGTCAGCCAGACTTGCTTGCGGCGGAATGCTCCCAGTTCGCGCAGGGGTGACGCCCCCTCCTCTGCAGGCTGTTTGGGTACATAGATCGCGACCAGCACCATAGTTAGCATTGCGATCAGGCCAACGGATGCAAACATTGCGCGCCACCCGGCAATCTGGCCGAGAGAGGTCGCAAGCGGCGTCCCGCACAATGTCGCAATGGTCAGTCCCATCATGACCCGTCCTACAGCCTGAGCACGCTTGCCCGGTTCCGCCAAAGATGCGGCGACAAGTGAAGCAACGCCGAAATAAGCTCCGTGAGGAAAACCAGCGACGAACCGCATCATGTAAAGACCGGCATAGTCCTGCATGAATGCGCTTGCGAGATTACCGAAAGCGAATAGCCCCATCAGCAGGAAGAGGAGCTTGCGGCGGTCAAGCTTTGCGCCGATCACTGCAAGCACCGGTGCGCCAATCAGAACACCGAGCGCGTAAGAACTGATGAGATGGCCGCCTTGCGGTATGGTCACCTCAAGATCACGCGCGATATCGGGCAGCAGCGCCATAATGGCGAACTCACCGGTACCTATACCGAAGCCACCGATGGCAAGCGCTAGTTCCGCCAATCGTGCAGACGAACGTAGCGAAGTTTCCGGCGATGAAGCCGAAGGCTGAATTTTGGACATGAATGGGCCTGAAGGGAATGGAGGATGTCGGACAACCCTACCACTCCTTTCAGGCAAAGGCGATACGCATTGCTGCGGCGCTTTGACGGCTCAAAACAAACGATTATCTGGCCGCGACCGCCTCGATTTCGACCTTGAATTCCTCACGTGTGAAACCGGAAACGATCATCAGCGTGGAGGCTGGCGCTGGTTGCGGGAACAGCCTGTCACGAACATCCATATAAGGACGCATATAGGCCCGGTCTGTCACATAGGCGTTGATACGCACGACATCGGAAAGGTCCATACCGCCATCGCGCAAAATACGGCGAATATTCTCGAAGCAGAGTTCAGCCTGAGCGCCTGCGTCTTCCGGCACATTTCCATCCTGCGCGATGCCTAACTGACCGGAACAGAAAATCATTTCAGCACCGGCTTTAACCTTCACGCCATGGCTGTAGGCGGCAAAGGGTGCTGCCATGTCAGCGGGCAGCAGATGTTTCAAACTGTTCATCGTGAATCCTCAAGATTTCGGCGCAGCGGCCAGCATTTCTTTCAGCCGCGCCGCCCCGGCGACAATATCGGCCTCGGTCGGATTAATACCCGCAGCCAGCAGACGGCGCGCGATCATATGGTCTGCCGGACGATTGATGGAATCGACAGCCACAAGCCTGTCACCGGCAAAATGGAAGATGGAAAATGCATTTTCTTCCGGGTTCCCCGAAAGGATATGCCGATCAGCATCGAAGGAAAGTCCTGCCGTCTGCAGCTTCATATCGCCCTGATCGGACCAGAACCAGGCGACTTCCCGAAACGGCGCTTCGCGTCCGACAATGGTGCGCGCCACATGCTTTGCCTGATCGGTCGCGTTTTGTACCGATTCCAGCCGTACCCGGCGACCAGCATGAAAGTGATCGTAGCTCACGCAATCGCCAATGGCGTAGACATGGCTAGCAGAAGTACGCAGGTTCTCGTCGACAATAATCCCATTGTCGATTGCAAGTCCCGCCGTTACTGCAAGCTCCACATTTGGTACCGCACCAGTGCCGATCACGACCATATCCGCCGGGAAAATCGTGCCGTCTGCAGCTTTAACGCCGATAACATGGTTATTTTCCCCCTCGACTGCCGCCACGCCGAGACCGGTTAAAAGTGTGATGTTAGCGACGCGGCTGCGCGCTTCCACATGGGCAGAGATATGCGTTGCAACCGAACGACCCAGCACACGAGGCGCCGCTTCGATCAGAACCGTCTTTTTGCCAAGCGCGATTGCGCTATGGGCCATTTCGAGGCCAATGAAACCGCCACCGATAATGACGACATTCTCGACATTCGGCATTGCCGCTGCGATACGGCGTGCATCGTCCATCCGGCGCAGCGTAAAGACACCTTCGAGCCCGACACCCGGTACATTGGGAATGCGCGCACGTGCGCCGGTCGCGAAGATCAGTTCAGACCAGTTCAACGCGCGCCCATCATCAAGCACGACCGTCTTGTCGGCAATCGATACAGTATCGACGTGATGGCCGAACAGCATCTCGATATTATTGTCACGATAGGTTGCTTCCGGGCGCAACACCAGGCCACCGCCTTCCGGGGCTTTCAGATAGGATTTGGAGAGGGGCGGCTTATGATATGGAATATCGGTTTCGTCGTTGATGAGAACGATTTTGCCTGCATAGCCTTCCTGCCGAAGGCTGATAGCGGCCTGCGAACCGGCATGGCCGGCACCAATGATAATGCATCTGTCGTCCATAGGACCTCCGGAAATTTCCGCGCATCATAAACACGTCACGGCCCGTCGCGTGACCGAATAGCCACGGATTCACACCTTAATTGCACGCAATTCGAATATTTAAAACATTTAGTTTGACCGATCGGTCAGATTGTTTAGTAGGATATGTTTAACGCCCTTGGCCCGAGCGTGTAGGAGTTGCAATCTTGAAACGATATTGGTCCGATTATACGAGCGAGGCATTCTCCCGCCTCGATCGCGAGAAGCTCGTGGCGGTTCTGCCGGTTGGTGCAATTGAGCAGCACGGACCACACCTTCCGCTAGCCGTCGACGCTGCCATCGTTGACGGCATGGTCAAGGAAACCATCGCCCGCCTGCCTGAAACAAGCCATGCGCTTTTCCTGCCGACGCAAGCCATCGGAAAGAGCAATGAGCACAGCCGTTACCCTGGCACTTTGACGTTTTCAGCCGAGACCATCATTCGCATGTGGTGCGAGATCGGCGCTTGCGTGGCAGCAAGCGGTGTCCGCAAAATGGCGCTGCTCAATAGCCATGGCGGCCAGATCAGTGTCATGGATATCGTAGCGCGGGAGCTTCGCATCCGTCACAACATGCTTGTTGTAAGCATCAACTGGTTCGGCCTTGGAATGCCGGAAGGCGTATACAGCGATCACGACCTGAAGCATGGCATTCATGCCGGTGACATGGAAACCTCGGTGATGCTGGAGATGCATCCCGATCTCGTCGATATGTCGAAAGTACAGGATTTCCGGACGCTTACGGAAACTTTTGCAAGTGATTTCCAACATCTTTCGCTGAGCGGCGGCGCCAAGCCGGCCTGGCAGATTCAGGATATCAATCCTTATGGCGCTGCTGGTGATGCGACGCTCGCGACCGCGGAGAAAGGTCGAGCGACCATCGATTTTGCCGCTGAGCGCCTGGTAGAGGTTCTGGCGGAAATTGAACGAGCGCCGCTTTCCTGGCTCGACAACAAACCAGCCTGGTAAGGACAATGAGCGTGGCCCCCAACTCGCAAGCTCCATCCTCCCTGATTGAGATAGACGGCGTCTACAAGCAATATGGTACCGGCGTGATGGCCGTGAGCGACATGTCGCTCAGGATCGAACAAGGCCAGTTCGTCAGCTTTCTCGGCCCCTCTGGCTGCGGCAAGAGCACGGCGTTGCGCATGATCGCCGGCCTGGAATCGATTTCAGCCGGAAACATCCGTATCAACGGCCACGCTCCCGGCAAGGGGCCTATCGGCGCGCAGGATATCGGTTTCGTATTTCAGGAGCCGACGCTGATGCCGTGGGCCAGCGTCTTCGACAATGTTTATTTGCCGTTGCGCCTGTCCGGCATTGCCCGCAAGGAAGCAACTCCGCGCGTCGAAGAAGCATTGGCACAGGTGGGCCTGTCCCGCTTTGCCACGGCATTTCCGAGGGAACTGTCCGGCGGAATGAAAATGCGCGTTTCCATCGCTCGTGCTCTGGTTACGCGTCCGCGTCTTCTGTTGATGGACGAGCCATTTGCGGCGCTGGATGAGATGACGCGCTTCAAGCTTAACAATGACGTTCTGCGACTTTGGCAGGAACACGGTCTAACCGTGATTTTCGTAACCCACAGCGTTTATGAGTCGGTTTATCTGTCCAACCGGGTAGTGGTGATGGCTGCCCGACCGGGCCGCGTTGTGGCCGACATACCGATCATCGGGCCCTACCCGCGTGCCGAAAACTACCGCACGACAGACGCATATGCGAAATATTGCGCCAAGGTTTCCGACGCGCTGACCGCGACGCTTTCTTCTCAAGATATAGACCATTGAGGGCGGGAAGATGAACCAGATGCAAAACGAACTGCCCGTTCTCAATTCCGAACAGGATCGCCTCGCCCGGCGCGAGCGCACTTTGCGCATCATGATGCCGACATTGGCAATCATCATCGCGCTCGGCATATGGGAAGGCCTCGTCCGCTACTATCAGGTACCGCATTACCTGATCCCAGCTCCTTCGCTGGTCGCCGAGACCCTGATCAAGGACGGTCCATCCTTGACGGCATCCATGTGGTTCACCGTCAAGCTAACCCTGATTTCACTTGCCTGTGCCATTATTGGCGGCGTTCTGCTCGGCATGATCTTCGCCCTGTCGCGCCCGATAGAAATGGCGTTTTTTCCCTTTGCCGTTATCCTTCAGGTCACGCCGGTCATCGCTATCGCGCCGCTGATCCTCATCTATGTGCGTGATACTTTTTCAGCCCTGCTGATCTGTGCATGGATCGTGGCGTTCTTCCCGATCCTGTCCAACACCGTGATTGGATTGCGCAGCGCCGACCACAACCTGCGCGATCTTTTCCGGCTCTACCGTGCTTCGCCATGGCAGCGCCTGCGCTATCTGCTGGCGCCAAGCGCATTGCCTTATTTCATGGCGGCGCTGAAAATCGCCGGCGGCCTGTCACTGATCGGCGCAGTTGTCGCTGAGTTTGTTGCCGGTACGGCAGGCCAGAGCACAGGGCTCGCCTCACGCATTCTGGAATCGAGCTTCCGCAACGAAATTCCGCGCATGTTTGCGGCACTTTTCCTCGTGTCGCTGCTCGGCATCGTGATTTTCCTCGTGACAAGCTGGCTGTCGCGCCTTGTCCTCGGACGCTGGCATGAAAGCGAGATCCGTCGTGAGCGCTAGAATGTTGCAAGGGGTGGCCATAGCCGGTCGCACCGGACACTACGACATCCAGATCGAAGGCAATCGTATCGCCTCGCTTGTGCCGTCGCAGGCAAGGGAGGGTGGTTTGGTCACGCCGCTTTTCGCAGATGTCCATGTCCATCTGGACAAGACATTTACGATCCGGCGCATTGCGGAAAATTGCGGCGCCAAGGTGGATTGCCTGTTCGATGCAATCGACCTGATGAACTCTGACCGGAAGAACTGGAGTGAGGCGGATATTCGCGCCCGCGCGACCCAGGGCCTTGAAGCCGCATTTGAACAAGGCGTCGGCGCAATGCGCAGCCATGTTGACTGGACGACACCGGAAGTGCCCACTGCCTGGCCCGTTCTCAACGAACTGCGTCAGGAATGGAAAGACCGTCTCGACCTTCAACTTGCAGCGCTCGTCCATGGCGATCTTGTGCTTGATGCGGGTTCGCAAATCGCGGCCCGCGTTGCAAAAGACGGCGGCGTGTTCGGCGCGTTCTTCTATCGCAATGCGGATCTTGAAGCCAAAATCGAAGAGATGTTCCGTGTTGCCGTGCAGCACGACCTCAACCTCGACTTTCATGTCGATGAAGGGCTGGAGGTAGAAGCGGACGGCTTCTCGCTGATCGTATCGGCAACCAAACGCCATGGCATGGCTGGTCGGGTGCTGTGCGGTCATGCCTGCTCGTTGTCGCTGCGCAGGCCGGACGAACTGCAGCGCATTCTTCATGCTGCCGCAGAAGCAGGCACGGCACTCGTTTCGCTACCCACGACAAACCTCTATCTGCAAGACCGGATCGGCGGAAAGTCTCCGCGCCTGCGCGGTGTTGCACCGTTGAAGGAAGCGCGCGCAGCAGGCATGGATGTCATGTTCGGTTCCGACAATGTCCGCGATGCATTCTATCCCTATGGCGATTACGACCCGCTCGCCATACTTCGTCTCGCAGCGCCGGTTTGCCATGTCGAGCCGCAGGACTGGCTCGACAGCATCACCACCCTGCCCGCCCGCCTTATTGGCAGCGAATACGTGCAGCAACCGCAGGCAGGTGGCGTGGCCAGTTTTGTCTGGCACGACGCAGCAGACCTGAACGATCTCATCAGCCGCCCGCAGGCTCGCCGCGTCGTCTGGCGTAATGGCGTTGCCGTGCCTCAAATCAACGGGAGAGCCACATGAATTCTGCCGCTCCACAGCGCATCTACGACTGGGCCGCATTTCGCGCCGAAATCGACGGAATCCGCATCTACGATGACCCGAAGCAGGTCGAACTGCGCTCTCGGGATTATTTCTGGTACAGCCCCATCCTGACCGAGGATATCGGCCATTATGTCGGCGATCTCGTCGTCATTCCGAAGGATCAGGACGAGGTACGTCGCGTTGCTGCTGCTGCCGCAAAGTTGCGCATTCCGATCACCGTTCGTGGCGGAGGTACCGGCAATTACGGTCAATGCGTTCCGCTCGAAGGCGGCATCATTCTGGACATGACCAAGATCGACCGCATCGTCTCCATCGAACCCGGCAAGGTTCGCGTGGAAGGCGGCGCGCGCATTTCGCGTCTGGACGATGCCGTACGCGAAACCGGTCAGGAACTGTTGATGTATCCGTCGACCCGCCGCATCGCCACGATTGGCGGCTTCTTCTCAGGTGGTTCAGGCGGCATCGGCTCATTGCGTCACGGCATGTTGCGCGACGATGGCAATGTCTATTCGGTCAAGGTTCTGACTGTCGAACCGGAGCCGAAGATTATCGAATTGACCGGACGCGACATTCATAAAGTTCAACATGCCTATGGCACCAACGGCATCATTCTGGAGCTGGAAATCGGTCTTACCAAGGCAACGGACTGGATACATACTGCAGCCTTGTTCGATAGTTACGAGGCAACGCTCAACTTCTGCCTCAAGGCGCTAGAAGGCAATCTCGACTGCTATCTTCTGACCACTGTAGATCGCCGTTTTGCGCGCTTTTACACCAAGTTCGGCGATCTGTTCCCATCCGACAAGGATGCGGTTTTTGCCATGATTGCCCCGGAAGAAATGGCTCGTTTCGAAGCGCTCGCCACTGAATTTGGCGGCAAGATTTCCTTCGCCATGACGCTGGATGAATTGCACAAGAATGGTTTGCAGCCTGCTTATGAGTGCGGCTGGAACCACACAACCTTGCAGGCGCTGAAAGCCGAGGAAGGCTGGACCTATCTGCAGGTCGCCTATCCGCGTCCGTTTGACGTGGATGTAGTGACACGCCAGATCGAGCGCTACGGCGAAACGCAATATATGCATCATGAAATGGCGCGCCTTGAAGGAGAAGTGCAGATTTTCGCGCTTCCGCTTGTTCGCTTTGAAGGCCGTGACGAGATGTACCGCCTGATCAAGGAACTGGAGCAGGTTGACGGTTGCGATATTTACGATCCGCATGCCTACACCATCGAGGATGGCGGCATGAAAGAAATCGACAGTGTCCAGATCGAATTCAAGAAACTGGCAGACCCATATGGCCTGCTCAATCCGGGCAAAACGCGCGGCTGGACCGCTGACATGGCTTTGACTGATTAAAACAAGGGGAACCAAATGAAAAAGACACTGGTTGCGGCGTTGGCCGCACTTTCCATGGGCCTTTCTGCACAGATGGCCTATGCGCTCGACAAGGTGACGCTCGGTACCAACTGGCTCGCACAAGCCGGTCACGGCGGTTTCTATCAGGCTGTCGCAGATGGCACCTATGAAAAATACGGCCTCGATGTGCAAATCGAAATGGGCGGACCGCAGGTCAACAATCGCCCGATGCTTGCTGCAGGTCGTCTCGACTTCCTGCTGACCGGAAACTTGCTACTGTCGTTCAACAATGTCGCCAACGGCGTGCCGACGACGGTTGTTGCCGCGTTCTACCAGAAGGATCCGCAGGCATTGATGGCGCATGAAGGTGCGTACAAGGACTTCAAGGACCTGGCCAATGCCGAAACGATCCTGATTTCGAAGGACGGCCAGTTCTCGTTCTGGCCATGGCTCGTCAAGGATTTCGGCTTCAAGGACGAACAGCTGCGCCCTTATGGCTATAGCCTCGCCCAGTTCCTTAACGACAAGAAAGTCGTGCAGCAGGCCTATGCGACCGCCGAGCCGATCTATGCAGAAAAGGAAGGCGCTAAGGTTACGACCTATCTCCTCGCCGACTACGGTTACAGCACTTACGGCAATACAATCGAAACCCGTCAGGATCTGATCGAAAAGAACCCTGATCTGGTACAGCGCTTCGTCAGCGCTTCCGTGGAAGGCTGGACCAATTTCCTCTACGGCGACCGCAGCAAAGCCTACGAACGGATCCTGAAAGACAATCCGGATATGAGCAAAGAAACGCTCGATGCGGAACTGGAGCGGATCAAGAACCTTCAGCTTATCGACAGTGGCGATACGCTCGAAAAGGGAATTGGGGCAATCTCGATGGATCGCGTCAAGGCGTTCTACGAACTCGCCCGCAAGGCAGGGATTGTCAGCGGCGACGAACTCGACATGAGCAAGGTCGCGACCGATGCCTTCGTAAACAAGGGCGTGGGGCTCGACATCAAGAAAAAGCTGGGGCAATAACCCCTCCTCAATCGCGGCAGGCATGAATGAACAACGGCGACGGGAATGACGACACCGAACTGACCGGACGGGACAAGGTTCTCGGACGCAGGCGGCGCATTCTCGGTGCAATACGGGCTGCCGCAATCGATGAATTTGCCGAAAAAGGCCTTGCGGGGGCATCCACGCAAGGCATTGCGCACCGCGCCGGTCTCACCAAGCCGCAACTGCACTACTATATTTCGAGCAAGGAAGAGCTTTACGAGGATATCATCGTCTACATCCTCGAAGAATGGGAAGACATATTCCTCGGGGCCAGTACCGAAGACGACCCTGCCAAGGTGATCCGCCAATATATCCGCGCCAAGCTCGAATATAGCCAGAAAAGCCCCAAAGCCTCGCGCCTTTTCACCACAGAAATTGCCAATGGCGCACCTTATCTGAGCCGCCATTGGAAAAAGCACGTCGCAGCGACCCATAATGCAGTGAAACTCATCCAGTCGTGGGTGGATGATGGTCGGATCAAACCTGTCGATCCCCTACTATTTCAGATGCATATCTGGGCCGTCACCCAGCATTATGCCGACTTTGAAACGCAGGTTCGCAGCATGATGGAACTCGACAAGGACGAACCGCTCGATCTCGAAAGGATCGAGAAAGAGGTTTCGGCGCTGTTTCTACGGGCCTGTGGGTTGGAATAAAACGCGTACCGACAACCCTTTCAGCGTAATCCTTCAAGTTCCGCGATGCGGGCGGCACTGTCTTTTTCAAGCATTCTGGTCATTTCGCGAATGACCGTTTCCGCCAGCACAAAGAGCGCTGCCGAAGAATCCCAGGCTGACGGTACGGCCGTGCGTCCCGCCAGAACATGGCGCGCCACGCGTGCAATCGGTGAAAGCCACTGGTCGGTCACGAGGATGACTTCCACGCCTCGTGACCTTGCCGTCTCAGCCAGTTTCAAAAGACTGTCCTGATAACGACGAATATCGAAAACCACCAGAACATCGCGCTTTCCCATATCGAGAAGACGGTCACGCCACACGCTCTCCTGTCCGCCCAAGTGAAAGACATGCGGGCGAATGACCGTCATATGCGCCGCCATATATTGCGCAATGGGGTCAGTGAAGCGCCCGCCAATCAGATAGACATTGCCCTTGGCGTCACTCAAAGCCGACACGGCCTGCCGCAACTGCTTTGCACCCAAATGCCGGAAACTTTCACGAATATTCTCAAGCGTATGTTCCACCGCCGGATAGGCTGTGTCTCGCCCGGTTCCCGGCTGTTCGTTGCGGTGGTGCGGTGATTGCAGTTGAGCCGCGAGTTCATCCTGCAAGCGCGCTTGAAAATCAGGATAGCTCTGAAACCCGAGCCTGTTCACAAAGCGCAATATCGTTGGGGAGCTGACACCGGCCAAGCCGGAAAACTCCGCGACAGTTTTTAGTCCCAGCATCGGGTAATTGGCGATCAGCGTCTGGGCGGCACTACGCTCGCCCGCTGGCATCGTATCGATCCGTTCATTGATCAGTTCCGCAACGCTTGCATGCACCGGCACAGCACTTCCCGTTCCTGAACGCCCTTTTTGAATTTGGGCGAAATTGTGTTTGACAAATAATCATAGGACGTATCAAATAATCCGCAATAGCGCATAATTGGAAAAAACGTAACATAAGTTACAGCGCGGGGAACAAACAGAATGACGGACGAGCGAGAACATCGCACGGCTTCGTGCGAGCCTGTTTCTGTCTTCAACAAGGATGGGGAAAGTCCCTATCTTCTTGTCTGCGAGCACGCATCCAACTTCATTCCCGAGACTTTCGAGGGGCTCGGTCTGGGGGGAGATGCCTTGCAGGCACATATCGCGTGGGATCCAGGCGCAGTGGAAGTTGCAAGGCATCTCGCCTCGTCCCTTCACGCGCCGCTCGTCGAAAGCCAGCTTTCGCGACTGCTGATCGATTGCAATCGTCCACTCGACGCTCACGACCTCATTCCGGAAATCAGCGAGACGACCGTGGTTCCCGGAAATCACGTGCTCAATTCCATGGAACGTCTGGCACGTATCGATCTTTCACATCGGCCATTCCACACTGCTGTCGAACACGTGATTGCAGAGCGTGCGCGACGAGGACAGGCATCGTGGATCGTGACGATCCACTCCTTCACGCCCATCTATCGCGACGTCCCCCGTCCCTGGCCGATCGGCATCATCCACGACGAAGATGACCGGATCGGCAAGCCGTTGATCGCCGCACTGAGGAAAGATCCAGCGCTCAATGTCGGCGTCAACGAACCCTATTCACCAGCCGATCGCGTCTATTACACGCTGGAGCGGCACGCGCGTCCGCGCAACGCGCCCTGCGTGATGATCGAACTTCGCAACAATGAGATTGCCGATGGTCCGGCACAGATTGCCTGGGCCGAAAAACTCGCAACGATATTGAGGGACATTGCGAAAGCAATTGACCCTCGCAACACAGAACAGAAAGCCTGAAGGAGCGGGAAATGCCGAAGCCGATCAGACTGTTCGTCAAATATGTTGATGCAGTGAATTACTATGTCGGGCGCTTCGCGATGTATCTCTTCTTCGTGCTCGGCGCCTGCCTTCTATATTCGACTTTTTCGCGTGTTGTTCTCGGCGTACCGGTCAACTGGGTATTGGAAATGTCCCAGTTTCTGCTCTCGGCCTACTATCTGCTCGGTGGAGCATACGCCATGCAACAGGGCGCACATGTGCGCATGGACCTGTTCTTTGACCGTCTTTCACCGCGCAGGAAAATGATCACCGACATGATCACCATCCTGTTCATCATCTTCTATCTCGGTGTGATGGTCGCCGGTGGCATTTCATCGACCAACTACGCCATCGTTTACAGCCAGAAGAACTATACCGCCTGGGCGCCGCTTCTCTGGCCGATCAAGCTCATCATGACTGTCGGTATTCTCCTGCTGCTGCTGCAGTGCGTCTCCAATTTCTTCAAGGACTGGGCCTCCCTGCGTGGACAGCCGATCAGCACCATCGCGGGTCCTGCCATTGAGGAAGGGCATCACATATGAGTTCGGAATTCATAACGCTCTTCATGTTTGCAACCATGATGGTGCTGCTCATGACCGGGCAGCGCGTATTCGGCGTGATCGGTTTTGTCGGCTCGCTCGCCGCTCTCCTGCTTTGGGGCAAAGGCTCGTTCGAGATGCCGTATAATGCCACCTTTGCGGTGCTGAACTGGTATCCGCTTATCACTGTGCCCTTCTTCGTCTTCATGGGCTACATGCTCTCGGAATCGGGCATTGCCAGCAATCTCTACCGCATGTTCCACGTGTGGTTCGGCGGCATTCGCGGCGGTCTGGCACTGGGTACGATCGGCCTGATGGTCATTATTTCCTGCATGAACGGCCTGAGCGTTGCAGGCATGGCAATCGGCGCTACCGTCGCACTGCCAGAGCTTCTCAAGCGTGGCTATAACAAGGTTATGGTAACGGGCGTCATTCAGGCTGGCAGTTCACTTGGTATCCTTATTCCGCCAAGCGTCGTGCTGGTACTTTATGCGATGATTGCCCGGCAGCCGGTATTGCAGCTCTGGCTCGCAGGGATTGGTCCCGGCCTTCTCATGGCCGCGCTCTTTGCGATCTATATCTACATACGCTGCCGCCTCCAGCCCGAGCTCGGACCGACTTTGCCACAAGAAGAACTGGACAGGATCACATGGCACGACCGCTTCGTCGCGCTGCGCGCAGGCATTCTGCCACTCGTGGTCTTCGGCGCGATGATGGGCCTGTTCCTCACCGGCGTTACCAGCCTTGTTGAAAGCTCGGCCGTCGGCGCATTGCTTGCAACGCTTGCCGCGCTTTTCACTGGACGCCTCAACAAGATTGTCTGGGAAACCACGTCACGGAACAGTCTCACCGTCACCTGCATGTTCCTCTGGATCATTCTGGCTGCACTCTGCTTTTCATCGGTCTATGATGGCCTCGGAGCGGTGAAAGCCATTGAAAGCGTGTTGCTGAACACCTTCGATCTGTCGCCCTGGACAATCCTGATACTGATGCTGTTTTCGTTCATCATATTGGGCATGTTCCTCGATGACACGGCAATGCTGGTCATCGTGGCACCGCTTTACATACCGCTGGTCAAGAGCCTCGGCTTCAACGCCATCTGGTTCGGTGTGCTCTACACGATCACCTGCCAGATCGCATATATCACGCCGCCTTTCGGGTACAATCTCTTCATGATGCGGGCCTTGGCCCCGAAGGAAGTCACGCTGATAGACATCTATCGTTCAATCGTACCGTTCTTCTTCCTCATGGTGCTGACCATCATTCTTCTGATGATCTTTCCGCAGATCGCGATGTGGTTGCCCAACTGGTACACCGGACGATGACGATAATTACGGGAGAATGCGCATAAGCCGGTGACAAGAGCCAGAACGGCTAGACCGGAACACATAAAGGGTGAACTCAAACAAGAGTGGGAGAATGGGCATGAGTGAGAATAGCAAGCTTAACAAACGCGATTTTCTCAAGAAAGCCGGGCTGACGACCGTTGGCGCGCTGGGTGCAAGCACGCTTGCAACGCCATATGTGAGGGCGCAGAGCCCGATCAAATGGCGGCTCCAGACCTATGCAGGTCCGGCACTTGCAGAGCACGTCATCAAGCCGTCTATCGACGCCTTCAACAAGGCTGCCAATGGCGAGATGGTGATCGAACTTTATACTGCCGACCAGCTTGTGCCGCAGGGTGAGCTGTTCCGCGCGGTTCAGTCCGGCACAATCGACGCCGCGCAAAGTGATGACGACTCGATGGCGTCACCAGTCGATGTCGCGGTGTTTGGGGCTTATTTCCCCTTTGCATCGCGCTACAGCCTCGATGTGCCTGCCCTGTTCAACTGGTACGGACTCAATGAAATCTGGGAGGAAGCCTATAAGGAAATTCCGGGCGTCACATGGCTCAGCGCCGGTTCCTGGGACCCGTGCAATTTCGTAACCACCAAGCCGATCCGCAGCGTTGCTGACCTAAAGGGACTTCGGGTCTTCACATTCCCGACCGGTGGCCGCTTCCTGACCAAATTCGGCGTCGTGCCTGTCACGCTGCCGTGGGAAGATATTGAAGTCGCTATCCAGACTGGCGAACTCGACGGCGTTGCATGGTGTGGCGCGACCGAGGCCTATACGGTTGGCTGGGCCGACATCAACAAGTACTATCTGACCAACAATATCAACGGCGCATGGGCCGGTTCCTATTTCGCGAATACCGAGAAATGGGACGCCGTGCCGGATCACCTGAAGACGCTCTTCAAGCTGGCAATGGACTCATCGCATTATTATCGCCAGCATTGGTACTGGTGGGGCGAAGCTCACTATCGCACCACCGGTGGGAAGCTGGAACTGACAACTATTCCGGAATCGGAATGGAAGCAGATCGAGGACGCTGCTGAACAGTTCTGGGATGAAATCGCAACCAAGAGCGAGAGAAATGCGAAGGTTGTCGCAATTCTGAAAAAATATCAGGAAACCATGCGAGGTGCGGGCGCACCTTACCGTTATGCCTAAGGATTTTGGACGCGGCACACTGTGCCGCGTCCATCACTTTTTTCCGTTCTGGAGCGAGCATAAATGGCCGGACAATTGACTTTCGATGCATTGAAAAAAGCCGTTGCGAATGATGAAATCGATACGGTTCTTGCATGTTTTGTGGACATGCAGGGACGCTTGATCGGCAAACGCTTCTACGGGCAGTTTTTCGTGGAATCTGGTTACGACGAGACCCACGGCTGCAATTATCTTCTTGCCGACGATATCGATATGGAGCCGGTGCCGGGCTATGAGGCCGCCGGATGGGACAAGGGCTATGGTGATTTTGTCATCAAGCCGGATCTTTCGACCTTGCGCGTCGCCACATGGCTGGAAAAGACCGCCATCGTGCTTTGCGACGTGCTCGATCATCACGACCATCAGGATCTGGCGCATTCCCCGCGTGCTATCCTCAAGAAACAGCTCGCGCGCCTGCACGAGCGCGGCTATCGCGCCTATTTCGCGTCTGAGCTTGAGTTCTATCTTTTTGACGAGACCTATAAGACAGCCCGCGCAAAGCACTGGCAGGATATGGAAACGGCATCTCCTTACGTGCAGGATTATGTCATCCACCTGACCACCAAGGAGGAACCGGTTCTACGCGCAATGCGCAACCAGCTCGCGGCAGCGGGAATTCCGGTCGAAAACTCCAAGGGCGAATGGGGTCCGGGACAGGAAGAACTGAATGTGCGCTATGCCGAAGCGCTCGAAATGGCAGACCGCCATGTCATCATGAAGAATGCGATGAAGGAAATCGCCGAAGCACACGGCAAATGCATCACCTTCATGGCCAAGTATGATTACGGCAAGGCTGGAAGCTCCAGCCACGTGCATAATTCCATCTGGAGCGCCGATGGCAAGGAACCGCTCTTCTTTGATCCGAAAGCCCCATACACTATGACGCCGCTCATGCGTTCCTGGGTGGCCGGACAGCTCAAATACGCCACCGACTACACCTATTTCCTGGCGCCTTACATCAATTCCTACAAGCGCTTTCAGGCAGGCACTTTTGCGCCGACGAAAATCATGTGGAGCCAGGATAACCGCACTGCAGGTTTCCGCCTTTGCGGCGAAGGTACGAAAGGCATCCGCATCGAATGCCGCATCGGTGGTGCTGATCTCAATCCATATCTGGCCTTTGCAGCGCTTATCGCATCGGGCTTGCAAGGCATAGATGAACAACTGGAACTTGATGAGCCCTTTGTCGGCGATGCCTATAGTGCGGTCAAACTCAAGGAAATTCCTTACACGCTCCGGGAGGCCGCACAGGCGCTCAAGAACTCGTCGTTTCTCAAGGAAGCTTTTGGGGACGCTGTGGTCAACCACTATGTCCACACCGCCCATTGGGAGCAGATCGAATACGACCGGCGCGTGACCGACTGGGAACTACATCGCGGTTTCGAGCGCTATTGACCCGCGTGACCGGTCCCGAAATGAATAACGCAATGCCAGACTTCAGAGGAAACTGCAGATGAGCGGCACGGCCAAGATCATCTCTCCGATAGACAGCTCGGTATATGCCGAGCGTCCTTTTTTAAATGAGGCTGCAATCGCCTCGACGGTGGCGGCAGCGCGCGCTGCGCAAACAGGCTGGGCTCAGTTGAGTACTGCTGAGCGCGCGCGCTATTGCCGGGCCGCACTGGATGCGCTTGCCGGGATGCAGGAAGAGATTATCCCTGAAATCGCATGGCAGATGGGGCGCCCGACCCGTTACGGCGGGGAGAATGGCGGCGTGCAGGAACGCGGCCAATATATGATCGATATCGCCGAAGAGGCGCTGAAACCTTATGTGCCCACACAGAAGGATGGTTTCCGTCGGTATGTGAAGCACGTGCCGCTTGGCGTGGTTCTGGTGATTGCACCGTGGAACTATCCCTATCTCACCGCCGTCAACACAATCATTCCCGCACTTATGGCCGGGAACACTGTGATCCTCAAACATGCCACGCAGACGCTTCTGGCTGGTGAACGCTTTGCAAAAGCGTTTGAGAAGGCCGGGCTGCCCAAGGGTGTATTCCAGAATATCGTTCTCGATCACGCATCGACGGAAAAGTTGCTTGCATCCGGCACAATTGACCACGTGAATTTCACCGGCTCGGTTGGCGGGGGGCGCGCCATCGAAAAGGCTGCTGCAGGCACATTCATGACACTCGGGCTGGAGCTTGGCGGCAAGGACCCGGCCTATGTGCTTCCTGATGTCAATCTGGACCATGCCGTCGCCAATCTGGTCGATGGTGCTTTTTTCAATTCCGGCCAGTGCTGCTGCGGGATCGAGCGCATCTATGTTCATGAAGCAGTCTATGACCGCTTCGTCGATGGTTTCATCGACCTGACGAAGCAATATGTCGTCGGCAATCCGCTGGATAACTCAACGACGCTTGGACCAATGGCGCAGGCGCGCTTTGCCGATCTCATCCGCGAGCAGAAGGCGGAAGCGTTGCGCAAGGGTGCGAAGACCCACGTCAATATGAGCGTCGAGAATGATCGCGCGGGCTCTCCCTATGTCGCGCCGGAAGTGCTCACCAATGTCGACCACCAGATGAGCGTCATGCGTGAAGAAAGCTTCGGCCCCATCGTCGGCATCATGAAAGTACGCAATGACGAGGAAGCTCTCGCGCTCATGAATGACAGCATCTACGGCCTTACAGCTTCGCTCTGGACAGCAGATACGGACCACGCTGCCGCTCTCGGTGACCGCATCGAAACGGGCACGGTTTTCATGAACCGCTGCGATTATCTCGACCCCGCACTTGTCTGGACCGGGGTCAAAGACACTGGCAAGGGTGCTGCCCTGTCACCCATCGGCTACGGCAATCTCACGCGACCGAAATCCTTCCACCTGCGTGAGAAAATCTGATCTGAATTGAATTTCTGGAAAGCAATCGACATGACCACTTTGACTGCCAAATGGAATTTCCCCACCACCGTGCTTTTTGGCCCAGGCCGCATCAAGGAATTGCCTGTCGTCCTCAAGGCCGCTGGCATTCAGAATCCGCTCTTTGTGACTGACCCCGGTCTGGCAAAACTTCCAGTGGTGGCGTCCACGCTCGCTATTCTGGATGAAGCTGGTGTGAAATACGGGGTTTTCTCCGACGTCAAACCTAATCCGGTCGAAAGCAATCTCTATGCGGGCGTTGAGGTCTTCAAAAGCGGCAAGCATGATGGCGTCATCGCTTTTGGTGGTGGTTCAGCGCTCGACCTCGGCAAGCTGATTGCCTTTCAGGCAGGGCAGACACGACCGGTCTGGGATTTCGAAGACATTGGTGACTGGTGGACGCGCGCTGACAGCAAAGCAATTGCCCCGATCATTGCCGTGCCCACGACCGCTGGCACCGGATCGGAAGTTGGCCGTGCAGGTGTCTTGACCAACGAAGCGACCCATACCAAGAAGGTCATCTTCCATCCCAAGATGCTGCCGATCACAGTCATTGCCGATCCTGAGCTTTCCACCGGAATGCCACCTTTCATCACTGCGGGCACTGGCATGGACGCACTGGCACACTGCCTTGAAGCCTATTGCGCTCCGGGATTTCATCCGATGGCCGATGGCATCGCGGTGGAGGGTATCCGTCTGGTTCTTGAAAACCTTCCCACCGCCTATGCCGATGGCAAGAATATTGAAGCGCGTGCGAACATGATGGCAGCGGCCGCAATGGGTGCAACAGCCTTCCAGAAAGGGCTTGGTGCAATCCATTCCCTGTCGCATCCCATCGGTGCCCTTTATGATACCCATCATGGCATGACGAATGCGGTTTTCATGCCCTATGTCCTGCTTCAGAACCGATCTGCCATCGAAAAGCGTATAGAACGGCTTGCCGATTATCTCGGCATCAAGGGCGGGTTCGACGGATTTCTGGCAGCAGTCATGAAATTGCGGAGCGATTTGAGCGTCCCCAATACGCTGCCCGAATTCATCAAAGGCCTCACAATGGATGACGCCCGGAAAGACCTGATTGCCGAGATGGCTATCGTCGATCCGACCGCTGGCGGCAACCCGATTGAATTGACAAAAGAACGCGCGTTGAAGTTGCTAAATGCTGCACTCGAAGGTAAGGTCTGACACGCTGAATTCAGGCTCGGCGAGGGCCATAGAAGTAAGCATCGCACCACCTATGGCGGGGGGCGATGCATTGGGGAGCAGGTTCTTGGGGAGGAGCCTGCTCCCTTTCATTTTGCGCAACATTCAGGCCTGCCCAAAATAGCGAAAACCCGGCTTTCCGCCTATAGAGAAGCGGGAACAAATCGATATTTCAAGCGTTTACCTTAATCACCTAAGACGGAGGGTTGCACGTGAATATCTTCAAACAGACCTGTGTCGGTGCGTTCGCCGTGATCTTCGGAGCGACGTCCATCGCGCCGACAATGGCAGCGCCTTTGAATCTGGAACGTCCGGTCATCAATCATAATGTGGAACAGGTGCGCGATCATCGCCGCCCGCCACGTCACTATAATGGCCATAGGCCCCACCGGCCGGGATACTGGAACGGTCATCGCGGCTATCGGCATTATCGTCATGGCTATCGTCGCTATAATGACGGGTGGTGGTATCCGCTGGCAGCTTTCGGCGCAGGTGCCATCATTGGCGGTGCCGTAAGTCAGCCTCGCCCCGTTTATCGTGCACCGAGGATGTCCAACGCGCATGTTCAGTGGTGCTATAACCGCTATAAATCCTATCGCTCCTCGGACAATACATTCCAGCCCTATAATGGGCCGCGCAGACAGTGCTATTCGCCCTATTCTCGTTGATAATTGGAAAAGCGCCTTTTGAGGGCGCTTTTTCATATAGTTTACGATGTGTCGAACAGAAACGTGATGAAATTTCCGGTTTCTGCGATAACCCAATGCTGGACGCCTCTCTCAAAGAGGAATAAGCAAGCCCGCGTCATAGCAATGTCGCGGGCAAAATTCTCTTCGTTCCCATTCTTTTGCGACATGACGGACAATATTCAGAACGTGGATGGTGAAAGAAATGTGCTCGACTTTCTCCACGACCAGTTCAGTCCAAAGCCGGCAGTCACTCTTTAGCTGCGTGCATTGCGCGGGCAGCAGAACGATTTCGGCGCAACCTTGAGTTTGAGAATGTCGCATACCACCGCCGCAAACCCCGCTCCTACCAATGCGCAACGTCTGGCGATGACCGCTCTGATCGTTGGCGGAATCGCTATTGGCAGCTCGCCGATCTTTGTCCGACTTTCCGAGGTGGGTCCGCTCGCAACAGGCTTCTGGCGTCTTGCACTCGCAGTTTTACCGCTTCTGCTCATGGATGGTCGCGAACGGCGCGACGAAAAGGATACTACCCCGCTCACGCTGTCCGACTGTTTGCGCCTCGCCCTGCCAGGCCTGTTTATCGCTTTCGACCTCGGCGCGTGGCACTTGTCGCTGCACATGACATCCGTTGCAAATGCCACGCTGCTTGCCAATATGGCGCCGATTTTCGTGACATTGGGCGCTTGGTTGCTTTTCAACTCGCGCGTGAGCACGTCTTTCATGATCGGCCTTGCCGTCGCGGTCATTGGCGTCGTCGTGCTAAAGGGTGGACCGGGCGAGCTTCTCCAGTCCCAATCGTCCGGCGATGCGATGGCGCTTCTGGCCGCAGTCTTCTATGCCGGTTACATTCTCTCGGTTGGCCGCTTGCGCAGCCGCTTTTCCACCATGCGCATCATGCTGTGGAGCAGCGCGATTGCAGCCGTCTTTTCGCTGCCGGTTGCGTATTTCATGGAAGGTCAGATACTGCCTGCCACGCTCTATGGATGGCTTATTCTTGCAGGCCTCGCATGGGTAACTCATGCCGCAGGCCAGAGCATGATTGCTTATGCCCTCGCCTATCTTCCGGCATCGTTCTCGTCACTCACCCTGCTTCTGCAGCCGGTTGTCGCAGCGTTTCTTGCCTGGACTATCCTGTCGGAACCTATCGGCATGTTGCAGGCTCTGGGCGGCATCATCGTGATATCGGGCATTTTGATCGCTCGAAGAGGATAGGATATGAAAAAGCCCCGGTTTCCCGGGGCTTTCTTACGGAGCTGATTACTCAGCCAGCCATTCCTTGATGCGGTCCGGATGGTCCGCGATATATTTATCGACGGCCTTCTCATAGGATGTTTCCTGCGCATCGAACATCGCAGCTTCGAGCTCGCTGATCGGAATGCTCATCTTGGTCAGCAATGAAGCAACTTTCGGATTGTCTTCCTTGAAGCCCTTACGTGCAATGGCGTCGATATGTTCGGCACCACCCAGTGCGCCTTCAGGATCGGCAATGTAACGCAGCTTGTACTTGCCGAACATCCAGTGCGGGCTCCATGAGGTTGCCACGAACCAGCCGTCGGAACGTGTGGCGCGGTCAACTGTCGTCAGCATGGCCGCTTCACTCGAAATATTGAGCTTGTAGTCCAGCCCGTATTTCTTGATCGCTTCCTGCGATAGACGAGTGAGGCCTGCGCCCGGATCGATGCCCTGAATTTCGCCCTTCAGCTTCTCGCGAACTTCCGGCTTCTTCAGGTCTTCAATGGAGCTGATCTCACTTTCCGGGATGTAAGCCGGAACAATCCAACCGAGCTTTGCACCTTCATAGAGCGGGCCTAGGTCTTCGACCTTGTCCTTCACGCGTGCATAGTAATCGGCGTGCGTTTCCGGCAGCCAGGCCATCATCATGGCATCGATATCGCCACGGCTCACGCCCTGATAAAGTGGGGCCACGTCCGTCTGAACCAGCTCAACCTTCTGGCCGAGATTGTCTTCGATCAGTTTCTTGGCAAGTTTGGTGACGAACTCAGCATCCGACCAAGGTGCCCAGCCGATCTTCACCGGCTTGCCGTCCTGCGCAAATGCTGCGCCCATGGTCATCGTTCCCGCCACAACTGCCGCCAGACCGAATTTGGTTAGTTTGCCTAACATAGCTTCTCCTTTTCGATTGGTATCAGTTCCCATTGTTATTATTGGGTTATTCTTGGTTATTTTGGCTTTCTTCATGCTTCCTGCTTGCGAAAGGACGAGGCGGACTGAGTGTCCGCCGCCTTTCTTAAAGATGCGAGCCTTTTGAAAAATCCGGCTCCGCCCTTGCCGAAGCTCTGGGTAATGCGGTCGAGAATGACCGCCAGAATGACCACTGCAAGGCCACCTTCAAAGCCGAGGCCCACATTGAGGCGCTGGATGCCGGTCAACACTGTATTGCCGAGGCCGCCCGCACCGATCATCGACGCGATGACCACCATTGAAAGCGACAGCATGATCGTCTGGTTGATGCCGGCCATGATCGAGGGCATGGCGTTTGGAAGCTGCACCTTGAACAGAAGCTGCCGTGATGTGCAGCCGAAGGCCAGCCCGGCTTCAACGAATTCGGCATGTACCTGCCGGATACCAAGATTGGTCAGACGCACAACCGGCGGCATGGCGAAAATCACCGTCGCAATTGTTCCGGGCACGGCACCGAGGCCAAAAAACATTGCTGCCGGAATGAGATAGACGAAAGCGGGCATCGTCTGCATGAGGTCGAGCACCGGGCGCACAATCGAGGCGACTGTATCGCTGCGCGCCATGGCGATGCCAAGCGGAATGCCGATCACGACAGCAATAACCGTCGATGCCAGCACCAGAGAGAGGCTTTCCATAGTGCCCGTCCACAATTCCATGTGGATGATAAGGCCCAATGCGAGAGCCGTGAATATCGCGAACTTCCACCCCACACGCCACAGCGCGAGCAGTGTAAGAATTGCGACCCCACCTATCGGCGGAACTGCGAGAAGAGCGTTTTGAATACCGTCAGTCACAAAACCGATGGCGGCTGCGATCATATCGAGCGCGGGCGTAAAGTGGTCGAGAATGTAGTTGACCACAACATCCGCCCATCCGCCGACACTGAAATTCAAATCCATGTTTTACCGTCCATTTCCGTATTTCTTCTGGATTGGACCAATTCTGCCTTCATCAGGCAAAAGGCCGTTGGCGCGCAGGTCTCAGCCCGCGCGACCAAGCGTTTCAAGCAAGGCCGATTTGCTGATAGCACCGACATAACGGTTCTGGCGGTCAGTGACCGGGACCGGCCAAGGGCTTTCCGCCACCTGTGTCAGCAATCCGGCAAGCGGCGCTTCGGCTTCGATAGCAGAGACGCTATCCAGTCTCTCGCCATCCTGCGCGACAGCACCCTTTGCCAGCGCATCACGACTGACCATGCCGCGATATGTGCGGTCGGCATCGATCAACACGCCGAACGTCTTGCCGCTCGCGTCGAAACGCTCGAGCGCCGTCGCCAGCTGTTCGGGTTCAAACACGATCAGCTCGTCGTCGCGAGCCACATCGGCGGCTTTGAATACGCGGGACACATCGACATTGCGGAAGAAGGAACGAACATAATCGTTGGCCGGTGCGGACACGATTTCGTTCGGCGTTCCCACCTGGACGACCTTGCCGTGCTGCATGATGCAGATACGGTCACCGATACGCATGGCTTCGTCCAGATCATGGCTCACGAAAATGATCGTCCGGCTATGTTCAGCCTGCAGCCGCTTGAGTTCGTCCTGCATTTCGGTGCGGATCAGCGGATCAAGGGCAGAAAATGCCTCGTCCATCAGAAGAATGGTCGGCTCGCTTGCCAGCGCGCGCGCCAGTCCGACACGTTGCTTCATACCGCCGGAAAGCTGATCCGGCATACTGTGAGCATATGGTTCAAGACCAACCGCAGCGAGTGCTTTCAGTGCCTTCTGGTGACGTTCCGCCTCACCCATTCCGGCCACTTCGAGACCGAACGACGCATTGTTCAGAACCGAACGATTGGGCAGGAGCGCAAAAGACTGGAACACCATGCTCATGTCGCGACGACGAAGATCGATCAGCTCGCGCTTCGTCATTTTGACGATATCGCGGCCGTCCACTTCGATGGAACCGACAGTCGGTTCGATCAAGCGATTGAGCAGACGCAGAAGCGTGGATTTGCCCGAGCCGGAGAGGCCCATAATAACGAATACTTCGCCTTCATAGATGTCGAAGGTCGCATCATCGACGCCGATTGTTGCGCCAAGTTCGCTGTGAATCTGGGTTTTTGATTTACCTGCGCGCAATTCTTGCATTGCACGCTCCGGGTCATCGCCGAAGACTTTAAAAACGCTCTTCAAGCTTATTTTCGTCTCAGCCGGCGACTTCATACTTTCTTCCTTGTATAAAATACCATGCATTAAGTTTAACCCCGCTGTGCTGGCGGACTTAATCTCCTTTTTAACATTGATAGAACTTCATTCCAGCGCAAAGTGCCCACACGCGATCTGCGTTCCGCAAACTGTCCGCATGGAATGATTATCGATAGATTGCTTGATTCTATATAGGTCATTTCCCGACATGTCCACCCACAGCCGTGAATTCATCTGAATGATCCGTCCAGCAACCGTCCCCTTGAATGATTTTTTTGAAGGGTTGCACGACGCATTTCGAGGGCTGTTCGACACTGCCTAAAGCAGGAGGCAATCGACCAGCTTGAAGACAATAGTAGTCCCGATCCAGTCAATTACCGGAACACCCTGCGACAAATATGCTATCAGCTGCGACATCGTCCGAATTAGTATAATTCGGGATAAAAATGACTATAATTACAGAAAAATAGTGTGATTATACTGTCGCTCGGAATTATCTAGTCTATACATAAAGACGACGCGGATTGAACAATCCGCGCCGTGATAGACCTGTTTCAAAGGCCTGTTTCTTCAACGATAAGCCATATATCCGACAAAGCCGGTGATCTTCCAGCGCGCCCCGTCGCGACGACAAAAATAAAGCGTCTGCCAGTTGAGACGATCGATTGTTCCGTCCTTTCTGGCGATCGTTCCATCGAATTTTTTCCGTGCGAGAGCGACGTCGCCGGTAATATCGATCACACTCAGGTTGGTCGCACGAAAGATACCGTCCGCCAGAGATTCGGCATATTCCACCGCTGCACTCTCCGCTGCCTGTCGCAGCCATTCATCGCGATAACTTGCGAGCGTCGGAAAACCGGCGTCCCAATTGTCAGGATCGCGATCATTGTGCGCATGAATGCCAAGGAAGCGCACCTCATCGAAATCATCGGCCACCAATGACCAGTCCTGCGATACGAAGGCCTCGATATCGCGCCGTACAAGCATCTCCCAAATCTGCTCGCGATCCTTGTCGCCAGCAAACGGATTGGCCGCACCCTTCATGCTATCCTCCTGATTATCTTAATTTCCCACGTGCGGCGACCGGCAGGATATCGACGACATCCTCGCCCGAAACAAGATGAACTTCATCAAAGAGATTGGAAACAACGCAGACGTGGTCGGGAATAATTCGGAGCCGCTCACCAACCTTCAGACCCGCGACATCACCAACCAGCTTGCCGTGCTCCTCACTCAGGCCGATCACACGGGCATCGGGACGGCCCATCACTTCACCAAAGTCGCTCAGTCCCAGCGTATCGCTGGATAGTGCCTTGGACCCGGCATCAATGATCGCTCGTTCTGATGTTGGATGGCTGACGACCGTTGAAAGCACCGTCAAGGCGCAGTCATCCACTGTCGCCGCGGCCTTTTCGACCTGATAACGGTCGAAATAGATATAGGTACCGGGGCGATATTCGGTGACGACGCTGTCGCTGGGTTTGCGCCACATATCGGGCGTGCCGCCGCTTGAAATCGTCTCGCAGGGAAGGCTATTCGCCTCCAGCAACTCACGTGCCGAATAAAGCCATTGTTCAGCCTCGTCCGGCTTGCCCGCTGCGGGATAGGTCATCAGACCACCGAAACGCAGTCCTGCGCTCTGGTCTATAATGCGTGCCAGCTCCAGGGCTTCGGCTGGCGTCTGCACGCCACAGCGCCCCATACCCGTGTCGCATTCGACAAGCACTTTCAACGGATGCTTTTCATCGGTGAAACGCGCCGCCAGTCCTGCAAGGGAGGTTCGATTATCGACCGTTACAGACAGGGTGATGCGTTGATGCAGCGTATGAAGGCGATCAAGCTTTTCCTGTCCCAGAATATTGTAGGGCAGGAAAATATTCGTCAGCCCGGCATCGGCCATGACTTCTGCCTCGCCTAGCTTCTGGCAGGTGATCCCGGTCGCGCCCGCTTCCACCTGCATTTTGGCAAAGAGCGGCAGCTTATGCGTCTTGATATGCGGACGCAGTTTAACCCCCACCGCATCCGCATGGGCCTGCGCCTTGGCGATATTCGCCTTCACGCGATCAATATCGATGAGGATCGCAGGTGTATCCACCTCGTGAACGGTTTTCGGTCTGGTCATGGATCAGTCTCCAAGCGGCAAGCGCGGATCGTCTATGGTGAGCGTATTGAGGCTATGCTTGATGCGGCGCAGGCTTTCCAGCACCTTCGGGCCACGCGCTTCTGCTGTCGCCGTGGCGATCATGTCGAGAATGGCCAGCAGCGCGAAGCGTGACGATGTCGGCTTGTAGATATTGCCGTCTTCATTCGCCTGATATGGAATGAGCACATCCGCCGCCTTGGCGAGATCGGAACCGGCAGGCGTGATCGCGACTGTCTGCGCTCCATATTGCCGCGCAACCAGCACGGCCTCCACCACCGAACGCGCAAAGCCGGAGACGGAGAAAGCGATTACCGTTGTTTCATGCGTGGTGACGGCGGCATACATGCGCTGTAATTGCCCATCAACCTGCGCGCTGACAGGAATACCCAGCCGGAACAAGCGGTTCTGCATTTCTGTTGCCAGCATGGACGAGATGCCGCCAGACCCGAGACATAGCACAGGGCCACCGGCGGCAAGCCGTTCGGCCACTTTCATCAAGACGCCCATGTCGAGCCCGTCGCTGGCACGCTGAATAGCGGCAACTGCCGCATCAGTCACAGCCGTCGCTATGCGGCTTTCACGCACATCCCGCGCGGGAATTTCAGCCGTCAGATACTGCCCGCCGATGGCCAAGGCCTGCGCCAGAAAGAACTTGAAGTCGCGAACCCCGTCACAGCCAAGTGCCCGGCAAAAACGTGTCACCGTGGGTTCGCTGACACCTGCTCTGGCCGCAATTTCCGAGATTGCCGCCTTGGAAGCATAATCGGGATCGGCCAGCACGAGCGCAGCCAGCCTCCGGTCGGATTTCGATCCGTCCTGCGCCACGACATGCAGCCGCGTGATGATGTCGGCAACCTTGCTCATCGGAAATTCAAAGCGGGAGACCGCTATCCTTGTCGAAAAGATGTATGTGTTCGCTCTTCGCAGTTACAGGCACTTGCTCGCCGGGCGCAAGATGTATGCGCTCGCGAAACACAGCTCGTATAGGCTGTCCTGCGATCCGGCCATAAATATGCGTTTCGGGACCAGTCGGCTCGATCACCTCGACGGTGAGTTTCAGCCCTTTGCCATCCGGCGCGACCGTAAAATTTTCCGGTCGAATGCCTGCTTCCACCTGCCGGGTTTCGGATGATCCCGCGCCAACAGCGATTTCCTCGCCCTCTTCGGTACGGAATACTCCGTCTGACACAGTTCCCGGAATGAAACTCATCGACGGCGAACCGATAAAGCTCGCAACAAACTTGTTGGCGGGACGATCGTAAAGATCCAGCGGCGCACCGATCTGTTGAATCCTGCCCTGATTCATAACCACGATCCGGTCGGCCATGGTCATGGCCTCAATCTGGTCATGGGTGACATAGATCACCGTCGACTTCAGCCGCTGATGTAGCGCCTTGATTTCCGTACGCATCTGTACGCGCAATTGCGCATCCAGATTGGAAAGCGGCTCATCAAACAGAAATACCGATGGTTCGCGAACAATGGCGCGCCCCATGGCGACGCGCTGGCGCTGCCCGCCTGAAAGCTGGCGTGGGTAGCGATCAAGATAGGAATGGAGATTGAGGATGGACGCCGCCCTGTCCACCTTCGCGGCCGTTTCTTCTGACTTTTCGCCGCGAATGCGCGGACCAAAGCCGATGTTTTCACGCGCCGTCATATGCGGAAACAGCGCATAGGATTGAAACACCATCGCAATATTGCGCTTTTGCGGTGGCAACTCGTTAGCCCGTTCCCCACCAATCAGAAGGTCACCGCCGGAAATGGGTTCAAGCCCGGCCACCATCCGCAAAAGCGTGGATTTTCCGCAGCCGGAAGGGCCAACCAGTACGAGAAACTCTCCACTTTGAATATCGAGGTCGACATGGTCGAGGACCGTTAATTGTCCGAAAGTCTTGGTGATGCCGCGCAGAGAAACCTCTTTCATCGGTCAGTTCCCTCCGAGAATATCTTCGATGAAAGGACGGCAGCCCGCAGTCAGCCCGGCATCGACCGGAAGGATCGCGCCGGTAATCCCCGATGCGCGGTCAGAGGCCAGAAATGCCACCGTTTCTGCCACCTCGCGGGTATCAACGATGCGCCCCAGCGGATAAAACCGCTGTAGGCGCTCCAGCACGCTCGCATCCTGCGCGATACGATGATCCCATGCGGGTGTTCTTATCGACCCCGGACAGACGACGTTGGCACGCACGCCCTTCCTTCCGAACTCAACCGCAATACCACGCGCAAAGGCATTGATTCCGGCTTTGGCAGCCGCATAAGCCGGGTTTCCGAAATGCAGGAGACCGTTGACCGAGGAAATGAAGACGAAAACGCCGTGTCCGCGTGCCGCCATGGCCTGCGCCATGACATTTGAAAATCCGGCAACCGCAGTCAGGTTGAGGTCTATCTCAGCGTCGATGTTGCCCTGATCCAGCCCATCGAAGGTCTCGGCACGGGTCCAGCCCGCATTGTTGATGACAATATCGGGCAAGCCCGATTCCGCTATTATCCGCTTTGCAGCCAGCTCCAGCCCGTCGCGGTCAAGCAGATCAAAGGCATGACGCGCATGAAAATCATCGCCGGTCATTGCCTCCAGTGTCGTATCGCAACCGATCACGCGGGCGCCGCGTTCAGAGAACAGCTTGACCAGCGCGCTTCCAACACCGCCACCGGCTCCGGTAACCAGTACCGACTTTCCGGTAAATTCGCCTGCTTGCTCCACGCTATTCCCCTTTTATGCGGCAGCTTTCTGCACCTGTTTATTCCCACCAGCGTAAAAGTCAAAATGTAAGTTTGCAACAAAACTTTTCGCTTGAAAGTGCAGATTAAGCCGATAATGTAAGAAAATAACAAAAATATATCGTCATCGCACCAATGCGGGGCAAAACAAGGGAACGGGAAGATGTCTATCAATAAATGGAAGGCCGGCCTGCTGGCCGGATTGAGCGTTCTGGCGCTGTCATCGGTTGCGAATGCAGGCGAAGTGCGCATGACCGTCGCGGAGTACAGCTCCAAGACCGGCCCCTACTTCGAAGAGGTCAAGAAGGCATTTGAAGCTGCCAATCCCGGCATCACGCTCAACTTTGAAGTGGTTCCATGGGATGTACTTCTGCAGAAACTGACTACCGATATTTCAGCAGGCACCAATGCGGACCTTTCGATCATCGGCACACGCTGGTTGATCGATTTCGTGCAACAGGGCATCGCCGAACCGCTCGACGGTTACATGAACGACGAGTTCAAGGGCCGGTTCATCGAGACTTTCCTGTCTCCATCCATCCTTGAGGGCAAGACCTACGGTCTGCCGATCGCAGCCTCTGCCCGCGCCATGTATTACAACAAGGATCTGCTGGCCAAGGCAGGCGTCGAAAACCCGCCCGCAACCTGGGACGAGCTGAGAGCCGCCGCCACGAAAATCAAAGCGCTCGGCGGAGAGAATTACGGTTTCGGCCTACAGGGCAAGGAAATCGAGACCGACGTTTATTACTATTACGGCATGTGGTCCTATGGGACAGAAATTCTCAACAAGGACGGCACGTCGGGCCTCAGCACACCGGGCGCACTTGAAGCCGCGAAGCTTTACAAGTCGCTGATCGACGATGGCCTGACCCAGCCCGGCGTCACTTCCTATGCCCGTGAAGACGTTCAGAACCTCTTCAAGCAGGGCAAGGTCGGCATGATGATTACCGCGCCTTTCCTTTCCAACCAGATCAAGGAAGAAGCCCCGAACCTCAAATATGGCGTTGCAGCCATTCCTGCCGGACCGACAGGCGCGCGTGGCACCTATGGCGTGACCGATTCCGTCATCATGTTCCAGAACTCCAAGAACAAGGAGGAAGCCTGGAAGGTGCTCGACTTCCTGTTCCAGACTGAATGGCGCGCCAAGTTCACGCAGGGTGAAGGTTTCCTTCCGGTCAACAAGGAAGAAGCGAAGATGGATTATTACGTCAATAATGCCGATCTTGCCGCCTTCACCGCGCTTCTGCCGGATGCCCGCTTTGCGCCGATCATTCCGGGCTGGGAAGAAATTGCCGACATCACGTCCAACGCCATGCAGAGCATCTATCTCGGCAAGGGCGAACCTGATGTCGTGCTGAAGGACGCCGCCGCCAAGGCGGACGCAATCCTGAAGAAGTAACACTCCCCGCCTGCCCGGCAGTGCCCTCGCTCTGCCGGGCTTTTTTCTTTTCAGGGATTTTGATTGCCAATGCAAAGCCGCACCCTGCCCTATCTCCTGATTCTGCCGAGCCTGCTTCTGGCTGCGGTGGTGATCTTCTGGCCCGTGGTGCATCTCGTTGAAATTGCCAGTCATGACGTAAACCGCTTCGGGCAGCTACGCGATTTCAACGACGGCGCAAATTTCACTGCGCTATTCGCAACGCCCGATTTTCTGAATGCACTCTGGCGCACCGCACTCTGGACCGTCGCCGTGGTTGGCGGGGCACTTATCGTCTCCATTCCGGTCGCCATCATCCTCAACATGGATTTCTATGGCCGTTCGGTAGCGCGGGTCATCGTCATGCTGCCGTGGGCAGTTTCGCTCACCATGACAGCCATTGTCTGGCGCTGGGCGCTCAATGGCGAAAGCGGAATGCTCAATTCCGCACTGCGCAATCTCGGTATCATCGACAGCAATATTCAATGGCTAGCGAGCGCGGCCACCGCCTTTCCCATGCAGATACTGGTCGGCATTCTGGTCACCGTGCCGTTCACGACCACGATCTTCCTCGGCGGACTGTCATCCATTCCGGAGGATCTTTATGAAGCGTCGTCTCTCGAAGGCGCCAGCCTGTGGCAGCAGTTTCGCGAAATCACGTTTCCGCTGCTCAAGCCCTTCGTCAACATCGCCATCGTGCTCAATACGATCTATGTCTTCAATTCATTCCCGATCATCTGGGTCATGACGCAGGGTGGACCGGCAAACTCCACCGATATTCTGGTAACGCATCTCTACAAGCTCGCTTTCCGCCTCGGAAAGCTGGGAGAAGCCTCCGCCGTATCGCTTATCATGCTGGCAATACTCCTCGTCTTCACGGCGATCTATATCCGCCTCGCAATGCGGGGAGAACGCGCATGACGGGCTCGAAGCTGAAACGCACAATCATTGCCTGGGCCGTTCTGTCGCCGCTTATCGTGCTGACACTGTTTCCCTTTGCAGTGATGTTTTTCACCGCCGTCAAGCCTCCACAGGAGGTCCTGTCTCCAACATGGTGGCCAAGCAGCTTCCGCTGGCAGAATTTTTCGGAAATGTGGGTTCAGACCAAATTCGGGCAAGCGCTTCTGAACTCGCTTTACGTTTCGGTCATTGCTTCCGTCGGCGCCATCATTGTTTCCATTCCTGCCGCCTATGCCATGTCGCGCTTCCGCTTTGCAGGCCACGGTGCATTCCGGCAATTCCTGCTGATTTCGCAGATGATCTCGCCCATCGTTCTGGTGCTGGGCCTTTTCCGGCTGCTCGCCGCCTATGGATTGATTGAAAGTGTCTCCGCGGTCGGCGCGGTCTATATGGCCTTCAACATCGCCTTCACCGTGTGGATGCTGCAAAGCTATTTCGACACCATACCGCGCGATCTGGAAGAAGCTTCGTGGATGGAAGGCGCCGGGCGCGGCAAGACACTGATAAAAGTGTTTCTGCCGCTCTGCCTGCCCGCCATTGCCGTCACGGCAATCTTCACCTTCATCAATGCATGGAACGAATTCGTCGTCGCATTGACCATGCTGCGCAGACAGGAAAGCTACACCCTGCCCATTCAGGTCTTCTCGCTCGTCGCGGGGCGCTACACGGTCGAATGGCACTACGTCATGGCAGCCACCTTTCTTGCAACACTGCCGGTCGCCATCCTTTTCATCTGGCTCCAGCGCTATCTCATCAAGGGACTGGCCCTTGGAGCAGTCAAATAACCGGAGAAAATCATGTCCAGAAAACAGGTCTTCGGCGCATCACATGTGCCACTTTCCCCCGCCGTTCGCGCAGGTGACACAGTCTATATTTCGGGTCAGGTACCGGTCGGACCAAACGGCCAAATTGTTGAAGGCGGCATCGAAGCCCAGACAAAACAGGTCCTCGAAAACGTCAAGGCCGCACTTGCGCTTGCAGGCGCCACAATGGAAGACGTGGTCAAAACCACCATATGGCTGGAAGATGCTCGGGATTTCGGGCGGATGAATGCCGTTTACGGCACCTATTTTCCAAAAGAGCCTCCCGCGCGCACCACGGTTGAATCCCGCCTGATGATCGACATCAAGATCGAAGTCGAAGCCATCGCCTACGCACCACAAAAATAAGCACGTCACCTCCCCGCACAGAGTATTTCCATGCGCATTTTCACCGCATCGCTTGCGACAGAAACCAACACGTTCTCGCCGGTTCCAACCGACAGGGCCTCGTTCGAGATGGCTTTTTATGCCGCGCCGGGCATGCATCCGGAAACGCCGACGCTTTGCTCTTCGCCCATTGTCGCATTGCGCAAGCGTGCGGCAGCGGAAGGGCTGACCGTCATCGAAGGCACTGCCACCTGGGCGGAACCGGGCGGATTGTTGCAGCGGCAGGCGTTCGAGGAATTGCGCGATGAAATCCTTGACCAACTGAAAGCCGCAATGCCCGTTGATGCAGTCGTGCTCGGCCTGCATGGCGCCATGGTCGCTCAAGGTTACGACGATTGCGAGGGTGATCTTCTGGAACGCGTGCGCGCCATTGTCGGGCCGGATATTCTGGTTGCCAGCGAATTCGATCCGCATAGCCATCTGACGCCGAAGCGTGTCGAAAACCTCAATATTTTCGCGTCGTTCCTCGAATTTCCTCACACGGATTTTTATGAGCGCGGCGAGCATGTGGTCGATCTCGCGCTGGACGCCCTGAAGGGTCACATCAAGCCGGTCATATCCACTTTCGACTGCCATATGATCAGTGTGTTTCCCACAAGCAAGGAGCCGATGCGCTCCTTCGTCGACCGCATCAAGGCGATGCACGGCAAGGACGGGATTCTGTCGATCTCCGTCATTCATGGCTTCATGGCTGCCGATGTGCCGGAAATGGGGACCCGTATTCTCGTCGTCACAGACAACAATCCGGCCAAGGGGGCAGCACTTGCCGAAAAACTCGGGCGTGAATTGATTGCGATGCGCGAGCAGACATTGATGACCATGTTCGACACCGATCAGGGCATCGACCGGGCGCTGGCTGCCCATGCAGCCAATCCCGCCAAACCTGCGGTGATCGCCGATGTATGGGACAATCCCGGCGGCGGGGTTGCAGGCGACGGAACCTATGTCCTTCGCCGCCTGATCGAACGCGGCATCGACAATATAGGCATTGCTACGATCTGGGACCCCATTGCAGTGACCTTCTGTCATGCGGCAGGCGAAGGCGCAGTGATCGACCTGCGTTTCGGCGGCAAGTCCGGTCCGCTTGGTGGCGAACCCATCGATGCCCGCGTGACGGTCATGAAAACCCTTGCCGAAGGCTGGCAGAGTTTTGGCCCAAGCCGCGTGACGCTGGGGGCCTCGGCAGTCGTGCGACTTGAAGGCACCGAGATCGATATCATTCTCAACACCAACCGGACGCAGACATTCGAGCCGGATATCTTCTCGAATATCGGCATCGATCCGATGAAGAAGGATATGCTGGTGGTGAAATCGACCAATCATTTTCATGCGGGCTTCGTGCCGATTGCTGCCGAGATCATCTATGTCGCGGCGCCCAGCTCTTATCCGAGCAATCCTCGCACGACCAATTACCGCAAGCTCAGCCGTGCCATCTGGCCGCGTGTCGAAAACCCGTGGTGAACTAACGAAAAAAGCGCGGGAATTTCCCGCGCTTTTTTGAGCATTCCCCGCTTAAATTGAAACAGTGGAAATGCTCTATCTCTTTGTTTTTACGCATTATCCTACGCAAAACCGCTTCGCACTTTTGCTGGAAATGCTCTAATGAGCCAGATAGGTTGAGATAATCGGCACGTAAGTGACCAGCGCCAGCAGGATGAACAGCGCCATATACATGCTGAATGCCTGGCGAGTGAAATCTCCCACCCTCACCTTCGCAATATTGCAGACCATCAGCATGACCGTTCCAACAGGCGGTGTCAGCGTGCCAATCGACAGGTTGATAATCACGATGATACCGAAATGCACAGGATCAATGCCCAGAGCCTTTACCGTCGGCATCAGAAGCGGCACCAGAACGATCATCAGAGCTGTGCCCTCGATCAGCGCGCCGAGGATCAGCAAGATCACGTTGACTGCCAGCAGGAACGCATAAGGATTGCTGGTGAAGGACGAGATCAGCTGCATCAGCGACTGGCCGGCCTGTTCAAGCGAAAACACCCATGCGAGCGCCGATGATGCCATGATGACCAGCATGACGGACGCGGTCGATTTCGCTGTTTCGATCAGCGAATCCACCACATGCGAGATGCGCATTTCGCGATAGATCACGAAGCCGATAATCAGAACCAGCGTAACGGCAACTGCACCGGCTTCTGTCGGGGTGAAGATGTTCAAGCGGATGCCGCCAATGATCGCGAACAGCAGCAGCACCGCAGGCCATGCCGAAGCAAGCGTCGAGGCAACTTCGGCGCCGCTCATCCGCTTTTCACGGCTTGGCTTGTAGCCGCGCTTTACCGATGTCGCATAGGCCGCGATCATCAGGATAACGGCGCCCAGAATGCCCGGCAGCACACCTGCCATGAACATCTTGCCAATGGAAACATCCGCAATCAGACCATAGATGATGAGCGCAATGCCGGGAGGAATGATCGGCGTAATCAGCGAGCCAGCAGCCGTCACCGCGCAGGAGAACGCTTTGTCATAGCCACGCTTGACCATTTCCGGCACCATCATGCGGGTGAGCATGGCGCTGTCAGCCAGATTGGAAGCGCTGACGCCACCCATCAGGGTGGAAACCATGATGTTGGTGAGTGCCATGCCGCCGCGCATACGACCGACCAGAATTTCCGCGACCTTGATCAGACGTTCTGCAATGCCGGTATGCGACATCACCGTACCAAGCATGATGAAGAACGGAATGGCAAGCAGCGACGTGTTCTGTGCCGGGCTGATGAAGCGCTGCACGGCAATCGCTATCGGCATCTGGTTGAAAAAGGTGAAATAGGTGAAGACCGCAATCAAAATGGCCACATAGAGGCGCATATTGAGCGCGATCAGCGCCAGCATGATGAGAACGATGGTTGTCAGGTTCATGCCTCGCCTCCCGCAAAAGCGGCGCGCAAGGATTTGAATGCGCCTGCAAACATATAAAGAGCGATAATGACGAAGCCGACCGGCACAGCGATATCTATCCAGTAATAAGAGACCCGCAGCACGTCAGTCACTTTGAACTGAGCCGCAACCGAAAGCTTGTAACCGGCATAGGACACGTAAAGCAGGAACAGTCCCGACAGGATGGAGACGATGGCGTTGACGACATCGCGCACCTTCTCCGACAGCAGATCCACGAGCATCGGAATGGCAAGATGCTGGTTGCTGCGTTCTGCGGCGACACTGCCAAGCATCACGATCCAGATCATCAACAGACCGGCCATTTCCTCGGTCCATTGCAATGGCTGATGCATCCAATAGCGCATGACGACGGCGATGTTGAACATCGCAAGCAGGATGAACAGCGGCACGGCAGCCAGCCATTCGATCAGTTTTTCAAAGTATTTCATCGGATTGAGTTCCACGATCGAGCCATGCCGCGGCAAACCGCGACACGGCATTATCCGAGTAAGGATGGATCAGTTCAGTTCGGCTTTGATCTTGTCATAAAGGCCGGGCGACCATTCCGGGAACTGGGTGTAGACCTTTTCAGCAAGTGCCTTGAAAGGAGCGCGGTCGACATCGATAATCTCGACACCGGCTTCCTTCATCTTCTCGATCATTTCATTGTCTTTTTCGATCGTCAGCTTCTGGCTGTAGAGACCCGCATCGTAGGCGGACTCATGGATCATCTTGAGCTGATCTTCCGGCAGCGTGGAGAAGAAGGCTTCGCCGCCGACAATCAGAGCAACGTTGGTCAGATAGCCGACCTTGCTCAGATATTTGGCTTCTTCCTGGAACTTCTGGCCGTAAAGAACCGAGATCGGGTTCTCAACGCCATCAATCACGCCCTGCGCCAGCGCCGGGAAGGTTTCGCCCAGCGGCATCGGGGTTGGCGTTGCGCCCATGGCTTCGAAAGTCTTGATCTGCATGACGTTGTTCGGCACGCGAATCTTCATACCCTTCAGGTCTTCAGGCGTACGGATCGGCTTCTTGGAAATGATCTGACGAATGCCGTAGAGATAGTTCGGCATTACGATGTGAATGCCCTTCTTCTTCAGCTCTTCACTCTTTTCCTTGAACCAGGGACCATCATAAACTTTGAAAAGCTGTGCCGGATCATCGGTCAGGAACGGACCGTAGAGTACGCCGAGGTCCGGGTCATATTCGGCCAGAAAGCCAACGTCGGAAATGGTCACGACATTGAGCCCCATCATGGCCTGCTCGGTCACGTCCTTCTTGGAGCCAAGCTGCGAGCTTGGATAGAGTTCGAGCGTGATTTCGCCATTGCTGCGCTTGGCAAGATCATCTTTCCAGTAATGCATTACCTCATCGAAAGGCTCGCCGGGGTTGTTTTCATAGGCAACCTTGATCGAAACATTGGCAGCATAGGCAGCCATGCTTCCTGCCAGCAGCATGCTGGCGGCGATCATGCCGGTAACGAGTTTCTTCATCTTTGTCCTCCCATATGGGGTCATTAAACAATTGGCCTTAGGGCCGGTTTCCTCCACTAGAGCGCCATGCGTCCAATTTGGACGCTTAAAGGACGCTCTAATTTCTTCAGTTTACGCATCGATTTTCCATCGATGCGTGGCAGCCCACGTCTTCCTTCCCGACGTGGCGCATTTGCTTCGATTTCAGTCGCGTTCGATGATGATCTTCAAAACGTTACGGTCGCCGTCCCAGTAAGGGAGTGCCGCTTCAGCTTCATCAAACGGAAATACCTTCGAGATCAGCTTGTCGGCATCCGTCCCAAGCTTTTCCAGATGCGCAATGACGGCCTCGAAATCGGTGAGCGTGGCATTGCGTGATCCCATGATGTCGAGTTCCTTCAGGTTGAAGAACTGCGTCTGATAGGTGACCGGCGCCTTGGAATAGCCGACATAAACCACCCGGCCCGCAAAGCCCGCCAGGTCGACAGCCTGCGTGAAGGTGATCGGCAGACCGACCGCTTCGAAAGCAACGTCCACGCCGTCGTCGTTGGTCAGTTCCTGAACCTTGGCGACGACATCCTCACCGCCCGGCAATGCGTGTGTTGCGCCGAATTGCAGTGCCAGTTCGCGCTTTTCAGCGCTTGGATCGATGGCGATGACCTTGGCACCGCGCGCCAGCGCGCCGATGAGAACACCCATACCGATCATGCCGCAACCGAGAACAGCAACCGTATCACCTGCCTGAACACGTCCGCGCTCGACGGCATGGAAGCCAACCGAAAGCGGCTCGACCAGCGCCAGATGACGGGGCGACAGCGTCTCATTGAGGATCAATTTTTCGGCAGGCAGCACGATCTGGTCGGCCAGGCCGCCATTTTGCTGCACGCCGAGCGTCTTGTTATAACGGCACGCATTGAGCCGACCTTTACGGCAGGACGAACATTCACCGCAATTCGTATAAGGCAGCACGATAACCCGCTTGCCTTTGACATAGGCAGCGCTGACACCCTCTCCGGTTTCCATGATCTCGCCGCCGATTTCATGCCCAGGAATGCGCGGCAGCTGCACCAGCGGATTAAGCCCCTTGAAGGTGTTCAGATCACTGCCGCAGAGACCCACGTGCCGAACCCGCACACGGACCTGACCGGCCAGCAACGGCGCTTCGTCGATTTCTGCAAAACGTGTGACGTTTTCGCTCTCGATACGCAGAGCTTTGACCATCGAATTATTCCTGTCAGTCGTCATTAAAGAAAGGGATCAGGTTACGGCGCCGACCTGCCAAGGCACGAATTCGTTGTCGCCATAGTCGTAGACTTCGCTCAACGTCTTCTCGCCGGATGCGACCGCGATGATATGTTCGAAGATGCGGATGCCGGACTGTTCGATGGTCTCGTCGCCGGTGACGATACCGCCGCAATTGATGTCCATGTCTTCCTTCATGTGCTCGTACATTTCGGAATTCGTGGCGATCTTGATGCAAGGCGAAGGTTTGAAGCCGGAAACCGAACCACGGCCAGTGGTGAAGCAGATCACGTTGCAGCCACCGGCCACCTGTCCAGTCACCGCGACGGGATCGTAACCCGGCGTATCCATGAAAGTGAAACCCTGTTCCGTGACGGTTTCGGCAAACTCATAGACGGCCTTGAGCGGCATGGAACCACCCTTGGCAACTGCACCGAGCGACTTTTCCAGAATGGTGGTCAGCCCGCCGAGCTTGTTGCCATGCGATGGGTTGTTGTTGAGCTCGTCGCCATTGCGCGCCGTGTAATCACGCCACCAGTCGATGCGCTGCAACAGCTTCTCCGCCACCGCAGGCGTTACTGCGCGACGGGTCAAAAGATGTTCGGCACCATAGATTTCCGGCGTTTCCGAAAGAACGGTCGTGCCGCCATTGCGCACAATAAGGTCCGAGGCATAGCCCAATGCCGGATTGGCCGAAATGCCGGAATAGCCATCCGAGCCGCCGCATTCCAGCGCTACTTTCAACTTCGACAGAGGCTGTTTGGTGCGCACCGCCGAATTGACCAGCGGCAGCATTTCCTTGATCTCGGCAATCGCATGATCGATGGTCTTGCGCGTGCCGCCATGCTGCTGGATCGTCATGGTGCGCAGGCGCGAGCCTTCTTCCATGCGGTAATGTTCGAGGATCGGCGCGATCTGGTTGGTTTCGCAGCCAAGGCCGATCAGCAGGATGCCGCCGAAATTCGGGTGCTTGGCATAACCCTGAATAGTGCGCGTCAACAGGCGATAGCCTTCCGACTTGGTGTTGAGCGCACAGCCGCTGCCATGTGTCAGCGCCACGACGCCATCGACATTGTCGAAACCATCGAGACCGTCCATGCGGTTGAAATAATCGGCGATGTAACGCGACACCGTGGCCGAGCAATTGACCGACGAAATCACGCCGATGAAATTGCGCGTGCCGACACCGCCCGCGCCCCGGTCATAGCCCATGAAATGGCGGCGTTCTGCGTCCGGCAGCATGCCGCGTTCTTCAATATCGATGGAGAACTGATGCTCGTGTTCAGAGGGCAGCATGGCGAGGTTCTGCAAATGCACATGCTCGCCCTGAGCGATATCCTTCGTCGCAACGCCGATCACCTGACCATATTTCAGGACTTCCTTGCCTTCCGGAATATCACGAATGGCAACCTTATGCCCGCGACCGATCAGTTCGCTGGCCCTGATCCCGTCAAGGCCAATCGGATCACCGGCGCGAACCGAAATGCGCGCAACGGCAACATCATCCGACGGATGCAGCAGAATAACCGGCGCAACCGCTGTATCAACGGATTCATTCATTTGTCTGACCTCACTCCCAAATCGTCCCGGCTAATTACTCGCTGGGTTCATTATCCATCCAACGCTGCTTGGACCGGTCCAGATGCGTTCGCATGGCTGCCTGCGCCTGAAGCGGATCCCTCGCTTCCAGCGCCGCATAGATGGCTTCGTGCTCGGCCAAAGCCAGAGCCCATGTATCGTTATCCTCGAAGCGCGTCCTGATATGCGACGTCAGCGGACTATGCCGCTCGTCAAAAAGGTCGCGCACGATGCGCACCAGCACGGAATTGCCCGATTGCTCGGCAATGAGCAGATGAAACTGCCTGTCGAGCTCAATCGCCTTGCGCCCGGCATCGACATTCACCTTCATTGCGTCAATCGTTGCGCGCAACTCGGCAAGCCTTTCAGGCGTCATGCGCGCACAAGCCGTGACGACCACGCTGCCTTCGACCATTTCGCGCGCCTGCATGATTTCAAGCGGACTCTCGCCGATGGAAGCGCCATGTAAAAGCGAACGCTTTTCCGACTCTGCCGTGACATAGATGCCGGACCCCATGCGGATTTCGACATTACCGGCGATTTCGAGTGCAATAAGCGCCTCGCGCAGCGAAGGCCGCGACACGCCAAGTTGCTGCGCCAGCTCGCGTTCAGCCGGTAGCCTGCTGCCAGCAGGAAACTGGCCGTCCTGGATAAGGCTTCTCACCCGATCTGCGATCTGCTGATAAAGCCTGCGCGGTTCCGCAGTTGCCGTAAAATCGCTCATAGCGCTCCCAAATCCGCCTCTCCTCGAATTGGCCTTACCATATTTCCAACCGAACAGAAGCGCAATATGCTTAAAAACCCGGTTAATTGCGGCAAATCGCGCATTTCATCATGTGGAACCGAACCAATCGTTCGATAAAGAATCCTACTGGCTTGACCAATTTACCCTGCATCGCTTAGTTAAAACCACTGATTTATGGGAGAAGGTCATGCACGAGAAGCCAGCGATCCTGCAGTTCGGCACCAGCCGTTTTCTGTTGGCTCATGTCGATTTCTTTGTTTCAGAGGCGCTTTCCAAGGGCAAAGCCATCGGGACAATTGCCGTCGTGCAGACGACTTCAAACCCGCAGAGCAGCCAGCGCATCGCGGCTTTGAACGAAAGCAACGGCTATCCTGTGATGATCCGTGGGCTTGTCGACGGCAAGCCATCCGAAACGGAACATCAGGCGAAGGGCGTTACCGCTGCCTATTCCGCACATCACGACTGGGCGGCGATTCTCGACCTCGGTGCCAGCGTCGATGTGATCCTCTCCAACACCGGCGACAAGGGCTACGAACTCGACAGAAGCGATGACAGCTCGCTTCTTGCGAACCCGGATGCCTTGCCGAAGAGTTTTCCAGCCAAACTTCTGGTGCTCCTACATCACCGCTGGCAGCACAATCCCGATGCGCCATTGTCGCTGTTTCCCTGCGAGCTGATCTCGCGCAATGGCGACAGGTTGCGCTCGATCCTCATCGATCTTGCCCATGACTGGAAACTGCCGGACGGTTTCGTGCAATGGCTCGAAACCCGATGCATTTTTGCCAACAGCCTTGTCGACCGCATCGTTTCCGAACCCATCGAGCCAATCGGCGCCATCGCCGAGCCCTATGCGCTCTGGGCAATCGAGAAGGCCGATGGCCTGACGCTTCCTTGCGAACACGAAGATATCGTCGTCACCGACGATCTTGCGCGCTATGAGCATTTGAAACTCTACTTGCTCAACCTTGGCCACACATTCATCGCGGAACAATGGCTCAAGGGCAGCCGTCCGAAAGACGAGATCGTACTGGAAGCCATGCAGGACGAAACGATCCGGAATGAACTGGAAGCGGTATGGCGCGAGGAAGTCCTGCCGGTATTTGCTGCGGACGGCCTTGGCGAACAGGCCGAAGCTTACGTGGCTTCGGTGCGGGAGCGGTTTCTCAACCCTTTCCTCAAGCATCGCATCGCAGACATTGCTTCCAACCATGACGAAAAAAAGCGGCGTCGCTTCGCTCCGGTCATCGCCCTTGCGTCGGAACTCGGCCTCAATCTCGCACAGAGCCGTTTGAAGGCAGCTGTCGGCTAAGCCATTCGTTCAGTTCGATTTCTGCGCGTTCCAGCGCACTGTAATTCAGTAGTTTGCGCAAAAGCGCTACCGTCACGGCACGAGCCCGGAGGTTGAAACGCCCTTCCTCCGGCTCACCTTTTTCCTGATAAACGCCAAGTTTTTCATAGAGTTGCTGCAATCTGTTCTGAACGCTTCTCAGCGACAGATTGCGGCGGCGCGCAATAACGCGATCCGTAAGCCCCAGCGCGATATCGACCAGAATTTCATACTCACTTTCGCTGAAACCGCTGGCATGACCGAGGCTCTTTTGCTGCAGGCCGCGCACCTCGCGGTCGATGACGCATTGTGCTTCGACAAAGATACTGCGCAATGCCAGCCGCAGCTTATCGTCGGACGCCGATTTCAGCACATAGCCATAAGCCGCCCCTTCCGGCACGATGCGCGACACACCGCGCACATAGGCTTCGTCGGCATAGTTCGACCAGAACAGGATGCGCGTTTCAGGATTCTCCTTCCAGATGGTGCGGGCGGCCTCAATACCATTGCGCCCGCTCATCTGCAGGTCCATGACAATATGGGCTGCGCGGTGCTGACGGGCCAGCTTCTCACCTGCCGAGCCGTTGTCGGCTTCCAGCACATCGCTACATTCAGGCAATGCCGCAAGCACAGCCTCGCCAAGATAGGCGCGATGCAATGGATCATCTTCCACGATCAGAACATGCATTTTACCCTCCCGTCTCCCGGCACATTTCCACAGGCAGATGGATCGTCACGCTGGTGCCACCGCCTTCCCCATTTTTCCTGATAGCAAAACTTGCAGAAATCAACCGCGCGCGCGTGCGCATATTGTCGATCCCATGTCCGACGCCATGCCCGTCACTAGAACGTTGCACCTGGCGATCCATGCCGATACCATTGTCAGCGACTTCGACGTGCAGGCGACCGCCCTTGTCGCGAAACGTAACCCGCAACCGGCTGGCATGAGCATGGCGGATCGTATTGTTGATCGCTTCCTGCACGATGCGGAACAGCGAAGTCGCAACTGTTTCCTCCAGCCGATCGGCCATGCCGTCGCTGCGGTCGTCCAGCGTCCACTCGATGGACGATCCACTGTCGCGCACCGAACGGTCAAGATGGTTTTCCGTCGCTTGCACAAAACCGAACAGCTGAAGAATTGAAGGCTTAGCTTCTTCAATGATTTGCCTGAGATCGTGCATGCAATGCTGCAGCCCGCGAAACAGCGGTTCAAGCTGCTCGCCCGAGAGGTCCGGTGCATGGGTAAGCCGCTCCACGTGACGCGCAAGGCGTGTCAGGTCGGCCAGCGTCTGATCATGCAAATCCATACCGATGCGATGGCGCTCTGTCTCCAGCGCTTCGGTCAGCTTCAACGCGCCGAAACGCAAGCCTTCCTCGCGAGCGCGCGCTTCCGTTTCCACGATAGCGGAACGCTTGGCCTGTTCCGCCGCGCGGATCGCAAAAAAATATGGTGCAAGCAGATCGGCAATCGACTGGGCGTTTTCCACGTCCCGCATGGTGTAGCAGGCGGGCGCGAGACTGGAGCAGCTGAGCGCACCGATAATATCGCCCTGCGCCTTCAAGGGCACATGCAGGCGGCCTTTCAGATCATGCTCGATGATCGGACTGGAAAAGGAACCATCAAAGTGAAAACGCTGATCGGTGCGCGCATCGTCGGTCAGTAGATGATCGACTTCGCCGGAGAGCACCGTTCGAATGGGACTGCCCGACAACAGGGCGGGAGGATTACGACTCCAGGCCGTCGATATGCCGCTCTCATAGGCGATGTGGAACTTGCCATCGACCATCTTGATGCAAACGTCCAGATGATCATAGGGCACGATATGCGTGATTTCCGCCGCCACCGCCTGAATAATGGAATCGAAGTCGAGCTGTCCCGCCAGCAATCTGGAAATATTCAGATAGTGGTCGAGCAACCTCTGGGGCACGAGTTCGGCCAAGCGTTTCTCCTCCAAACGCAAATTGCTCCTGAAGCACTATAATACGCCGTCACATCCTCGGCGCGTCTTGCGGGTTCCCGCAATTTTGCTGCGGGAACCCGCAAGACAGTTGCTTCATTCGGCCTTCACAGAAGGCTTGTCTTCTTTCATCCTCGCTTCACCAGAAAATTGCCCGCAAGACAAGAGCGTAAAATCGCGTCAGGTGCAGACTGGTGCCGTTGAGGAGCGGCGGTGCGGGAGGCTCGCATCATAATCAATTCAGACGATCCGAAGTGCCGGGGCGCTGCGGGTCGTACACTGGCAACCGGGAGGAAAGAATGAAACTCGCAAGAATCCTTTTCGCATCCGCAGCACTGGCAGGCGTTCTCGCCGCTGGCAGCGCGATGGCTGACACATCGTCGAAGAAGATTGCATTCTCCAACAATTATGCTGGCAACTCATGGCGCCAGGCCATGCTGCAAAGCTGGGACAAGATCACCAAGGAAGCCGTGAAGGCCGGTGTGGTCGCTGCGGCTGACCCGTTCACGACGGCTGAAAATCAGGCCACAGAGCAGGCCGCACAGATCCAGAACATGATCCTGCAAGGCTATGATGCCATCGTCATCAATGCCGCTTCGCCAACCGCTTTGAACGGTGCAATCAAGGAAGCCTGCGATGCGGGCATCACGGTCGTTTCCTTTGACGGCACCGTCACGGAGCCTTGCGCATGGCGCATCGCGGTCGATTTCAAGGCAATGGGCGAAGGCCAGATCGATTATCTCGCAAAGCGCTTCCCCGATGGCGGCAACCTGCTTGAAATTCGCGGTCTTGCCGGTGTTTCGGTCGATGACAATATCCATGCTGGCATCGAAGAAGGCGTGAAGAAGCATCCGAAATTCAAGATCGTCGGCTCCGTCAATGGCGACTGGGCGGCGGACGTGGCACAGCGTGCCGTCGCTGGCATCCTCCCAAGCCTGCCGAAAATCGACGCAGTCGTGACGCAGGGCGGCGACGGTTATGGTGCTGCGCAGGCCTTCGCCGCCGCCAAGCGCGAAACGCCGATCATCATCATGGGCAACCGTGAAGACGAACTGCAGTGGTGGAAGCAACAGAAGGACGCCAATGGCTACGAAACCATGTCGGTTTCGATTGCACCCGGCGTTTCAACGCTTGCTTTCTGGGTTGCCCAGCAGATTCTCGACGGCAAGGACGTGAAGAAGGACCTCGTGGTTCCGTTCCTCAGCGTCAGCCAGGAATCGCTCGACAAGGATCTGGCCAACACCCAGAAGGGTGGCGTCGCCAATGTCGAATATTCGCTGGAAGACGCGCAGAAGGTCATCGACGCGGCCAAGTAAGCCGGGCCTCACATAATCGAGCGATTGGGGCGGGTTTCGTTCCCGCCCTTTTCCATCGTCTATTCTTCAGCATTTCCAGCAATCAGTTGAGCGTATGACAGAAACAGCAGAGAAACGGGAGGTCGTCGCCGCGCGCAATATTCGCGTGCAGTTCGGTGCGGTGAAAGCACTGGATGGCGCTGAGCTCGTGATCCGCGAAGGTGAATGCGTCGGGCTGGTCGGCCACAATGGCGCGGGCAAATCCACCATCGTCAATGTCATCAATGGCGGGTTGTCGCCACATGAAGGCAGCGTTTCCTATCATGAGGAAGCAGGACACGGCGTAGCGATGGCGCGCAAGCACGGCGTGCGCTGCGTCTTTCAGGAATTGTCGCTGTTTCCGAACCTGACCATTGCCGAAAATGTCCGCATCATGCAGCGCGATCTGACCGGCGCTGGCTGGCGCGGCAAGGCCGTCGAACTGATTTCCAAAAAGCTCGACGAGATTTTCCCCGGTCACAAGATCGACAGCGGCGCCACCATCGACGAGCTTTCCATCGCCGAGCGGCAGATGGTCGAAATCGCCATCAACTTTACCGCGCCCGGCACTGCGCCAAAACTGGTTATTCTCGATGAGCCGACCTCTTCGCTTGATGCAGGCATTGCCGCGCAGCTCATGGCCTATGTGCGCCGTTTTGTCAGCACCGGCGGCGCCGTTATCCTGATTTCGCATATGTTGGGTGAAATCCTCTCAACCTCCGACCGCATCGTGGTGATGAAGGACGGAAAGGTGGTCGCCAACCGCGCTGCGGGCGATTTCACCAATCGCAGCCTCGTCGAAGCCATGGGCAGCGTCGAGCGCGAAAAGGCTGCGCGCCGCGTTGCAAAGACCGACACGAGCGGCACGCCCGTTCTGTCCTTTGCCAAGCGCGCCAGCGACATCAAGCCGTTTGAGGCATTCAGGGGCGAAGTCATCGGCCTCGCCGGGCTGGCCGGACACGGACAGACCAGGATGCTGCTCGATCTCTACTATGCGCGGCGACCGAACTGGGTTCCGGCACGCAATTGCGAAATCGCCTTCGTTGCTGGCGACCGCAGCCTCAACGGCACCTTCCCGCTGTGGAGCATCCTGCACAATCTCACCATCGGCTCGCTGGACCGGCTGTCGTCGCTGAAACTCGTGGACCAGAAGCGGGAAGATGTCCTCGGCAGCGACTGGAAAGACCGTATCCAGATACGCACGCCGGATATGGGTAACCGCATCCTGTCACTGTCGGGTGGCAACCAGCAGAAAGTGCTTTTCGCCCGCGCACTGGCAACCAGCGCCAACACTATTTTGATGGACGATCCAATGCGTGGCGTCGATGTCGGCACCAAGCAGGAAGTCTATGAAATCCTGCGCCATGAGGCTGACAACGGACGCACCTTCGTCTGGTACTCCACCGAAATGGACGAAATCGAACTTTGCGACCGTGTCTATGTTTTCCGCGACGGCGCTATCGTTGCGGAACTGACCGGCGAAGACATTACGGAAAAGAACGTGCTTGCAGCATCATTTGAGGGAGGTCACGAATAATGCGCCTTTCCTCTTCCTCCATCCGCCTGCTGACGCCGGTTTTCTCGCTGGTTCTGCTGCTTGCCGCCGTCTTCTACATGCAACCACGCGCCATGAGCTATACCGGGCTGAATCTGCTGTTCAATCTGGCCGTCCCCATTGCGCTAGCGACCATCGCCCAGATGCTCATCATGGCGGTCAACGACCTCGACCTCTCGATGGGCACCTTCGTGAGTTTCGTGGTCTGTGTTGCCGCAACCTATCTCAACACTGCGCCCATCATCGGAATGCTGATCCTTGCCGCAGCCATTGCAGCTTATGCGGCGCTTGGCGCGCTGATCCACCTGCGCAATCTGCCTTCCATCGTCGTCACGCTTGGCATGAGCTTCGTCTGGGGCGGGTTTGCCGTTCTGCTGCTGCCCTCGCCCGGCGGACAGGCGCCGGACTGGGCGCGCTGGATCATGACCGCCAAGCCGCCTTTCATGCCGATGGCCATTGTCGCCAGCATCCTGATCGCGGTCGTCACGCATTTCATCGTCATGCGTTCGACCTTCGGCGTGCTGATGCGTGGCGCGGGCGGTAACAGCCGTTCCATAGAACGTGCGGGCTGGTCTGTGACCATGATCCGCGCCGGAACCTATGCACTGGCGGCCTTCTTCGCAGTGCTGGCCGGGATTGCACTCGTCGGTCTCACCACATCGGCCGATGCCAATATCGCGTTACGTTATACGCTTCTGTCTATCGCAGGCGTTATTCTCGGCGGTGGTGAATTCGTCGGCGGACGCGTATCGCCTATCGGAGCCGTCATCGGCGCACTGACGCTGACGCTTGCCGGATCGTTCCTCTCCTTCATGCGCATTTCGCCGGACTGGCAGATCGGTGCACAAGGCGGCATTCTCATCGTGGTGCTGGCATTGCGCCTCTTCCTCAATCGCCTCGAAAAGAGGGAGAAAAAGCAATGAGCGGTCTCACCATCCTGACCAACCGTCCGTGGATATGGTCGTTCATCGCCACTGCCGTCGTCTGGATCATCACCATCCTCTTTACCGGCGGCGCTGGCGCGCACGGGCTCTCCCACGCAGCTTTCACTTTCGCGTCCTTTTCGGTGATTGTCGGCCTCGGCCAGATGTTCGTCATCACGCTCGGACCCGGCAATATCGATCTGTCGGTCCCGGCCAATATGACGCTCGCCGCAACACTGGCGCTCAAGCTCATGGATACGCAGGACGGCATGGTGCTTGCGGGGCTTGGTGTTGCCATTCTGGTTGGTGTTGCCATTGGCATCTGCAATTATACACTGATCAAGCTTCTGCGCATTCCGCCCATCATCGCCACCTTGTCGATGAGCTTCCTGATCCAGTCCACCGCCATCTGGAGCAATCGCGGCCTGCGCGTGAAACCGCCGGAAAGCCTAGCGCAGTTCACGACATCCTCCACGCTTGGCGTTCCCAATGTCGCCCTCGTGGCGCTGATCCTGTCAGTCATTGGCTGGGTACTGTTGAAGAAGAGCATCTATGGACGCTGGATTTCGGCAATTGGCCAGAATCCTTTCGCTGCGCGCATGGCGGGCGTTCCGGTCGATGGCACCCGCTTCATCACCTATCTGCTCTGTGCAGTGCTCGCTTCGCTATGCGGCTTCCTGCTTGCCTGCTTCTCGGGAGGCGCAGCGCTGAACATGGGCGCGGAATATCTTTTGATGTCGATTGCCGTCGTCATCATCGGCGGCACGGCGGTTGCAGGTGGTGATTCCAACATCCCTGGTATTTGGGGTGCCGCCCTCTTCATGTTCCTCATAGTTTCGATGCTCAACACCTACGGCTTCGGCGCCGGTGTCCGTCTTGTCCTGACTGGCCTCACCATCATTGCGGTGATCGTCCTCGCCAGTGGTCGACGCGCCGAGCGCTAATTATCTTCGGAGTATCTCCCTTGTCTCAGACTGTTTCGATTTACGAAATCCACGACGAACGCTTCAAGCAGATGATCGTGCCGAGCGCCGATCTGGACGAACTTTATAGCGGCTGCCGCTGGGCGGAAGGCCCGGTGTGGTTCGGTGACCAGAACTGCCTTTTGTGGAGTGACATTCCGAACCAGCGCATCCTGCGCTGGGTCCCAGATGGCGGCGTTTCAGTGTTCCGCCAGCCCTCCAATTTCTCCAACGGCAACACCCGTGATCGTGAAGGACGCCTCGTCACCTGCGAGCATGGCGGTCGCCGCGTCACCCGCACGGAACCAGATGGCAGCATCACTGTGCTGGCGGACAGCTATCAGGGCAAGAAGCTCAATGCGCCTAACGACGTCATCGTGCGCTCGGATGGAACAATCTGGTTCACCGATCCCACCTACGGCATCATGGCCGATTACGAAGGCTACAAGGCTGAGCCGGAACAGCCGTCGCGCAATGTCTATCGCCTCGACCCGAAGACCGGCAACATCGATGCGGTCATAACTGACTTCCACCAGCCGAATGGTCTCGCCTTTTCACCGGACGAAACAAAACTCTACGTCGCCGACAGCGCCTATAGCCACAATGAGGATGCGCCCCGTCACATCCGCGTCTTCGACGTTGTGGATGGCGGTAAGCGCCTGACGGGCGGCACGGTTTTCTGCACCATCGACATGGGCCTGCCGGATGGCTTTCGTTTCGATACGGACGGGAACTTGTGGACCAGTGCTGGTGATGGTGTGCACTGCTTTTCGCCGGAAGGGGCGCTTCTCGGCAAGATCAGGACGCCGCAAACGGTCGCCAATGTGACTTTCGGCGGTCCACGCCGCAATCGGCTGTTCATCACAGCAACGAAGTCGCTTTATGCGGTCTATCTCACCGTCACCGGTGCCCAATATCCTTGATAAAACAACGGCGGCTTTCCAAAACGAAAAGCCGCCGCTCTTTATAAGTATAATAATTCATTGAAAAAACTGCATTCGCCGCAAGTCGCATTCATGCGAACCTGCCAATAAGGTTTCTTTATTTAAAACGGATCTTCCCGGCCCAAAAACCGGAGCGACCCGCATATCAGAACCGTGAATGACGGAACAAATCAAAGAATGATCTCTTCTGTCCTTCAGCCTGCACTCAGCAAGAAAGGCCGCAGCCTTACAAGTGAATGCATGCCCTGATGCGCTGAGGTTGTATAGCGCAACCGTCAACGCGATGGAAACAGTTTGTCAACAAAATCACTCACATTACTGTGAGTAAACTCTGAAAAAGCTACAACTTTTCATGATGTTACCCGAAATCATCAATCTTAATATTAGTAATACCTATTTCATGATCCTATTTATTTCCCGTTTATTAGAAGTACCGCAGCAACCGAAACAATGACTTGCAGCCTGACCGATCATGCAGAATGTCTGAGTTCCAACGGGCGCTGGCCCGGAGCACGATAGCGGATGTGACAGCCGCTGATGCCCTGATATTCGACGTCGACATCGACACCGAAGACTTCGGCGATGCGCTCTGCCCGCAACACCTCTCGCGGTGTGCCGAGCGCGACGAGATTGCCCTTGTCCATCACCGCGATTCGGTCGCAGAACATCGCGGCATGGTTCAGGTCATGCAAGGCGGCCACGACTGTCAGTTTTTGGCGGCTGACAAGATCAAGCAACCCGATCTGGTGCCCGATATCGAGATGATTGGTCGGTTCGTCCAGAAGCAAAATCCGCGGCTCCTGCGCCAGGGCGCGCGCTATATGCAGGCGCTGCCGCTCTCCGCCGGAAAGCGTGTGCCAATAGCGGTCAGCCAGATGGACCATATCGACATTGACCAGCGCCTGGTCAACGATTGCATCGTCTTCCGCCGACCATGGCGACAGGGCCCCAAGATAGGGCGTTCGCCCGAGTTCGACCGCCTGACGCGCCGTAATGCGCTCGGTTGTTCCCGCCTGTTGCTCGACCAGCGCCAGTTGGCGCGCAATCTCGCGACGACTAAAACTGTCGATGGATGCACCGCAGAGGTTCACTTCGCCAACGCGGCATCTACGAACACCGGAAAGCAAAGACAGAAAGCTGGTCTTTCCCGAACCATTCGGCCCTATGATGCCAAGAAACTCACCTTCCGCCACTTCCAGCGAAACATCGCGCAAGATTTCGACACTGCCCGTCGACCAGCCGATATTGCATGCTGAGAGGATCATGACGACGCCCTCCTTTGTCCAAGCAACAGGGCGAAGGCCGGCGCACCGAACAACGCCGTGATAACCCCGATCGGCAGAACCTGACCCGGAATAATGATACGCGACAGAATATCCGCAACGATCATGAAGATTGCTCCGATAAGGGCCGCCGCGGGCAACAACCTGCCGTGCCGAACTCCGACCACCATTCGCGCCGCATGGGGAATGACGAGGCCTATGAAGCCGACAGAGCCGACGATGGAAACCATGACCGCCGTCATCATGGCGCTGACGCCGATCAGCACCGCGTAGACGCGGCGCACCGGTATGCCGAGAGAAGCTGCGGATTCCGTTCCGAAGGTGAAGGCATCGAGCGCACGCGCATGCCACAGACAGATGGCAAGACCGATCAAACAGGCAGGCAAAGCGAGTGTTACGTCCGGCCAGCGCACGCCGGAAAGGTTGCCAAGGAGCCAGAACATGATACCGCGCGCCTGTTCGGCATTTGCTGCTTTGGTGACGATGAATGACGTCAACGCGTTGAAAAGCTGTGAACCGGCAATACCCGCCAGAATGATAGCGCTGCTGCCTCGCCCCGCCCGCAGCGCCAGCAGGGACACGAGACAGAAAGCAACAATAGCGCCAATGAACGCACCCAGCGAGAGTGTCAGCACGCCAGCGCCGATGCCAAGAATGGCAACGGCGACGGCTCCAGTCGAAGCGCCGGCGGAAATGCCCAGAATGTAAGGATCGGCGAGCGAGTTTCGGAGCAGCGACTGCAGAATGACGCCGGATATTGCGAGAGACGCGCCGCAACATGCAGCGATAACCGCACGGCTGAGGCGATAGCTCCAGACAATCCCTTCATCGATGGGTTCGAGCGGATATCCGGCATTCCACACCCGATTGGCTACGGTTTTCGCAACCACATCGAGTGGTATCGCCGTTTCGCCTATCGCCGCTCCGAGCCAAAGGGCAAGAAGAAGCAGGACAAGCGAAAAGGCCAGGAAGAACACGCCGGAGCGGGTCCTTCCCTTCTGTTTGAAGCCTGTTGTCGCTACCCGCGCCGTCACTTGTTCAGGCCCGAGGCGGCGATATCGGCTGCAAGTGTTTCGATGCCTTCGATCACGCGAAGCGACGTGCTCATCGACTGCGCATCCATGTCGAAGACATGCTTGCCCTTAACCGCAGGCATCAGCTTCGTGACCGCATCGTTCTCGAGAAACTGGTGCTTGACGGCAATGTCGTCAGCCGGATAGCGGCGGCGATCCAGCTTTGCAGCCACGATCATCGAAGGGTTCGATTTCGCAATCGTTTCCCATCCGACCGTCGGCCATTCTTCCTCGCTGTTGATCACATTCTTGATGCCGAGTGCCGAAAGAATATAGGCGGGTGCGCCGAACTTGCCTGCGACGTAAGGATCGGCATCGACCTGCGTGCTGGAGAACCAGACAACGGCAGACAGCTTGCCGCCAGCAGACCCAATTTTTTCGCGCGCGGCCGCTTCGCGCGCCTTCAGGTCGGCGACGAGTTTCTCGCCGCGATCCTGCACATTGAAGATTTCCGCCAGTTCGGTGATTTCCTGATAGACGATATCCATCTTGAAGGCTGCCGTACGAACACCGTCGCCACCGCCGGAATTGTCCTTGCCAACGCAATCGGAAGGCGATGTATAGGCCGGAATGCCCAGTTCCTCGAATTGTTCAGGCTTCGCAACAATGCCGGTCGGGCCGACATGCCACTGAAAATCCGCCGTTACGATATCCGGCTTCTGCGCCAGAACGCTTTCGAAGCTCGGATCGTTATCGGCGAGCCGCTTTACCTTGGCATTCACCTCCTCAAAACCTTTGAGAACAGGCCCGAACCACACTGCCGTGCCGACGACCCTGTCGCTGAGACCAAGGCTGTAAAGAATTTCTGCGCTGCTCTGGCCGACCGCAACCGCGCGGCTCGGTGCCTGCTTGAAGGTAACGTCACGACCGCAATTTTTCAGCGTCAGCGGATATTGCGTTTCCGCTGCCTGTGCAGCCAAACCGCCTGCGAGAAATGCAACCGCACAGAGGGCGGCGCGAAACGGCATCTTGCCGAGAATATTCATGAAAGTCCCCGAAATGATGAGAAAAAGACGCCCTGTCAGCTGGCGGAAAAAATCCGATACGGAAGACGGACAGGCATATCCGGGGACATGTCGAAATCATGCGATGACGATGGAAGGATGCGTCCTGCGACGCGGAAATCTGTCATAACCGGCTCCTGCTCCGGGCATCCCCGCCCGTGACAATGGACAACACTAAACGGCAGGTCTCCTGGCTCACGAATATCTGCTGTTCATCTGCCTTCCCGCGCTTCTCCGGCACAGTGGCATGACGCTTTCAACGTCACGAGGATGAACGGCAATCCGCTTACAGTTGCGGGGGCAGCCACGGTCTTGGCCCCTTTTCGGGTCGTCCTCACCGTGTTCCCTATTAATCCCCTTCGCTCTCGGTCGGGGAACCGTCGTTACACTATTACGTTGACCCGATGTCGCCGTCAAGCAGGTCTCGATGGCTATTTCCAACGCACGGTTTTCAAGCGATTCGAAAGCCCGTTATTTAAATTGCGGCCAAACTATCGTCGCATGCGCTGGCCTATTGAATTTGTTTTCGCTAATCTCCATGTAGTTTTCTCCCGCTAGAGGAGCGGGACTTTGGGGAGGTCCGCCGGGAGGCGGCATACATTCTATTTGGGAGGACATATGCGTAGATTTATTCTGGCCCTGACGTCGGTAGCGGCGTTGGCTATGGCAGGCTCTGCTTCCGCAGAAGACTACAAGGTGCTGGCGCCTGCGGCTCCGGGCGGCGGCTGGGACCAGACGGCGCGCACGATGCAGAGCGCGCTTCAGGACGAAAAGATTTCCGGCAGCGTGCAGGTCATCAACGTTCCGGGCGCTGGTGGCACTATCGGCCTTGCCCAGTTCGTGAACCAGAACAAGGGCGACCCGAGCCAACTCATCGTCGGTGGCTATGTCATGGTCGGCGCTATCCTGACCAACAAATCGCCGGTTACGCTCGACGCCATCACGCCGATTGCACGCCTCACCGGTGAATATGAAGCCATCGTCGTGCCTGCTTCTTCCGACATCCAGAACCTTGGCGACCTTGCGGCAAAGCTGAAGGCTGATCCAGGCTCCGTTTCGTGGGGCGGCGGTTCTGCGGGCGGCACCGATCACATCACCGCTGGCCTCTTTGCCAAGGCAGCAGGCGTCGACCCGACCAAGGTCAATTACATCGCCTTCTCGGGCGGCGGCGAAGCACTGGCAGCCATTCTCGGCAATCAGGTAACCGTCGGCATTTCCGGCTATGGCGAATTCGACGCCCAGATCAAAGCCGGTACGCTGCGCATCATTGGCATTTCGAGCGACGAGCGCGTGGAAGGCATCGACGCACCGACCTTCAAGGAAGGTGGCGTGGACGTTTCTATCCAGAACTGGCGCATGGTGGCCGCTGCTCCCGGCATCACTGCCGAACAGGAAGCTGCCATCAATGCCGATATCGAGAAAATGGTGAAGTCGGAATCCTGGCAGAAGGCTCTGAAAGACAAGGGCTGGGCGGATACTTATCTCGCCGGCCCGGCGTTTAAGGAGCAGCTTGCCAAGGACGTCGCTGCGACTGAAACCATCCTCAAGGAAATCGGCCTCGTCAAATGACAGGAACAGAACCGCAGGAAAAGCGCCGCCCGGAAGGGGCGGCGCCAGATTTCGCCGCTCTTGTCATCGCCCTTGTTCTTGCCGCTGTCGCCATCGCCATTGCCTGGTCGACAACCTATGGAAACGACGTGACGAGCTACTCGCCGGTCGGCCCGAAAACCGTTCCCTATGTCGTCGCAGCCGGATTGTTCGGCCTTGCCATCTGGACCGTATTCGAGGCGCTTCGCGGTGATTTTCCAGAGCGAGAGCATCAGGAGATCGCCCCGATGGCATGGATCATCGGCGGTCTGGCCATCCAGATGCTGACGATGAAGACTGTCGGCTTTTCCTTGTCCACCGGCCTGCTTTTCGCAGCAACCGCACGTGGCTTCGGCTATCGCAAATTCTGGATCAGCGTTCCCGTCGGCATCGTCTTCGCCTTCGTGATCTGGTTCATCTTTGCACGCGGCCTGCAGCTATCGCTGCCGTCCGGCTGGCTCGAACAATTCGTTTAGAGCATTCCCAGTTTTGACTGAAACATTGGAAATGCTCTAAGTCCTTGTTTTGTCGCATTATCCTACGCAAAACCGCTTCGCATTTTTGCTGGAAATGCTTTAAAGGCTCAGTGCCATCATGGATACTGTCGCACTTCTCGCCAACGGACTTCTGGTGGCGCTTGAACCATCGAACCTTCTTTACGCGCTGATCGGTGTCACGCTCGGCACCGCCGTCGGTGTTTTGCCCGGCATTGGCCCGGCGCTGACCGTCGCGCTCCTCCTGCCCGTTACCTACAAGCTGGATCCATCCGGCTCACTCATCATGTTCGCGGGCATTTATTATGGCGGCATGTATGGCGGGTCGACCACGTCGATCCTGCTCAATACGCCGGGAGAAAGCGCCTCCATCGTCACCGCGTTGGAGGGCAACAAGATGGCCCGGGCCGGGCGTGGCGGACCAGCGCTTGCAACGGCGGCCATCGGCTCGTTCATCGCAGGCCTGCTCGCCACTCTGGCGCTTGCCTTCGTCGCACCATGGGTCGTGAAATTCGCCCTGTCCTTCGGACCGTCCGAATATTTCGCGCTCATGCTTCTGGCCTTCATGACGGTCTCGGCAGCATTCGGCGATTCCACGCTTCGCGGATTGACGTCCCTGTTCATCGGACTGGCGCTCGGCCTGATCGGCATCGATCAGCTGACGGGTCAGGCACGTCTCGTCATCGGAACGCCGAACCTGCTCGACGGGATCAATGTCACGACATTGGCGGTGGCGCTGTTCGCCATCGGTGAAACCCTTGCGGTCGTGTCGAAGAAGCTTCGACCGGAAGATGAAGTCATCGCCGTCAAGGGTTCCGTCTGGATGACCAAGAATGACTGGAAACGCTCATGGATGCCGTGGTTGCGCGGCACCGCCATCGGCTTTCCAATCGGAGCCATGCCTGCAGGCGGCGCCGACGTGTCGAGCTTCCTTTCCTATTCGGCGGAACGGCAGTTCTCGAAACATCCGGAAGAATTCGGCAAAGGCGCCATCGAAGGCGTTGCGGGACCGGAGGCGGCCAATAACGCTTCGGCTGCGGGCACCCTCGTGCCGCTTCTGACGCTCGGCCTGCCAACCACGGCAACGGCAGCAATCATGCTTGCCGGTTTCCAGCAGTTCGGCCTGCAGCCCGGCCCTCTCCTGTTCGTGACCAATGCCACGCTGGTATGGGGTCTGGTGGCGAGCCTTCTCGTGGCCAATCTGATGCTGCTGGTTCTCAACCTGCCGCTGATCGGCCTGTGGGTGAAGATGCTCACCATCCCGCGCCACTGGCTCTATGCAGGTATTCTGGTTTTCGCAACGCTTGGCACAATCGGTGCGAATGCCTCCACCTCGATGCTGTTCGGCCTGCCGGTCTCATTCGAGCTCGGCCTGCTACTGGCATTCGGTGTGCTGGGCTATGTGCTGCGACGCTTCTCATATCCCATCGCGCCGGTTGTTGTTGGCCTGATCCTCGGGCCAATGGCAGAAAAGAGCCTGCGTCAGGCATTGCAGATCAGTCAGGGCAACCCGATGGCTCTGGTGCATTCCTGGGTATCGATCGTGCTGATCGCACTGGCGATTGCAGCAGTCGTTGTGCCGATGATCATGCGCCAGCGCGGCAAGGGTGCCCTGCTGAGCCAGATGGCAACGGACGAAGACTAAAAACAAAAGCCCCGGAAATCCGGGGCTTTTTTACTCAGATACGCATACGCTTACTTGATTGCTCAACCCTGAATACGACGGAACTGGTCAACGTCGATGCCAAGCGTCTCAAGGTCCTGGGCAGTAGGCTTCTGACCAGCGCGCACAGCAGCAGAGGCACGAACGGCGCTGCCGAATTGCGCGAATGCACGACCGAAACGATTATTGAAGCGGGTAAACATTTTTCTCTCCATCACGGACACTTCATTGGTCCGTGCCCATGAGATGGGGATCGCACTGACAACTTAGAAGATCGGCATTTGCATGCCAGCCATGCAGTTTCCGCATATTCCTTTCCGCTCAACTTGATCGCGATCAATGCCTTTGGCTCGCTGGCTTGCGAAGCTCTTTTCAACAAAGGAAGGAGCTAAAGAATGTCGAACACCCCCCATACACTTGGAGAAGAGTTTCCCGGCCAGCTCGACGCCATTCACGCATTGAAGGCAAAGGATGCGCATTTTGCCCGCATTCTGGAAGAATACGATTCCGTCAATGACCGCATCCACCGCGCTGAAACGAAGATTGCGCCAGTAAGCCAGGAAGAAGAAACAAACCTGCGCAAACAGCGCCTTGCCCTGAAGGACAGCATCGCCGAAGCGCTCGCCGACGTTTGATCCGTCACTCCGGCAAACTGTTGGCTCGGTAACAGCTCAGGAGCTTTTGTCCTCGACTTTGCTGTTGTCCGGGCCAACCGAGTTTTCCATCCTGCCCACTACGACCAGAACCGTGACGGCAATCAATGTCGCCATGATTGCGATATGCCAGAGGCCCAGACCACTGGCGAGCCCCACTGAGGCTGCAAGCCACATGCCGGCGCCGGTCGTGATGCCGGTTATTTTTCCGCGTGCGAAGATGATGAACCCCGCCGCCAGAAAGGCGACCCCGCTGGTGATTGCTTCAACGAGCCGCGAAGGGTCCATCCGGATATTCTGATCGTTGAATACCGGCACATTGACCAGTTCCAGCGAAACAATCGTGAAGGTAGCGGAGGCGAGACAGACGAGCATATGGGTTTTCAACCCGGCCGGTCGCCGACGCCATTCCCGCTCCAGACCGATAATGGAACCGAGCAGTGTTGCCAGCAGCATCCGCGCCAGAACCACCGGCAAACTGATTACATTCTCATGCGTAAATTCAGCCCAGAATTGTTCCATGCTTCACAACGGGCACCATTGGGTTTGGTTCCGCTATAGACGAATGTACCAACGACGCGCACTCGCAAGCAAACGATCATTTCGCCGACGCCGGTGGGACCGATTCCGTCGTGGCGGGTGGCAGGGAGTTCTCGCCATTAGGCGTATTCTCATCGGGAGAAATAACGGTGCCGTAGATTTCGACCAGCACCCACACGACCAGTGCCGCCGCGATACTGACCAGCAGCACGATGAGAACGGGCTTGCCTTCGCGCCCCTGCCTTGCCTCAGTCGGGTTGACCTGTTTCATGGATCAAATCCTCCTGTTGGTTTCAGCGGCATAAGATTTGCCGCTACAGACCTAATGGCAGGGTAGGCTATTGGTTCCAATTAAAGCATCAAGCGCGCTATCGCATTCCTGCAATTCGCATTAAACTGTTGTTTTTATGAATTTTTCGCAGCTCGACGAACCAGCGTTTTATCGTTGATTTAAACTCGCAACGAATATATGAGAGACAATGGTACGGTCGGTTGGAGTTGAACCAACGACCTCAGGAGCCACAATCCTGCGCTCTAACCAACTGAGCTACGACCGCGTACCTTTGTGTCGGCTGCGTAACGCTCTGGCGTCGCCGACAGGGGGTCACATACGGAGAATCGATCCATATTGCAAGTGATTATAGCTCTCTTTTTTGAGAAATTCCCAATTGCGGGATTCAATATCAAATCCTGCTGTTAACGGTCACCGGCTGGTAACCATTATAGGTGACCGGCTGTGCACAACCCGGATATTGGCCCGAGCCTGTAAAATTGCCTTTCCCGTATTAACTAATGAAACAGAAAATGCAGCCCATACCAAATGGCAATGTGGACCCGCGCCCATAAGAGGCTTATTAACAGGGTGTTAACGAGCACTGCGGGCGGTCGAAAGAACAGGTAAGGACAGGTATGTCAGGATCATACCCCTTCATCGATATTGCCGCGCTGGATTCTATCCGCGAGGGCTTTGCAAAGGGCGATGCGCAGCTCGTGCTGACGCACGACCTGTCGGCAGTGCTTTGGGTCAACGGCCCCGGCGCGAAGCTTTTCGGCTTCGATCGCGTGGAAGACATGATCGGCGGCGGCCTTGATCTGCCCATCGCCACACGCCGGCAGATCGCCTCTTCGAACAGCAATGCGGAGGGTGAAACCCGAACCGTTTCCGTTCGCCTCGGCGGCGGACTGCGTTCCGACCTTACCCGGTTCAGCGTGTCACATATTACGCTTCCCGACGGCGTGTCCGGGCTGCTGCTGACTGCCGATGGCAAGGACGCAGAAGCTGAAGACATCATTTCCGGCCTCAGCGACGACAGCACGCATATTGCGCTGATCGACGCGAACAGCCGGGTGATTGCCGCGAGCCCGCGTTTTGCTGCACTCGACATTTCCTCCACGACGCTGGAAGACCTTGTCATTGAAGCTGCAGATGCGACTGACCGTATCGTCAAGCGCCGCATCCGCGCCGGAAAGCATTCCGTGCCGGGAGCGATTGCGCGACTGACCGATACGCCGCCCATGCATCTTCTTTGCATCATCGGTGATGCTCCCGTCGCGACATTGGAAGCACCCGCCGCTCTGCAGGGTGAGGCCGAAGAAATTCTGGAAGAGATACTTCCAGAGCCCGTGGAGAGCGCAAATACTGAAGATGCTTCCACCGATCAGCAGAAGCCCCGTAGCTTTGTGTTCGAACAGGATGCTCCGCCCGCGCGCTTCATCTGGAAGGTGGGACCGGACGGCACATTCAGCGAAATATCGCCGGACCTTGCCGCGACGATTGGGCCGAATGCGGCTGATGTCGTCGGGCGTCGCTTTGCCGATGTGGCCAATGTCTTCGGCTTCGATCCCGATGGCAGTATTGCGGCACTGCTGGACAAGCGTGACACATGGTCGGGAAAACGGTTGATGTGGCCGGTAGAGGGCACGGATTTGCGCGTGCCGGTCGAGCTTGCCGCCCTGCCCGTTTATTCGCGCGATCGGGAATTTACCGGTTTCCGCGGCTTTGGCCTGGTGCGTCCGGCTGAGGCCGAAAAGGACCCGGAAGAAATCGGGCTGGTGCTTGCAGGCGGCATTCCGCAGGCGCGCAAGCCCGTCAGCGAACCGGTCGAAACGGCAACACCTGTCGAAGACGACGATGTTCTGGCGCTAGGCGAAGAAGTTGCCAATGACGACAGCCCTGTCGCAACGCTGCCCAAGCCGCCGCTGGATATCGCGCCGACACCGGGACGTCGGGAATCCGATAAGGTGATCAGCTTACTGAACGCTTGCGCAGAAGAGAAAGTGGCTGCGGACCAGGCGCGGATGCTGAAGGAACGGGAGCGCGAAGAGCGTCCCGAAGGCGGGCTGACCAAGACCGAGCGCAACGCATTCCGCGAAATTGCTGATCGTCTGCGCAAGCAGGGTCTTGCCAATTCGCGCGCCGAAACCGAAACGGTCGCCATATCGGACGAGCCTGTTATTGACAGCTCGCAGCCGGTCGAAAAGACCGAAGTGAAAGCGTCGCTCATCGACGAAGTTACCGCCGACGAAGCATCACTTCCGTCATCCGGAATGGCCTATGGAGATGAAACGGCCCTGCTGGCCAATCTGCCTGTGCCGGTCATCATTCATTCGGGCGATAAGATCCATTACGTCAATCAGGCCTTGCTCGATCTCACCGGCTATGAATCGCTTGATGATATTCGCGGTGCGGGTGGCGTCGATGTGCTGTTCAACAGCGAAAGCGACGATGGCGAAACGCGACAGGGCATGGTGTTGCGCCGCGCCAATGGCAGCGAAGAACCTGTCGATGCGCATCTCAACGCCATTTCCTGGCGCGAAGGCCGCGCACTCATGCTGAGCCTGATGCCGGTGGCAGCTGCACCGGTATCCGTTGAAGCCGTTGCCGCCCCGGCTGAAGCGCCGGTTGCGATCGACAAGGACGACGAGAAGCAGGCACTTGCGGATCATGTCGAGGAACTGAAGACCATTCTCGACACGGCGACGGATGGCGTTGTCCTTATTGACCCTGAAGGCCGCATCCGCTCGATGAACCATTCGGCCTCGGCTCTCTTCGGCTATGAACGCGACGAGACGGAAGGCAAGTTCTTTTCTATGCTGTTTGCCATCGAAAGCCAGCGCGCCGCCATGGACTATCTGCACGGCCTTTCCGGCAACGGCGTTCTGAGTGTCCTCAATGATGGGCGCGAAGTGATCGGCCGCGAAGCCAAGGGCGGCTTTATTCCGCTGTTCATGACCATCGGCAAACTGCCGCACACGCGTGGGTTCTGCGCCGTCCTGCGGGACATCACGCAGTGGAAACGCACCGAGGAAGAACTAACCAATGCGCGCAAGGAAGCTGAACGCGCTTCAAGCCAGAAAACAGAGTTTCTGGCACGCATCAGCCACGAAATCCGCACGCCGCTCAATGCAATCATCGGTTTTTCCGAGCTGATGGCCGACGAGAAGTTCGGCTCCATCGGCAATGATCGCTACCGGGATTACCTGCGCGACATTAACCGTTCCGGCAATCACGTGCTGGCATTGGTCAACGATCTGCTCGACATTTCAAAGATCGAAGCTGGTGCTCTCGACATGCAGTTTGAAGCGGTCTCACTCAACGATGCCATTGCCGAAGCCATCGCACTGATGCAACCGCAGGCCAATCGCGAGCGTGTCATCATCCGTTCGAGCTTCCAATCCAACCTGCCCGACATCGTTGCCGATACGCGTTCGATCAAGCAGGTGGCCCTGAACCTTCTGTCCAACGCTGTGCGCTTCACAGCTCCGGGCGGTCAGGTGATCGTGTCGACAAGCTATGAAATGAACGGCGATGTCGTGATGCGGGTGCGCGATACCGGCATCGGCATGACCAAATCCGAGGTCGAGCAGGCACTGAAACCATTCCGGCAGGTCAACGCGCTGGAACGCCGCAAGGCCGAGACCGCGAAGGACTGGCGCAGCGAAGGCACCGGGCTGGGCCTGCCCCTGACAAAAGCCATGGTAGAAGCCAATCGGGCGCAATTTGCCATCGATTCCACTCCGGGACACGGAACGGTGGTCGAGATTGCCTTCCCGCCGACACGCGTACTGGCTGACTGATCGGCACCTTGAAAGGCTAAAGAACCTCCCCTTGCGGGAGGTTTTTTCATGTCCTTGTTCAAGCTCAAAAAAAAGCGCCGGACGAACCGGCGCTATCAGAATCTCAGAGACAAAGGACACAAAAGCAATTCGCAATGGAGCACCGGAAACGGCAGCTCGATCATCACTCAGTGTTGCATTCCTTATCGCGTGAAGCCGGTTAACGACGCCTTAAGTTCTTCGTTCAGAATTTACGCATTAGTAGCGACTGTAAAATCAGGGTTAATTTCCGCGCAGCAATTGATTAACCATAGGAAAGAAGCAGCGCTGTTGATTTGATTCCGTTCTCTGCAACCGTAGACGACTTATCATAAAACTAGCGTCTTTGCTTTGACCCATTGCTGGTTTACAGCTTGAAATATGTCGCGCAAAAGTGCTCAGCAATTTTGCGATAACGATATGCAAAAAAACGAATACCAGAGGCGCGGCGCGAAGAAAAAACGTGGCGTGTTTCTATGAAACTTCACTGATTGGACGGTTGATGCGCTGGCCCCGATTTACGCGCCTCATAATTGCGCTCGTCATTCTCTGCGCCGCGGCTGCAGCAACCTTGCTGGCCGTGGTACCTTTTATTGTCTCTACCGATGCCATCCGTATCCGCGTTGCACAGGAAATCAGCGCCTGGACCGGCTATAGCGTTGAACTGCGACAAGCCCCTCGCCTGAAGGTGTTCCCCGTTCTGCGCGCATCGTTGAACGGCGTGACGCTCAGCAAACTTACCGATCAGGGTCAGAAACCACTCATGAGCGCTGATCGCATCGATGTGGAGCTTTCTCCGCTCGATGCTATCATGGGACATATCTCGTTTTCCGAAACGCAGATCGTCCGTCCGCATGTAAACCTCGACGGACCGATTTCGAATTTCTCACAGCTCCTCGATGCCATCGCCAATTCCAACGGACGCCTCGGCACCGCGATCCGTGCGCAGCGCGCCCTGCAGAAAGACGGTTCCGGGGATAATGCACAGGCAACGCAGCAGGCTTCACAACCGTTTGGCCGTGTCGTGGTTCGTGATGGGACGATTGCCTTCAACCGTCCGGATAGCGAGCCGGAAATCACCAGTGACGAGCAGATAACCGATGTCAACGCAACACTGGAATGGCCGCGCACATCAAGCGCCGCAACGCTGAAGGGCAGCGCCAAATGGCGCGAAGAGACCTCCCAGTTCAGCCTGACTGCCGCACAAGCGCTGCCGCTTCTGGCGGGCGGCACATCGGATGTGACCGCAAGCCTGACCGCCAATCCGCTAAGCCTCACATTTCAGGGCAAGGCGAATATTTCCAAGGATCGTTTTTTCGAAGGCGATCTGACTGCCAAAACCCCGTCACTCAGCGGCGCGGTACGCTGGCTCAGCCTTCCGCCAATTGCGGGCAGCGCCGAAATTGGTGCATTCTCGCTGGAATCCACCATAACCGCGACACCGAAACGGCTGAAATTCGCCGATGTGGAAATGACCGCCAGCGACAGCCCGGCCAAGGGCGTGATCGAGATCGGTCTGGAACAGGAACAGCCTGCGGTAACCGGAACACTGGCTTTCGACAAGCTTGACCTTGGTCGCCTGTTTTCAGCCTTCATTCCACTGCCCGATAGCGGCGCGCGCTCGCCGAACGAGCGCAACAATCACGACCGCGACGTGGTCGATACGAGCTTCATTGATCGCGCAGAAGTCGACCTTCGCCTTTCCGCGCAGAGTGCCACGGCGGGCCCGGTGAACATGACGGGTGTAGCTGCTGCGGTTCAGATACGAGGCGGACGTGCCATCTTCGACATCGGCGACGCCAAAGCCTTCAACGGCATCATGCAAGCCAATGTGCAGATCGTGCGTGACCTGAAAAGTGCGAGCGGCGAATTGCGTTTCAACGCCTCGGATATCGACAGTTCGCAGTTCTTTACGGCACTTGGCTTCGACAAGCCTTTCGTAAGCGGCAAAGGCAATGTTTCCCTGTTCATGAAAGGTCCGGCCAATCGCTGGTCCGGCCTTTTGACCAACGCGCAGGGCAATGTTTCCATCCAGCTCAACAATGGTCAGATGCAGGGCTTTGCCGTGCAGGATTTTCTGACCAAGGCGCAGAGCCAGCGCTTCTTCGCTCTGGAGCGAAAGGAAAACGTCGCGCTTGCCTTCAATCGTCTGGATGTGAAAGCCAATCTGTCCGATGGTGTGGCGACGCTGGAAAATGCGCGTCTCGACACTTCCGATGGCACGCTGACGCTGGCAGGCATTGTGCCTTTCGTGGATCGCAGTCTGGCGCTGAGTGGTGAAGTCGTTTTCCCGAACAGCCAGCCGCAGCAGCCACAGGAAGGCAGCACAGACGGTCAGGATAGCCAGCCGCCAGCCGAAACTCCGCCCGCCAAGCCGCCGCTCAATTTCTTCGTCGGCGGCTCGTGGGATCGGCCATTTATTTCACCGTCATCCATGGAAACGGGGCAGTAAGCCCCGTTTTTCATTATCCCATACGGAATGCCGCCTGCTCGTCGCGGCGGCGCTGCACTTCACGACGCTTGTTGACGACCGAGGCGATGATGACACCGATCGTCACCAGCGCGATCAGGATTGTACAGACAGCGTTGATTTCCGGCGTCACACCAAGGCGCACCTGGCTGTAGATCTTCATCGGCAGCGTGGTTGCGCCCGGACCAGAGGTAAAGCTTGCAATCACCAGATCGTCGAGCGACAGGGTGAATGCAAGCATCCAGCCCGAAACCACCGCAGGCAGGATGACCGGCAGAGTTACCTTCATGAACGTCGTGACCGGCGGCGCGCCCAGATCCATTGCCGCTTCTTCCAGCGAACGATCAAAGCTCACCAGACGCGACTGCACGACGACCGCCACGAAACACATCGAAAAGGTGATGTGCGCAAGCGTCACCGTCCAGAAGCCACGGTCGAAATTCATCGCCACGAACAGCAGCAGCAATGAAAGACCGGTGATGACATCCGGCATGACCAGCGGTGCGTAAACCATGCCCGAAAACAGGATGCGTCCGCGAAAGCGCGTATAACGTGTCAGCGCCAGCGCTGCGAGCGTACCCAGAACCGTCGCAATCGTTGCGGACAGAAGGCCGACGCGGATCGTCACCCATGCCGCATCCATCAGCGCCTGATTGCGAAACAGCTCGACATACCATTTGGTCGAGAATCCGGCCCAGACCGTGACCAGTCGGGATTCGTTGAACGAGTAGATAACCAGCAGGACGATGGGCAGATAGAGGAAGGCAAAGCCCAGAGCCACCGATGCGATATTGAAGCGGGACCAGTTGTTCTGCATCCTATTTCCCCTTTTCCTGCGCCCGCGCCTGCGCCTGCTGGAAAATTACGATCGGAATGATCAGCAGGATCAGGAGCACCACAGCCACCGCCGACGAGACCGGCCAGTCGCGATTGGAGAAGAACTCACTCCAGATCGTCTTACCGATCATGAGTGTCTGCGAACCACCGAGAAGGTCCGGAATGACGAACTCACCTACGGCCGGAATGAACACGAGGAAACAACCGGCCAGCACACCCGCCAGCGACAACGGGAAGGTGATTTTCCAGAAGGCGGCAAACGGTGTGCAGCCCAGGTCCTGCGCCGCTTCGATGAGCGAATAGTCCATCTTTTCCAGCGAGGAATAGATCGGCAACACCATGAACGGCAGATAGGAATAAACGATCCCGATGAAGATGGCCGTATCGGTATTGAGAATATTGAGCGGCGTATCGATGACGTTGAGCCACATCAGAAACTGATTGAGCAGGCCTTCCGGCTTCAAAATACCGATCCATGCATAGACGCGGATCAGAAACGACGTCCAGAACGGCAGGATCACCAGCATCAGCAATGTCGGACGGATTGTCGTTGGCGCGCGCGCCATGCCATAGGCCATCGGATAGGCGACAAGCAAGGTCAGGAAGGTGGAGATAGCCGCAATGCGGACACTGGACAGATAGGCTTTGTAATAAAGCGGATCATCCAACAGCCAGAGATAATTGTCGAAGGAGAGTTGTTTGATTTTCTCCCACGTTGCTGCGAACCCCTGTGCCAGATCGAAAGTTGGCATATAGGCCGGGATCGCCATCGCGACTTCCGACAGGGAAATCTTGAAGACGATGAAGAACGGGACCAGAAAGAATACCAGCAGCCAGAGATAAGGCACTGCGATGACGAGACGGCTGGCAATGGAAGCGACGAGCTTCTGCATGGTGGCCTCCTCAGGCGGTCAGCACCAGACCGGCATCGGTATCGAAGGAAACCCAGACGCGCTCGTCATAGGTCAGCGGATTTTCCGTCTTGCGCACGGCATTGAGGCTTGCAGCCTTGATCGTGCGCCCATTTTCCAGCCGCACATGGAACACCGTCATATCGCCGAAATAAGCGATATCCCAAAGCTCGCCTTCCACCGCATTGACCGAAGCATCGTCCGGCTTTTCGCGTGTGATGCGTGTCTTTTCAGGACGCACCGCATACCAGACCTTCTGGCCCGGATCGAGTTCTTCGCGGGTCTCGGTCTGAATGTGAAAGCCGAATTTTTCCGTGGCGATTTCTGCCTCGCCGTTCGCGGCTTTCACCACTTCGCCTTCGATGATGTTCACATTGCCGATGAAGTCAGCCACGAATTTGGAGCGCGGCGCCTCATAGACTTCCGCCGGCGTCGCCACCTGCTTGATGCGGCCCTTGTCCATCACCGCGATGCGGTCGGACATGGTCATTGCTTCTTCCTGATCGTGGGTGACGACCATGAAGGTCATGCCAAGCTTGACCTGCAAATCCATCAGTTCGAACTGGGTCTCCTCGCGCAGCTTCTTGTCGAGCGCGCCGAGCGGCTCATCCAGCAGCAACACCTTGGGGCGCTTGGCAACGGAGCGGGCAAGCGCCACGCGCTGGCGCTGGCCGCCGGACAACTGATGTGGCTTGCGCTTGCCATATTGCTCCAGCTTCACGAGCTTGAGCATTTCGGCCACGCGCGCGTCTATTTCCGATTTCGCCATACCGTCCTGCTTGAGGCCGAAAGCGATATTGTTCTCGACCGTCATATGCGGAAACAGCGCATAGGACTGGAACATCATGTTGACCGGGCGCTTATAGGGCGGGATGCCGCGCATATCCTGGCCGTCGAGCGTGATGCGACCCGATGTTGGCTCCTCGAAACCTGCCAGCATGCGCATCAGCGTGGTCTTGCCACAGCCGGAAGCCCCCAGCAACGCAAAGAACTCGCGATTGAAAACATTGAGCGACAGATCATCGACGGCGGTAAAATCGCCGAATATTTTCGTCACATTCTCAAAAGAAATGAAGGGCTTGGCCGCCGGATCGTTCCAGGGCGCAAATTTGCGGCGAAAACTGCCAAAAGATTCCATTCCGTTCCCCTATCCGATCTACCCGGAACCAAAAGCCTGTCTTTAAAGCGGGACCGCTCTCGATAATTATGCTGTATTACAAGACGCAGAGCGGCCCTCCGTCTGCACAGTGGGCCGCTCTTCACGATGTCGGGCGGGACATATCGGTCCCATAGTATTTCGGCTCTTACTGGCCGGTGACGATCTTGGTCCAAGCGCGGGTGACCACGCGCTGGGTCTTGGTGTCATAAGGCGTGGGCACGAACAGCTTCTTCATGACGTCTTCGGTCGGATAGATTTCCGGATCGTCAAGAATTTCCTTGTCGATGAACTCCTGCGAGGCCTTGTTGCCATTGGCATAGAACACGTAGTTCGAAGCCTTGGCAGCCACTTCCGGACGCATCATGTAGTTCATGAATTCAAGCGCTTCCGGCACATGCTTGGCGTCTGCCGGGATCGCCATCTGGTCGAACCAGATCAGCGCGCCTTCCTTCGGGATCGAATAGCCGATCTCGACGCCCTGCTTTGCTTTTTCAGCGCGATCACGTGCCTGGAAGATATCGCCCGAATAGCCGATGGCCATGCAGATATCGCCATTGGCCAGCGCATTGATATATTCAGACGAGTGGAACTTGCGGATATTCGGGCGGATCTTCAGATAAAGATCCTGAGCCTTCTGCAGATCGTCCGGCGACGGCGAATTCGGGTCGAGACCCAGATAATTCAAAGCCGGGCGCAGCATTTCGCTGGCCGAATCAAGAAGATAGATGCCGCAACCTTTAAGCTTCGCAGACTTTTCCGGGTCGAAAAGCACGTCCCAGGAGTCGATTGTGTCGGTGCCGAGCGCTTCCTTGATCTTGGCCTTGTTGTAGCCAATGCCGGTCGTGCCCCACATGTAGTTGACGGAATATTCGTTGCCCGGATCGTAGGTTGCCGCGCGGTTGGAGATTTCATCCCACATGTTCTTGAGGTTCGGCAGCTTGTCCTTGTCGAGTTTCAGGAACACGCCTGCCGGAATCTGACGGCCAAGGAATTCGCCCGATGGCACCACGAGATCGTAGCCGCTGCCACCGGCCAGGAGCTTGGTCTCCAGAATTTCGTTGGAGTCGTAAACGTCGTAGACGACCTTGATCCCCGTTTCCTTGGTGAAATCCTTGAGAATGGAGTCGTCGATATAATCCGACCAGTTATAGATATTGACCACCCGCTCCTGCGCGCTCGCGGAAAATGTGGCAGCCGCTACAAAGCCCGTCACGACGGTCGTTGCCAGAAGGAAGGATTTGATCCCCATCGTTTGCTCCAATCTGCACGATAAATTCCGGTGCAGGTTCAAGGTGTATATACTGTTTCTTTATTGCACTTTTTTAGATTGCACAGCATTCGTCAACAGGGTCGTGACAGGACGAACATAAAAATTGCATCGCAGGACCCATCCGCCCCCATCCGTGGGGCAATGAGATTTCGGTTATGCCTGACAAACACCAGCTTACTATTGGAAGTCGAAGGCCGATATCCCCGCCACCATCTCATCCAGCCCGAGCGGACGTGTCAGCGGTGGCTCGGCACGAGTGATGCAGCCCTGCCTTTCGCACAGACGACAGGCCGGACCGATCTCGGTATTACCAGCCTTTGAAAGTGACGCGCCATAGACCGTGTCGGCCCCCGCTTCCAGCGCACAACCAAGCAACAGCGCTGTCCGGCGCGGACGCTCGCTGAATGCGCCCTGCGGCCCCTCCAGCGTGCGGGCAATTGTCAGGAAAGCCGAGCCGTCCGGCAGTTCCGCCGGTTCCACCAGCACCTGCCCTGCCTGAGCGAAAGCCGCATAGACCGGCAGCTTTGGGCATTGACCGCCGAAGCGGGTCGGAAAACCTTCCGCTCCTGCAACGCGCAGTCGATTGCCTGCATGATCGATTTCCATCACGAAGAAGGGCAGCGCACTTGCCCCCTGTCGCTGCAAGGTGGTCAGCCGGTTTGCCGCCTGCTGGAATGAAACCCCGAAACGCGTGCGTAGCACATCGACATCATAACGGGCCCGCACAGCTGCATCGCGAAACTGGCGATAGGGCATCATCAAGGCCTGCGCCGCATAGCGCGCCAGTTCGAACCGCGCGATGCGCTTCGCCTCGCCCGATGACAGTTTCAAGCCCTCCGTTTCTGCGCCGATCACCACCTGCATCCGGATCAGCGCCGCCTCCATGGCAATTTCCTGCAGCTGATCGAAGGGCGACAGACGCTCCGAGATGAAAAGCCGCTGCGAATGCCGGTCATAACGCCTGCGCCAGTTCGGCATGGTGGCGACCGGCAACGTGCGAACCGTGATGCCATGCTCGCGGCGCAGCCAGTCCTTCAAGGCGCTGGGTAAATCCCCGTCCGGCTTAAGGAGGGTGTAAAAGCTCTCCGCCTCTTCCTCGATACGCGGATAATGGTTGGCCCGCCGCGCCATCACATCGCGCACTTCATCGAGCGGCAGGCGCGTCGCGGAAAGCTCAGCCCCGCTTCCCTCATGCGACAGCAATTGCGACAAATCGGACAAGCGTTGCTGCTGCTCGCGATAGGCACGGTAAAGCTTCATGATGCCGACGGCAGCATTGGGCGCGGCCTCGCCGATTTCGACCAATTCCTGATCGCCCGGCAGTTCACCGGTCAGAAGTGGATCGGAAAACACTTCCTTCAGCCCCGTGATCGTGGAGCCGCTTTCGGCCTGAAGACTGTCGAGGTCGAGCTTGTAAACACTGGCGAGCTTCAGCAAAAGCTGCACCGTCAGCGGTCGTTGATTGCGCTCGATCAGGTTCAGGTAAGACGGCGAAATACCGAGCGCCTCGGCCATCGCCGTCTGGGTCAAGCCCCGCTCGTTGCGGATGCGCCTGATGCGTGGGCCGGCAAATATCTTGCGTTCGCTCACCTGGTCCTCCCGACCCATAACGGCAGTTTTACAATTCATGACAAAATAGCTGTAAAATTCATCTTTGACAAGATTTACAAATTTACAGTGCCATCCAGTCAAAACTCCGACAGCATTACCTCAATTATAAGCTCTTTTTATTGGTTTTTCTGGCGCACTAACAATCTCGATTGTAAATCTGGTCACAGAAAGAGCGCAGACAAATTGCTCTTCCAGAACCAGTCCAAAGTGTGAGGAGACACCGAAATGACAGATTTTTACAGCCTTATTCCTTCGGCACCAAAGGGTCGCTTCGACGGCATCCAGCGTGCGCATACGGCCGAAGATGTAAAAAGGCTGCGTGGTTCGGTGGAGATCAAGTATTCGCTGGCCGAGATGGGCGCCAACCGCCTCTGGAAGCTGATCCATGAGGAAGATTTCGTCAATGCGCTGGGCGCACTTTCCGGCAATCAGGCCATGCAGATGGTTCGCGCCGGACTGAAGGCAATCTACCTCTCCGGCTGGCAGGTTGCAGCGGATGCGAACACGGCTTCGGCCATGTATCCGGACCAGTCACTCTATCCGGCGAATGCCGCCCCAGAACTGGCCAAGCGCATCAACAAGACGTTGCAGCGTGCCGACCAGATTGAAACCGCCGAAGGCAAGGGACTTTCGGTCGATACCTGGTTTGCCCCCATCGTTGCCGACGCTGAAGCAGGCTTCGGTGGCCCGCTGAACGCTTTCGAGATCATGAAAGCCTTCATCGAGGCGGGTGCAGCAGGCGTTCACTACGAGGACCAGCTCGCCTCGGAAAAGAAGTGCGGCCATCTTGGCGGCAAGGTTCTGATCCCGACGGCAGCGCACATCCGCAACCTTAACGCGGCGCGCCTGGCTGCTGACGTGATGGGAACGGCAACGCTGGTTATCGCCCGCACGGATGCGGAAGCCGCCAAGCTTCTGACTTCGGATATCGATGAGCGCGACAAGCCTTTCGTCGATTACGATGCGGGCCGCACGGCGGAAGGCTTCTATCAGGTGAAGAACGGCATTGAGCCATGTATCGCCCGTGCGATTGCCTATGCGCCTTATTGCGATCTGATCTGGATGGAAACATCCAAGCCTGATCTCGAACAGGCCCGCCGCTTCGCGGAAGCCGTGCACAAGGCACATCCGGGCAAGAAGCTCGCTTATAATTGCTCGCCGTCGTTCAACTGGAAGAAGAACCTCGACGATGCCACGATTGCCAAGTTCCAGCGCGAGCTGGGCGCGATGGGCTACAAGTTCCAGTTCATCACGCTGGCCGGTTTCCACCAGCTCAACTTCGGCATGTTCGAACTGGCACGCAGTTACAAGGATCGGCAGATGGCAGCCTATTCCGAATTGCAACAGGCGGAATTTGCAGCCGAAGCCAACGGCTACACCGCGACCAAGCATCAGCGTGAAGTCGGCACCGGCTATTTCGATGCCGTATCGCTCGCAATCACCGGCGGCCAGTCTTCGACCACCGCCATGAAGGAATCGACTGAAACAGCACAGTTCAGACCGGCTGCTGAATAACAGCCCGGCGACAAACAGGAGGAACAGTTCCATGAATTCGCCAGCACGCGTCAAGGAAAGAGCAGAAGAACAATCTTCAAGCATGACCACGGATCAGCAGACCGTTATCCGTATGCTCGCCAACGATCTGCATCGCCTCAACTACACCGTCATGAAGGCGGTCGAGGCAGGCGTTTCCGTGGAACTGGTCCGCTCGGCCCGGCATCATGGCGGCGACGGCAACTGGGGTGATCTATTGATCCCAGTCATCGTCACCCACGACAAATGATGATGCTTTCGACAATCGCCGTCGCCGCCATGTTCCTTCATTTTGTGTGCCTTCGGCAGCACGGGAACGGCGACGGCAACTGGGGTGATCTACTGATCCCAGTCATCGTCACCCATGACAAATGATGACGGTCCTCGCTCTCATGCTCGCTGCCATGCTCACACACTTCTCTTTTGGCAGCGACACAATGTCCAAACTGGCAGTTGCCCGTAAAATTCGATGAAACAGGGTTGATCTGCCACTCGCTTTATGGTCGGATTTCCTCAACTGACCTCCCCGGCTGGCCCTGCCAGTCGGGGCTTTTTTTTACATAAGAAGATAATCGACTGGTTGAGGAAGGTCGGGCAGGTTTTCCTCGCCCAATGCTTCCCGCAGATTGATTTCGATTGTATCGGCGATAGCCCCGATGGGCAGATCGTTGGGCAATGTTCCGAACGGCTCCTCCAGCTCGTCGCCCAGCGCATCCAGCCCAAAGAAAGTATAGGCCACCAGTGTCGTCACAAATGGCGTTCCCCAACCAAGCATATCGGCAAAGCCGAACGGTATGAAGAAACAGAACAGATAGGCCGTGCGATGCAGAAGCAGCGTATAACCGAAGGGAACCGGCGTGAACCGCAACCGCTCGCAGGCCGCCTGAACCTCTGCCAATGCAGACACTGAACTGTCAAGCGTCTGGAAATCGACCGGATGCAGAGCGTCTTTCACACGCATATCCGCCAGAGCTGCACCAAGCCGACGCAAGATGAAATCAGGCTTGTTGCGGCTTTCCGCCAACGCTTTCCGCTCTTCCGCAGACAACCATTTGTCGTATTTGTTTGAGCCACCGGTTTCCTCTGGCCGAAGATGGCTGACCATGGCCTGCGAAAACGCAATCGCATAACGGAGCAGCTTTTCCCGTCCGCCTTCCAGTCCCGGCACATTCTCCAGCAACAGCGTCTGACGCCCCAGACCGCGTGTCGTATAGACGAGTTTACCCCAGATTTTGCGAGCCTCCCACCAGCGGTCATAACAGGCATTGTTGCGGAAGCCGAGAAAGATCGAAAGCGCAATGCCGAGCAGCGCCAAAGCCGTCCCGTTGTTGACGGCTGGCACCCAGCCGGGAAACGCGCGATGCGCCCACACAACCAGCACCGACAGAAGGAAAACCGCAAAAATCTGCGGCAGGATACGCAGGATGATGGAGCCCTTGAGTATGAAGAAGAGCTTCCACAAAGGAGGGCGCGGGCGAACGATCATTTCAAGTGGGTCCGACGAAGATGAGCAAATGCAGCCTATACGCCTTCTTGCAACACACGACCAGAAGCACCCTGTATTTTCTTACCGTATAAGAGAATACAAAATTATATTATTCTAAATAACAGTATTACTTCTCATAAAATTGTTCTGACAAATATTATTTTATCAATTTTCATGGGTGAGAAATGTCAATCCAATCCTTGATAGACAATATTGCCTCAAACGCCAATATAGATCCTGGAACCGCCGAGCAAACAGTTGGTATATTGCTCTCCATCATCCAACACGAGGCTCCCATTGTCGCGCCGCAAATATTCAACCTGATTCCCGGAGCGCCCGCACTGGCACGCGCCAATGATGTGCTCAACCCTGAAAATCATCATGCAGATGGGATCCTCGGAACAGTTTCGAATGTGGCCGGAAATTTTGCGGGCGAGCGAATAGGCGCTTTGGTCTGCGGTCTGGCGGCATTGAAATCCACCGGCATGAGCATGGATCAGGCCAATCAGGCATTCCTGACAGTCATCCGTCATATCAGGCAAAAAGATCGCGAACTTGTGCGAAAGCTCTTTGCTTTCGTCCCGGCACTGAAAAGCCACTTCAATATTCCGCAAACTGAATCTTGACCGAAAATTCACCGAACTCCAACAAAGCCGCGCCTCATGCATTGACGCCGGTGCACCATTGGTGGTCCCTGCACCCCGATCCGGCGCACAAGCCTGCGGGTCACTTGTAAATGGTTGGTCGTGGAAGCCATAGGGTTTGCTCGCCGACTGCGGTTTGAACCGCCCCTTGCGGGGGCAAGGAATTTGGAATTTTCATGTCTGTTCAGTCTCTCATTGACAGTATCGCCACCAAGATCAACATCAATCCGCAGCTTGCAGAAAAGCTGGCTGGCTCGGTGTTTTCCGTTCTGCAGCACAGCGCACCGGAAATCGGCAACAAGATCTTCGCACTCCTGCCGGATGCCCAGCAGCTCGCCAGCGCCCACGACGTGCTTGCCTCGAGTACCGGCGGCATTATGGGTGCGCTGTCGGGACTGATGGATAATGTGGCCGGCGAAAAGATGAGTGCGCTTCTCAAAGCCGCTGCCACGCTTCGTTCCAGCGGCCTCTCCAGCGACCAGATCACCGAAGCAGGCGGGCAGGTGATCAATTATGTGCGCGACCATGACCCGCAGCTGGTCGACCAGCTGGTTGCAAACGTACCCGCTCTCAAGGGCCATTTCGGTCTCTGACACATTGATTTTCTTTTGTGTGCGCTTTCTGCGATGGCGCACACAAAAGCTTGCCGGACCCATTTGTCATTGAGGCCGGTCGCAGCTATCATGCCGTTATCGAAATCATTTTCTGGTGATTGATGTCTGCTGATACGACGGAAAAGAAGGTTACGCGCGCCCCGCGTCGCCGTACGCCTGCCTATGTCAAATCTCTTCGCGGTGTGAAGAACTGGAAGCAGGCGACCGAATGGCTTGCCTGGCGTGACATCGAAGACATCGAATGCATTACCCCCGATCAGGCGGGGGTTGCCCGCGGCAAGATGATGCCGTCGAAGAAGTTCACTTCCAATACCTCGCTGGCATTGCCTTCGGCCGTCTTCATGACGACGATTTCCGGCGACTATCCGGAAGACGGCTACGGCTTTCATTACCCGGAGGATGACGGCGACCTCAAGCTGGTGCCGGACCTCTCGACCCTTTCGGCTGTGCCGTGGGAATCCGATCCAACGGCACAAGTTATCTGCGATCTCGTCTATCAGGACGGACGCGGGGTGGAATTCACTCCGCGCAACGTGCTGCGCAATGTCGTTGCCGCCTACAGCAAGCGCGGCCTGAAACCGGTCGTTGCCCCGGAAATCGAGTTCTATCTGGTCCGCAAGAACCCCGACCCCGACTATCCGCTGACGCCACCTGTCGGTCGCTCGGGTCGCGCCATTGGCGGCGGACAGGGCTATTCGATTGCAGGCGTGAACGAGTTCGACGAACTGATCGACGACATCTATCATTTCTCCGAAGGCCAGGGGCTGGAGATCGACACGCTGATCCACGAAGAAGGCGCTGGCCAGCTTGAGATCAACCTGCGCCATGGCGACCCGGTGGAACTCGCCGACCAGGTTTTCATGTTCAAGCGCACCATCCGCGAGGCGGCGCTCAAGCACGACATGTATGCCACCTTCATGGCCAAACCCATTCAGGGCCAGCCCGGATCGGCAATGCATATCCACCAGTCCATCGTGGACAAGAAGACCGGACGCAACATCTTCACCAATGAGGATGGCAGCGAAAGCGAGGCTTTCCGCCATTTTATCGGCGGCATGCAGCGTCATGTGCCGAATGCGCTTGTCATGTTCGCGCCCTATGTGAATTCCTATCGCCGCCTGACGCCGGATGCTTCCGCACCCGTCAACGTCAAATGGGGCTACGACAACCGCACCACCGCTTTCCGCGTGCCGCGCTCCGACCCCAATGGGCGCCGCGTGGAAAACCGCATCCCCTCCTCCGATGCCAACCCCTATCTCGCGCTGGCGGCTTCACTTGCCTGCGGCCTGATCGGCCTCGTGAACAAGATTGAAGCTGAACAGCCTGCGACCACCAGCGTCAACACCAAGGAAATCGAACTGCCCCGCGGCCTGATCGACGCGGTGGAACTGTTTGAGGAAGACACGGAGCTGCGCAATCTGTTCGGCAGTTCCTTCGTCACGACCTATGCCGCCATCAAGCGTGCCGAGTTCGAAACCTTCATGGAAGTCATCAGCCCGTGGGAACGCGAGTTCCTGCTGCTCAACGTCTGACCGGTTCCACATGCCCTACCAAAGCCCAATCTCGCCCGGCATTTCCTGGTACGAAGCGAGTGTCCCTGATCGGCCGCAATATCCTGAAATGGATGGCTCGCGGCAGGCCGATGTCGTTGTCATTGGTGGCGGATATACAGGGCTTTCGGCTGCCTACCATCTGGCGAGACAGGGCGTGGACGTCACACTCATCGACGGAGCGCGGTTCGGCGATGGGGCGTCGGGGCGCAATGGTGGCCAGTTCGGCACCGGCCAGCGCACATGGGCCGAAGACCTTGAAGCCGAATATGGCTTTGAGCGCGCCAAGGCTCTGTTCGACGTGGCGGAAGAGGCCAAGGCCTATCTCCTTGCCTTTGCCGACGAACACAGGATCGATATGGAATATGTGCCCGGCCAGATTTCGGTCGTGCACAAGCCGCGCTATCTGAAGTCGTATGAACGCCATGTCGAGCTGATGGCGAGTCGCTTCAACTATCAGCACCTGCGTCTGCTCGACCGCGCTGAAACAGCGAGTCTGCTCGGTTCAGAACGCTATTTTGGCGGCGTTTATGATGCAGGCACCGGCCATATTCATCCGCTGAAACTGCTAGTCGGAACTGCAAAAGCCGCCCATGCGGCGGGCGCAAAGCTGTTTGAAGACACCAGAGCCACCAAAATCAGCACCGCAAGCGGACGGGTCGAAGTCGAAACCAATCGCGGAACCATATCGGCGCGAAATGCCTTCATCGCTGTCAATGCTTATGGCGGTCTGCTGGAACCGGTCAGCGCATCGCATGTCATGCCGATCCGCTCATTCATCGGCGCAACAGTGCCGCTTGGCGACGACAGCCCCATTATTCCGGGCGGTGAATCCATCGACGATTCCCGCTTCGTGGTGCGTTATTTCCGTCGTTCAAAGGACGGAAGGCTGCTGTTCGGCGGGCGCGAAGCCTACACTGCCGACAATCCGCGCGATATCAGCACCCACATCCGCCGCCAGATAGCCGAGATTTATCCGGCGCTGGACAAGGTCGAAATCACCCATGCATGGGGTGGCTCGGTCGGCATCACCATGCCGCGCCAGCCCTTCGTGCGCGAAGTGATGCCCGGTGTCATTTCCGCAGGTGGCTATTCCGGTCATGGCGTCATGCTGGCAAACTATATGGGCAAGCTCTATGCCGAAACCGTTGCTGGCAATCGCGACCGATTGAAACTGTTCGAAGAACTGCGGATTCCCGCCTTCCCCGGCGGTCGCACCTTCCGCTCACCGCTGCTGTTCCTTGCCCTGTCGTGGTATGCACTGATGGACAGGATTTAGAGCGCATCCCGAAAAGTGTGAAACGGTTTTCGGAACAAGATGCGCGTATTGATCTGATTGAATAAGATCGATACGCGCTCTAAGCCGTTACTTCGGCTTGTTCGCTGCACGCTCCAGCTTGGTCAACACATCGATCAGATTGGGGGCAAGCTCGCGTATCTCGGCAAGGTGCGCGGCGCTGAGCCGCTCAAGAACCTGCTCGGCCTTGTCGGTCAGCGCCAATGTGTGGCGGCGGCGGTCCGAAGGATCGACCATCCGCATCACCAGATCAGCATCCACCAGCCTGCCGACCAACTCCGTTGCCGTATGCGGAGCAATGACAAGCCATTCCGCAAGGTTGCCAACCGTCAACGGTGCATCAGCGGCATGGGCCTTGATCGCAAGCAGCGCCTGATGCTGTTGCGCCGGAAGCCCTTCCGCTTCCGCAGCCGTTGCACTGAAACTCATGAACCGGCGCAAACGATAGCGAAGTTCCGCAAGCGCCTGATAGTCGGCTTGTGTCAAAGCATCCGGATTTTGTTTCACAACAGGCTTCTTCCCTGACCTCGATATAAACACGCCCGTTCGGCTTTTCCGAAGGCGCTTTGCAGCAATCCCTTCCCCAATAGCAAGCCCCTTGCCCAAACACAAAGATGGCAATTGATTTATATCGTATTACGATATATTTAACCCGCCGTTTAGAGTGCGTCCCGAAAAGTGTGAAGCGGTTTTCGGACAAGATGCGCGTCAAAACAAACATCAAGACGCGCCGGTCTGATTCAATCAGATCGATACGCGCTCCAAGACGCTCTCCCCCAAGCTAGCGTATCCGCCGAGAAAGACAGGAGTTTGCTATGGCCCGGCAAAACGAGTTTCGAAGACCGCACGATTTCACCGGCGGCGTCGCGCGCCGCGTCGCGGGCGATTTTACCGCCGACAGGCGAATGCTGCTCCTGATCGCGATGGCGATCGTCATCGGTGCCGCCAGCACCGCTGCCGCATGGGTGCTTGTAAGCCTGATCGCCCTGGTCACCAATCTGGTCTGGTTTGGCCGCATCAGCATTGACCCGGCAACACTGGCGCACCTTTCGCCGTCCTTCTGGATCGTGCTCATCCCCGTGGTGGGTGGTCTCGCAATCGGGCTGATGGCACGTTACGGCTCCGAGAAAATTCGCGGGCACGGTATTCCGGAAGCAATCGAAGCCATCCTGATCGGCGGCAGTCGCATGTCGCTCAAAGTGGCGATACTGAAGCCACTTTCATCGGCGATCTCGATCGGTACAGGCGGCCCCTTTGGCGCCGAAGGTCCGATCATCATGACGGGCGGAGCTATCGGATCGCTTTTTGCGCAATTGTTTCAGATGAGTTCAGCCGAGCGGAAGACCTTGCTCGTGGCCGGTGCCGCCGCAGGCATGACCGCCATTTTCGGTACGCCCATTGCCGCCGTGATGCTGGGCGTCGAATTGCTGCTCTTCGAGTGGAAGCCCCGCAGCTTCATTCCTGTGGCAGCTGCAGCAGCAGTCGCTCACACAAACCGACCCTTGTTTTTCGAAACAGGTCCGCTGTTCCAGACCCATTTTCATCTGGCATTGCCCTGGTGGGGAATAGTCGCATGTGCCCTGATCGGCATTGTCGCCGGCCTGCAATCCGGCTTGCTCACGACCCTTCTCTACAAGCTGGAAGATGCATTCGAGCGACTGCCCATTCACTGGATGTGGTGGCCGGCAATCGGCGGCATCGCCATCGGCATTGGCGGTCTGATCGAACCGCGCGCGCTTGGTGTCGGCTATGATCTCATCGACGGTTTCCTCAATGATAAATTTCTGGCAACCACAGTGCTGGTGGTCCTGCTTGTCAAAAGCGCAATCTGGCTCTGCGCTCTGGCATCGGGCACGTCCGGCGGTGTTTTGGCCCCGCTTCTGATCTTCGGCGGCGCGATGGGCTGGCTGCTGGGCTTGATCTTGCCAGGCGGCGAACCCGGCTTCTGGGCGCTGCTCGGAATGGCCGCCATGATGGGCGGCACGATGCGCGCACCGCTGACCGGCACGTTCTTTGCAGTTGAAGTCACTGGCGATTTCGGCCAGATCGTTCCGGTGTTCGTGGCGACGGTAACCGCCTATGCGGTCACGGTTCTTCTGCTCAAGCGTTCAATCCTGACCGAGAAAATTGCGCGGCGCGGACAGCACATCACGCGCGAATATGGCGTAAGCCCGTTCGAGTTCGCCCGTGTGCATGAAGTCATGGTGACGAATGTGGACACGCTACCGGGAAGCATGACCGTGCAGGAAGCCTCTGCCTTTTTTGCCTCGGAAGCGGCACGGCATCGACTTTATCCGGTCATCGATAACGACCGGATACTGATCGGCATGGTGACGCGCGCTGATGCGCTGGAATGGCAGCGGAAGACGGATTTGTCCAGCCAGACGCTTGCAGATGCCGTTTCCGACACCTCCACACCTGTCGGCCATCAGGACGACAGCGTGGCGTTCATCACCGACATGATGATCGCGACTGATTGTGGACGTATCCCGATTGTGACACGCGACGGAAAACTCTGCGGACTGGTCAGCCGAAAAGACCTCTTGCAACTGAGAGGCCAGATCAACGGCAGTGAAATGGAACGGAAATCCTTCCTGCGCACGGCAGAAGCTGGCTAAACTCGGTTCACGAGAAAGGCGGGGCACCACAATCAGCGCCCCGCCTTTCTTACCACCGCCCGGTACTATTCATTATTCTACGCTACGCTTTCACTCGTCTTTGCTGCCAGACGCTGATAGGTTTCCTCAACCACGTCGCGCAGCGGAAGAATGCCGCTCATGCACAACAATGCATGCATGTGCTGGCGGGCACCTTCGTAGCCCATAAGCGGCGCATAGGGCCGCATGATGATATTGGCTTCGTCCGGATATAGTTCCTGATACTCGGCAAAGTTGGTGAAGCCCTTGTAGCTGTCGCCGCGCATCAGATAGGTTTCGACGGCTGCCCCTTCCGCCAGCACGGCATCATGACTGTCGAGAACGATGTTGTAATAGTCGATTGTCGTATCCATCGACACGCGCGCTATGCTCTGGCCGTTGACCAGATCCTTCGCGCGGATCAGAACGCCGTCGATAAGCAGCGCATGGTTGGGCGAAAGGTAAAGGTCGCGCTGCGGGGTTTTGCTGTCGATGGCATAACGTTTGACACGGATCGGCATCACGCTCTCATTCCATTGCGTGCCGCCTTTTCTGCAGCTCTGCCATCCGACCCACTTGACCGGACGCGTTTCACCGCAAGCCGTAGTCACAAGATCGCCAACGGATAATGTCTCCACCGCCACCGGGCCGGTGGGCGTTTCGATAAGTGTGCCTTTCAAAAGGCAGTGCGATCCGGAGCCTCCTCCGCCACCATGACCACCATGCCACCATTTCGTGCCCAGGGCTTGCGACGGGCGTGATGACATTGTTGAAGCCAGAGCACCCAGTGCCACAACCTTGGCGGCAGTGGCTGCTGTGAGACCCAGAAAATGTCGTCGCGCACGACTTCGCGGCGAATGCCCGTTCTTTTCTGAAGACATGAATCCCTCCGCTCTTCTCGTTACGGCACCGGCCTGAAAATCAGCGTGGATTTCTAGCAAAGCACGATGCACAGCTTCAAAATCTGAAGCGTCGTTCCGTGTTGCCCGGATCAGCGGCGCTTCAGTGCTTTGCCCCAAGTTAACAAGTCTGATCTTAACTGATCCCGACCTCGAAAAGATTCCGGCAATCAGGTCTAAAGCCTCCTCGAATAGGCGTAAGCCCTACATCGAAAGGTGAGTTTTTCTGCCGTTGAAAGGCGTTGCCAGCGGTTGCCCCTGCTGATCGAAGTTAAGTCGGCTCCTGAAAGTGTGATTTGTAGCGCTCCAGAAAATAGTATACCCCCCTATTCTAATAGAGAGGCTGTTTTCATGAGCGCACATCATCACTCCCACCATTCCGGGCATCAGCTGAGTTCCAGACACGACCATGTCTTTCTGGGAGAAAACCACCGACGCAATGAGAAGCGAACCTGGATCGTGATCGCCATCACGACAGCGATGATGATAATCGAGATCACAGCCGGAAGCCTTTATGGCTCCATGGCGCTCACTGCCGATGGCTGGCACATGTCCACCCATGCAGCGGCAATGCTGATCGCGGCCCTTGCCTATCTCTATGCGCGCAAGCACGCACATAATTCGCGGTTCACGTTCGGCACAGGCAAGCTCGGCGATCTCGCTGGCTTTGCCAGCGCCATCGTTCTCGCACTGATCGCCCTCCTGATCGGATGGGAAAGCTTCTGGCGCTTCAGTTCCCCGGTAAACATCAATTTTCACGAGGCTATTCTCGTCGCAATCATCGGACTGATCGTCAACCTCGTCTGCGCCTGGCTTCTCAGGGACGATCATTCACACCATCATGGCCATCACCATGACCACGATCACGATCACGCGGGTGGCTATGACCAGAACTTGCGTGCAGCCTATATGCATGTGCTCGCCGATGCGCTGACATCGGTGCTTGCCATCGCAGCGCTCCTGCTAGGCAGCCTTTATGGCTGGCTCTGGCTCGACCCGGCAATGGGCATTGTCGGCGCTGCGGTGATCGCACACTGGTCATGGGGGCTGATCAAAGACACCGGCTCAACCCTTTTGGACTATCTGCCCGAAGACGAAGACCTGCCGGACGAGATCGCGGAGATCATCAGCCGCGAAGGCGGAGAGATCGCTGACCTGCATGTCTGGCAACTCGGGCCAGGCCATCACGGTGCCATTGTGTCGATCGTCGCGGAGCAGCCGAAGACACCGTCCTACTATCGGAACAAGCTTGCGGCGATCCATGATTTGTCGCATGTGACGGTGGAGGTGGAAACGCGCGCTGCCTGAAAATCGCAACATTGCCATGAAGGACCGAAGTTCCCATGACCCACACTATCCGTGAAAAGCAGAAGCTCATCAATCGCGTGCGTCGCATTCGTGGCCAGCTTGAAGGCGTGGAACGGATGCTTGAGGAAGAAAAGGGCTGCGCCGAAGTCATGCAGGTGATTGCAGGCGTCCGTGGTGCGGTCAACGGGCTGATGGCGGAAGTGATCGAAGACCACATCCTGATGCATGTTGCCGATGGCGCCCTTCCGCAAAAGGAACGCGACGAAGGTGCCGGCGAACTCGTCGACGTGGTTCGCGCCTATATGAAATAGACGGTGTGTTGACATCGACCAAAAGCAGGAATAGCTAGGCGGCATGAACAAAGCACTCATCAGCACCCGGTCTTATTACGCCCCGCTCATATAGCGGCGGGTTTGCTTTGTCATAGTTCAACCGCTGCATTGCCAGCGGTTGAGTTTCAAGGACAGCACCTCTGGCCATGCGGCCCTAAAGAGGTCAGTCCATGTCTTGCGACAATAATCAGCATATAAAAATTGGCATTATCGGCTTTGGTGCATTCGGGCAGCTTATCGCCCGCCACCTGAACCCGTATTTCCAGTTGTATGCCTACGACCCCGTCGCAGACCTTGAACAGACGGTGCTAATGCATGGCGTTACCCTGACCTCCATGGAACAGGTCGCCCGGTGCAATATCGTCATCCTCGCAACGCCGGTCGCGACGCTCGACCGCGTGGTGGCGATGATCGCGCCGCATCTGCGCCCCGGTGCGCTTGTTCTCGACGTCGGTTCAGTCAAGGTCGGGCCCGCCGATATCATGCAGCGCGGCCTGCCCATGCATGTCGATATTGTCGCCACACATCCGCTCTTCGGTCCGCAGAGCGCGCGTGACGGCATTGCCGGTCTGAAAATCGCCGTCTGCCCCGTGCGCGGTACAAAATTTCGCCGCGTTGCAGCCTTCCTGAAAAAGCATCTTGCCCTCGACGTCATCGTCACGACACCAGAAGACCACGACCGCGAAGCTGCAATGGTTCAGGGTCTGACGCATCTGATCGCCAAGGTTCTGGTGCAGATGGAGCCGTTACCAACCCGCATGACGACAAAGAGCTTTGACCTTATGATGCAGGCGGTTGGCATGGTCCGCCACGATGCGCCGGAAGTGTTTCAGGCCATCGAGCGCGCCAATCCTTATGCTCCGAAGGTACGCAAACATTTCTTCGCACTTGCCGACCGCATCAACGAAGAACTGGATCATCAATCCCGTCGACACAGCTCGCTTGACGACATGCAACCAATACTCAACGAGAATACAGCTAAACTGCTGAATATGGCCGACGCCTATCCGAAATAATAGGAGTTTATTACTCATCTTTTTTCGCACTGTGCTAACAGCTTGATAATTCCTTCGGCAGATTCGGGTTTTCAACATGGCATCCACTCAGAAAACCGCATCCATACCGTCAACGGTATGGATTCTTGGTTTCGTCAGCCTGCTGATGGATATCTCTTCGGAAATGGTACAGACGCTGCTGCCACTCTATCTGGTGGCCGGTCTCGGCGCTTCGGCCATGATGGTCGGATTCATCGAAGGGCTGTCAGTCGCCATCGCAACGGTGACCAAGCTTTTCTCGGGCGTCATCTCCGACTGGACAGGCCGAAGGAAACCGCTTGCCGTCGCAGGCTATGGGCTGGCCGCCATTTCCAAGCTTATCTTCCCGCTGGCAACGACAGCGGGCGGTATCGTAATGGCCAAGGCGATAGACCGTGTTGGCAAGGGCATACGCGGCACGCCGCGCGATGCCTTGATTGCTGATGTGACACCGCCGGAAATACGCGGCGCAGCCTTCGGGCTGCGCAAGTCGCTCGACACGGTCGGCGGCTTCGTCGGTCCGCTCATTGCCATAGGGCTGATGCTCGTAACCGGCGGCAACATCATCACCATTTTCTGGATTGCAGCCATTCCGGCTTTCATTGCGGTCGCGCTTCTGATTTTCGGCATTCGTGAACCGGAAACGCCCCCTAAACGCCCCCTTGCTCGCTCCAAGGGATTTCCACGATTTGCCGATGCGGGCAAGCTGAACGCGACCGTATGGATCGTGATTGCAGTCGCATCGATCCTTACCATGGCTCGTTTTAGCGAAGCATTCCTGCTCCTCAAGGCGCAGGAAGCCGGGTTTGCAGCCGCATGGGTCCCGATCACCATGGTTGTCATGCATGCCGTCTATGGGCTGACAGCCTATCCGGTTGGCGCGCTCTCGGACAGGTTGGGGCGCAAGGGCCTGCTTGCCGCCAGTCTCGGCTTCCTGATCGTCGCCGATCTTGTGATTGCCCAATCGACCACGATCTATCCGTTCCTTGCCGGCATCG